>JAABQX010000011.1 GCA_011391215.1 Rhodocyclaceae bacterium
CGGCTGTATTCGGTACCGGGGCGGGCGGTTTCGAACAGCTCATGCACGGTGCGCTCATGCACTTCGGAGTTCTGCCGCAAGTCGAGGGCAGCCAGATGGAAGCCGAACAGTTCCACGGCGCGTCGTAGCCGCCGCAGCCGGCCACGGGCCATGAGCGCCGAACGGTTACGTTTCAGCGAGTTGTCGAGAATGTCGAGTTCGGCGGCGAATGCGGCGCAGTCGGCATAGGGTGGCGCATCGGCCACGGCATGGCGCAAGGCTTCCATGTGGTCGAGTTCGCGGGCCGTTGCTGCAAGCCGTGCGTAGATGCCGGCGATGGCGCGCCGGTAGGGTTCGTCGCTACGGTGCGGATTACGGTCGGGTGAGCGCTCATCGAGATCGTGCAGCGCGTCCGAGATATTCACCAGCAGTTCGGAAGAAGACAGTTCGCCACCCAGTTTGTGCGTCTGTTCGAGGTAGTAGGTGAAAGCCTTGCGGCTTTGCGCGTTCAATGCGCTTTTTAGAATGTCGGCAGTGACGAAGGGATTGCCGTCACGATCACCGCCGATCCAGGAGCCGGGACGCAGGAAACCGGGCAGCGGAGCGCCGACGGCATCCTCGATGCTGTTATGCAGACGGGGTAGCTCGCGCAGGAAGGTGGTGTCGTAATAAGACAGTGCATTGCTGACTTCGTCCATCACCGAGAGCTTGACGGTGCGCAACATGCGCGTCTGCCAGAGAATCAGCACGGCGCGGTGCAGCGCTTCGCTGTTGTCCTTGAGTTCCTCGGGTGTCAGCGGCGTGCGGTCGCGCGCGTCGAGCAGGCGCGCAACCTGCCACTGGCGATCGAGGATGCTCTTGCGCTGGACCTCGGTCGGGTGTGCGGTGAGCACGGGGGCGATATCGGCCTGGGCAAGAAATTCTGCGAGCTGTTCGCGCGGGATACCCATCTCGCCGGCCAGCGCGGTCGCGTGGGCGAAGCTGCCTTCGCGCGGCTGCGAGCCAGCCAGCGCGTGGGCGCGGGCACGGCGGATGTGGTGCTGGTCCTCGGCGATGTTGGCGAGGTGCGAAAAGTAGCTGAAGGCGCGCGCCACAAGATTGGTCTGTTCGCGCGTCAGGCTGTCCAGCAGGGCTTCCAGTTCCACGCGGGCAGCATTTTCGTTATCGCGATGCAGGCGGATCGACAGCAGGCGGATGCGCTCGATGATGGTGAAGACTTCTTCGCCTTCCTGATCGCGGATGACCGCGCCGAGCAGCTGGCCGAGCAGGCGGATATCCTCGAACAGCGGAGCGTCCTTGTCCATGGCCGCTTCGGCTGGGATGCTAGAATCGGCCGAAATTCCGTTCATAATTTTCTTTCGATATTGGTGGTCTGCCCAGTGAGTTCATATCCCGAGCGTATCGTCATTGCCACCCGCGAATCGCGCCTCGCCCTTTGGCAGGCGGAGCATGTGCGAGGACTTCTGCAACGATTATATCCGGCGTGTCAGGTCGAGCTTCTGGGCATGACGACCCGCGGCGACCAGATTCTCGACCAGCCGCTCTCCAAGGTCGGCGGCAAGGGGCTGTTCGTCAAGGAACTTGAAACCGCATTGCTGGAGCGCGCCGCCGACATTGCCGTGCATTCGATGAAGGATGTGCCGATGCAACTGGCGCCCGAATTTGCGCTGGTGGCGATCGGTCCGCGCGAAGTGCCGCTCGATGCTTTCGTGTCAAACAAGTTCGCACGCCTCGAAGACCTGCCGCCGGGCGCGGTGGTCGGCACGTCCAGCCTGCGTCGCGAGGCGCAACTGCATGCCAATTATCCGTATCTCGCCGTGACCAGCTTGCGCGGCAATCTCGACACGCGGCTGCGCAAGCTCGATGAAGGCCAGTACGACGCGATCATTCTTGCCGCTGCCGGGTTGACGCGGCTGGGATTGGGCGAACGCATCCGTGCGGTGCTGTCGGCTGAATTATCCCTGCCTTCCGCCGGACAGGGCGCACTGGGCATCGAGGCACTGTCTGATCGACCCGAAGTGGCTGACTGGATGCAGCCCCTCAACGATGCGGCCACGGCGGCCTGTGTGCGTGCCGAGCGTGCCGTATCGCGGGCGCTGGCGGGCAGCTGCGAAGTGCCGTTGGGTGCCTACGCCGAATTTGCAGACGGGAATCTGCGCTTGCGCGGCCTGGTGGCCACGCCCGACGGAGCGCGCATCGCCCGTGCCGAGCATATCGGGCCGGCGACTGATCCCGAAACACTCGGTCTGGCGCTGGTCGCCGATTTGCGTGCGCAGGGCGCCACCGAGATTCTTGCCTCACTGGGTTGATGGACTGCGTCACGGAAAAGTCGGCGCTGACAACACGGAGCCAGACTCCGCTGGCTGGGCGGCATATCGTCGTGACGCGGCCGGCAGGCCAGGCAACCCATCTGGCCGAAGCGCTGGTCGAACTCGGCGCACATCCCGTACTGTTCCCCGTGCTGGCTATCGCGGATGTGACGGATACGGCGCCCTTGCTGGATGTGGCGATCCGTCTCGAGCAATACGACTGGGCGGTGTTCGTCAGCCCAAACGCCGTCGATAAGGCGCTCGCAGTGGTTCTGGAATACCGGCAATGGCCGGCGAGTGTGCGCGTGGCAACCGTCGGTCACAGCAGTGAAGAGGCCTTGGCGCGTCACGGCATCCGCAACGTGGTGGCGCCGCAAGAGCGTTTCGACTCCGAGGCGCTCATGGAACTGCCCCCGCTCCAGGAGATGGCCGGCAAGCGCGTCATCATCTTTCGCGGCGACGGTGGCCGAGATTTGTTCGGTGACACCATGAAAGCGCGCGGTGCGCAAGTCGATTATGTCACCTGCTATCTGCGCAGCAAGCCCGCGCTCGATCCGGCGCCGCTGCTCAAGCTGTGGGGCGACGGCCGGCTGGACGCGCTGACCATCACCAGCAGCGAAGGCCTGCGCAATCTCTATGAGATGGTCGGCAAGCTCGGCCAGAGTTGGCTGAAAAAGACGCCGACCTTCGTGCCCCATGCGCGGATTGCCCAGCAGGCGCGCGCACTGGGGCTCACTCAGGTTATCCTGACGGGACCGGCAGATGCCGGATTGCTTGCCGGATTGATCGAACACCTTTCATCGCCATGACCGAATCTCATTCCTCCCCCCATTCATCCGCCCCGGCTCCCGAGTTGCCCGCACTGACGGCGCCGCCCCGCAAGAACTCCGGCGGTAATCAGCCGCTCGCCATCGGGTTGGCAGTGCTTGCCCTGGCGGGAGTACTGCTGTTGTCCTGGTTCGGCTGGCAAGGCAGCGAGCGTCTCGAGGCGACACGCCAGGACTTGTCGCGCCGCCTCGCCGATGGTGACGCGGTGCAACGCGATGCTCAGGCCAATGCCAAACAGAATCGCGAGGCGCTCGATGCGCTGCAGGCCAAGGTGGGCGCACTGGAAGCGCGTGCGGCGGAAATGCAGAGCCAGCAACTGGCACTCGACGCGCTGTATCAGGATTATTCCCGGGTAAAAGATGATCGTTTGCTGGCCGAAATCGAGCAGGATGTCTCGCTGGCCGCTCAGCAACTGCAACTGGCCGGCAACGTCGAAGCGGCGCTGATTGTGATGCAGGGTGCGGAGGCGCGTCTGGCCAAAAGCCTGCAGCCGCAATTCCTGTCGTTGCGCAAGCTGATCAATCGCGACATCGAGCGCCTCAAGTCCCTGCCGGGAGCCGATGTGCCGGGCATTGCCATCAAGCTGGACGCGATCCTGAATGCGGTGCCCGGTTTGCCGCTGGCCTTCGAGCAACGGCCGGCACCGGCTGCTAAGCGCAAGCCTGCCGTCGTCGATCAGGCCGCCGCCGACTCTACCGCTGCTGTACCCGCCGCGCCGCCGGCTGCGGAAACGGATCCTCCGGCCATGCCGGCTTTCAACTGGCAGGCACTGGCCCAGACTTGGCTGGTCGATGTGTGGCGGGAACTGCGTCAGCTGGTGCGCATCGAGCGTATCGACCGTCCCGATCCGGGACTGCTGGCGCCCCGTGAAATCTTCTTCCTGCGCGAGAACCTACGCTTGCGCCTCCTGACGGCACGTCTGGCGCTGCTGGCGCGCGACGGCCGCACCTTCCAGAGCGATCTCAAGCAGGCCAATGAATGGCTCGACCATTACTTCGATACGCGCGCGGCCAGTGTGCAGGAGGCGCAGGCTGCCCTGAAGGTGCTGGGACGTCTCGATGTGATGCGTGAACCCGTCGAGCTGAATGAAACGCTCTCGGCGCTGCGCAATTTCAAATTGGCGCGCGAGCGCGTCACCCGGTAGTCAGCCCATGCGCTCCCTCTTCTGGTTGCTGACCCTGAGCGCACTGGCGATCGGCGTTGCCTTGCTTGGTCACCTGTCTGACGGTTATGTGCTGTGGGTGTTGCCGCCCTGGCGCATCGAGCTGTCGTTCAACCTGTTTGTGCTGTTGCAGTTTGTTGTGCTTGCGGTGGTTTATCTTTTATTGCGTGCGATTGCCATCACCATGAACATGCCGCGCATCGTCGGCGAGTTTCGCTCCCGGCGCGCCCGCCAGCGCGATGAGCGCACGGTGGCCGAAGCGCTGCGTCAGTTCTGGGAAGGTCGTTACGGTCATGCCATCAAGAGTGCGGAAAAAGTCGGCGCCGGCGGGACGGCAGCTCCGGCTGGACCCGCCGTACAACTGGCAGCACTCGTCGGCTTCAAGGCTGCACATGCACTGCATGATGAGGCGCGCATCGCCGAGTGGCGCGCGCGTGCAGCAGCCGATGATGGCGCTTGGCATACGGCCCGCTTGATGGCCGAGGCCGGTTTGGCACTCGATGCGCGTGACTTTGCGGCAGCCAAAGCTGCGCTAGATCAACTCGGCGCCAAAGAGCGCCGCCAGATTTCTGCCCAGCGCATGTTCCTGCGTCTGGCCCAGGGGCAATCCGATTGGGCGGAGATGTTGCGGATCGCCCGTTCGCTGGAAAAGCACCGCGCCCTGACGGCCGAGCAGGCTTTGCCCTTGCGCCTGCGCGCGCAGCGCGGCATGCTCGACGGGCTACAGGACGACCCTGTGCAACTCATGCGCTATTGGCGGGATATGCTGTCTGCCGAACGCCTCGATTTGCAACTCGCCCAGCGCGTCACGCGTGCATTGACGATGGCTGGCGCCTGTGCAGAGAGCGGGCAACTTATCGAGGATTATCTCGATGCACGTTGGGAATCCGTGCTGCTGGAAGACTACGCGCGTTGCGTGAGCGCCGACGTTCTCGGGCACATCGCCCATTGCGAGAAGTGGCTGCATGCGCACCCGAACGATGCCGAGTTGCTGCTGGCGCTGGGCCGACTGTGCGCCCGCCAGCAACTCTGGGGTAAGGCACAAAGCTATCTGGAAGCCTCGCTGGCGGTGGATCCGTTATGTGATGTGCATGTTGAGCTGGCCCGTCTGTTTGACCATCTCGAGCGTCCCGATGATGCCAATCGGCACTATCGGGCGGCCGCAGGCTGCTTCGATCAAACCCAGTCGCGCGGCGGCAGGAAGTCCGTGTAGAGCTTTTCCTCGGCGCTGCCGACCTCCGGATGCCAGTCGTAGCGCCATTTGACGATGGGCGGCAGCGACATCAGGATTGCCTCGGTACGCCCGCCGGATTGCAGGCCGAACAGCGTGCCGCGATCCCACACCAGATTGAACTCGACATAGCGCCCGCGCCGGTAGGCCTGGAAGTCGCGCTCGCGTTCGCCGTAAGGCAGGTCGCGGCGCCGCGCGCAAAGCGGCAGATAGGCGTCGGTAAAATGGTCGCCGACGCTTTGCGTAAGAACGAAACAGCGCTCGAAGCCACCCTCATTCAGATCATCGTAAAAGATGCCACCGATGCCGCGCGGTTCGTTGCGATGCTTGAGAAAGAAATATTCGTCGCACCATTTTTTGTAGCGCGCATGCATACCATCGCCGAAGGGCGCGAGTGCTGATTTGCAGGTTTGATGAAAATGCGCGGCATCTTCCGCAAAGCCGTAATAGGGCGTGAGATCCATGCCGCCACCGAACCACCAGACGGGATCGCTGCCTTCTTTCGTGGCGATAAAGCAGCGTACATTCATGTGCGAGGTGGGGCAGTAGGGGTTGCGCGGATGCAGCACCAGCGACACGCCCATGGCTTCCCATGTGCGTCCCGCCAACTCGGGGCGGTGCGCAGTGGCGGAAGCGGGTAACTGGTCACCGGTGACGTGCGAGAAATTGACGCCGCCGCGTTCAAAGAAGGTGCCTTCTTCGATCAGTCGCGAAATGCCTCCCCCACCCTGGGGCCTTTTCCACGCATCGCGCCGGAACGGCTGGCCGTCGAAAGTTTCCAGCGCTGCGACAATGCGTTCCTGCAGCCCCGTAAAGTAGGTTTTGACAGCGGTGCTGTCCATCAGCGTTTGAGGGCGCGATAGCCAATATCGCGGCGGAATTGCATACCGTCGAAACGGATGTCGTCGACGATATCGTAGGCACTCTTCTGGGCGGCCCGGACGTTGTCGCCGAGCGCGGTGACGCAGAGAACGCGCCCACCGGCGGTGGCAATGTGGCCATCCTTTTCGGTGGTGCCGGCGTGGAAGACATGCGCATCGGCGCCGGTCTTGCCAAGCCCGTGGATGACATCACCTTTGCGCGGGGTCTCGGGATAATTGTGGGCGGCGAGCACGACCCCCAGGGCGACGCGGCGATCCCACTGCGCCTCGGCCTTGTCGAGGTGGCCGTTGATGGCAGCGTCGACGAGATCGACCAGGTCGCTCTTCAGGCGCAGCATGATCGGCTGTGTCTCGGGGTCACCCATGCGGCAGTTGAATTCGAGGACTTTCAGGCCGCCGTCGGGCTTGATCATCAGGCCGGCATAGAGGAAGCCGGTGAACAGGATGCCGTCCTGTTCCATGCCGCGCAGCGTCGGCTGGATCACCTCGCGCATGACACGGGCGTGAATCTCGGGCGTTACCACCGGGGCGGGCGAGTAGGCGCCCATGCCGCCGGTGTTGGGGCCTTCGTCGTTGTCCTTGAGGCGTTTGTGATCCTGGCTGGTGGCGAGCGCCAGAGCATGGTGACCGTCGGCCATGACGATGAAACTGGCTTCCTCGCCGTCGAGAAACTCTTCGATAACCACGCGGCTTCCAGCGTCGCCGAGTTTGTTGCCGGCGAGCATGGCGTCGATGGCGCGATGCGCCTCGTCGGCGGACATCGCGACAACCACACCCTTGCCTGCTGCCAGGCCGTCAGCCTTGATAACGATCGGTGCGCCCTCGGCATCGATATAGGCATGCGCCTCGGCAGTGTCGCTGAAGGTGCGGAACTTCGCCGTCGGAATGTTGTGGCGGTGCATGAACTGCTTGGCAAAATCTTTTGAGCTCTCCAGTTGTGCGGCTGCGCGCGTCGGGCCGAAAATACGCAGTTCGGCGCTACGAAAAGCGTCGACGATGCCGGCGGCCAGCGGTGCTTCCGGGCCGACCACTGTGGCGTGGATGTCGTTGTCGCGGGCAAAGGCGACCAGATCGGGGATATGCTTGAGCGGCAGGTTTTCCAGACCGTCCTCATGTGCCGTGCCGGCGTTGCCCGGTGCGACATAGACTTTCTGGACTTTCGCAGATTGCGCGAGCCGCCAGGCCAGTGCGTGTTCGCGGCCGCCGGAACCGATGACGAGTAACTTCATGATCAGTGACGGAAGTGACGGAAGCCGGTGAATACCATGGCGATATTGTGCTCATCGGCTGCCGCGATGACCTCAGCGTCGCGCACCGAACCGCCGGGCTGGATCACTGCGGTTGCGCCGGCCTGGGCCAGCACGTCGAGCCCGTCACGGAAGGGGAAGAAGGCGTCGGAGGCGACCACCGAACCGGCCACGGTCATCTTGTTGTTCTCGGCCTTGATGGCGGCGATGCGTGCCGAGTCGACACGGCTCATCTGGCCGGCGCCGACGCCGACGGTCATGCCATCCTTGCAATAGACGATGGCGTTCGACTTGACATACTTGGCGACTTTCCAGGCGAACAGCAGGTCACGCATTTCCTGCTCGGTCGGCACGCGCTTGGTGACCACCTTGATGTCGCTCTGCGTGATGCGCGCTTCGTCCGCCGTTTGCACCAGCAGGCCGCCG
The DNA here is from genome assembly GCA_011391215.1 of Rhodocyclaceae bacterium. Lineage (GTDB taxonomy): Bacteria > Pseudomonadota > Gammaproteobacteria > Burkholderiales > Rhodocyclaceae > Sulfuricystis. The sequence goes on from JAABQX010000011.1 coordinate 8,064, forward strand.
CCGACGCGTTTGAAGTCGAAGGCGCCGGTACTCTTGCCCATGGGGACGACCAGCACGCGCAGGTTTTGCTTGGCGGCAAACACCTGGCGCGCCTCATCGGTGATTTCCGGCGCGATGATGACTTCGGCAAACTGGCCGGAAACGGCTTCCGCCGTGGCCTTGTCGATAGTGCAGTTGAAGGCGATGATGCCGCCGAAAGCCGAGGTTGGGTCGGTCGAGAAGGCGCGACGGTAAGCTTCCTCGGCGGTGGCGCCAAGTGCCACGCCACAGGGGTTGGCGTGCTTGACGATTACGCAGGTGGTAGTTTCGTAGGCTTTCACCGCTTCCCACGCCGCATCGGCATCGCCGATATTGTTGTAGGAGAGTTCCTTGCCCTGCAACTGCTGGTAACTGGCGATACTGCCGGCAACGGCAACCGGTTCGCGATAGAACGCGGCCTGTTGGTGCGGATTCTCGCCGTAGCGCATGGTGTCAACCTTGTCGAAAGCCAGTTGCAGGCGCTCGGGGAAGGTGGTCGGCTGGTTGTCGGCATTTAGGCTGGTCAGCCAGTTGGCGATGGCGCTGTCGTAGCGCGCCGTATGCACGAAGGCCTTCTTCGCTAGATTGAAGCGTGTGGCGTAGGAAATAACCCCGCCGTTCGCCTGCAGTTCCGCGATGATGCCTGCGTAGTCCTCCGGATCGGTGACGACCGCACAGCCGCCTTGCTCATTGCCATGATTCTTCGCCGCAGCACGCACCATGGTCGGGCCACCGATGTCGATGTTCTCGATGGCATCGGTCAGCGTGCAATCCTTCTTGGCGATGGTTTGTGCGAACGGGTAGAGATTCACGACGACGAGGTCGATGGGGGGGATGTCGTGCTTTTCCATGGTCGCTGCGTGTTCAGGGTTGCCGCGGATGCCGAGAATGCCGCCATGGACCTTGGGATGCAGGGTCTTGACGCGGCCGTCGAGCATCTCGGGGAAGCCGGTGTAGTCGGAAACATCGGTGACAACAAGGCCGGCATCGCGCAGCAGCTTGGCGGTGCCGCCAGTGGACAGCAGCCGAATGCCGAAGGCGGCGAGTTCGCGCGCGAAGTCGACGGTGCCGTGCTTGTCGGAAACGCTGATGAGCGCTTGAGTAACTTTCATGTCTTCACCTGTTTTCAGAGAGATTGTGTTCGGCGAGCTTGCGCCGCAGAGTACTGCGGCTGATACCGAGCATTTCGGCGGCGTTGGTCTGGTTGTTCTGTGCCTGTTTCATCACGACTTCGAGCATGGGCTTTTCGATGCTGGCAATCACCATGTCGTAAATCGCATGCGGGGTTTCACCGTCAAGATCACGGAAGTAGCGGTTGAGATTGCGGCGAACGCAATCGGCAATTTCATTACTCATGCAGCATCCATGTAGGAAAGCGGGTCGTTGGCCGACGGGTGGCTGTCGGGGCCAAGAAAGAATTCATCGGTAGCGGCGAGTTGCGCCGCCACATTTTCCAGTTGATTCATCGCGTGGCGGAAACGCGCCGCGCCGACGATACCTTTGGTGTACCAGGAGATGTGCTTGCGCGCGATTCTTACGCCGGTATCCTCGCCGTAAAAAGCGTAGAGGTCGGCGAGGTGTTCGCGCAGGATGGCGTGGATCTCGGCAAAAGTCGGCACTGGCAGGACGGCGCCCGTCCTGAGGTAATGCTCGATCTCGCGGAACAGCCAGGGGCGACCCTGCGCAGCGCGGCCGATCATCACGCCATCGGCCTGCGTGTAATCGAGCACCTCTTTGGCTTTCTGTGGCGTGGCGATGTCGCCGTTGGCGATGACCGGAATACTCACCCGCGATTTCACGAGTGCGATGGTGTCGTATTCGGCATTGCCTGTGTACTGGTCAGCGCGCGTGCGGCCGTGGATGGCGATAGCGCGAATGCCGCATTCCTGGGCGATATGGGCGATCGTCGGGGCGTTCTTGTTGGCGTGATTCCAGCCAGTACGAAACTTCAGCGTGACCGGCGTTTCAGGTACGGTGCTCACCACGGCTTCAAGAATCTTTGCCACCAGCGCTTCGTCCTGCATCAGCGCCGAGCCGGCCATGACGTTGCACACCTTTTTTGCCGGGCAGCCCATGTTGACATCGACGATTTGCGCGCCACGGTCTACGTTGTAGCGCGCCGCTTGCGCCAGCAGGCCGGGATCAGCCCCGGCGATCTGGACAACGATCGGATCAACTTCGCCCGTGTGGTCGGCACGGCGGCGTGTCTTGGCACTGCCGTAGAGTAGCGAGTTGGAGGTGACCATCTCTGATACCGCCAGCCCCGCGCCGAGTTTCTTGCACAACTGGCGGAATGGCCGGTCCGTCACCCCGGCCATGGGCGCGACGAACAGGTTATTGCGCAGCGTGAAGCCGAGGTAGTCCATGGGCGGTGGTGAAGGGGAATATCGGGGAGGAGGGGCAGAATTCTAACGCGATCGCAATCCCGCGACTATATCCCTACCAACCCCGTGCGCCGAACATCATGCGACGGGCCAGGAAGGAGCGGGCGGCGGGGATCAGGTCGAGCGCCAGCAGGCCGGCACTGCGGAGGTGGCGCAGCGGTGCGCTGTCGTTGGAAAACAGCCGCACCAGGCCGTCAGTGAAGCCGACGGTGGAGATGCGGTCGATGCGCCGCCCGGCGGCATAGCGGGCCAGCCGTTGGGCGTCGCCTGGATCGGCGGCGTCAGTGAGCGCGTCGGCCAGTTCGCTGATATCGCGCAACGCGAGATTGAAACCCTGGCCGGCGACCGGGTGCAGGGTTTGCGCGGCGTTGCCGATCCAGACCTCGCGGCCGACGACGGGTTGGCGCCGCAGACGAAGGCCGAGCGGATAGACGAGGCGCGGACTGGCAGCCGTCAGGCGCACGTTGGCACCGAAACGCGACTGCAGCAGCGCGAGGAAATCACTGTCGTTGGCCGCCGCGATTGTCGCGCTTTCGCCGGCCGGGCAGGTCATCACCACCGCGTAGGCATCGTTGCAGGGCAGCAAGGCCACCGGCCCGGCGGGCGTGAAGCGTTCCCAGGCGACGCCACGCGGCGGTGCGGAGGCGCGGGCCGTGCAAATCACGGCATGCTGGCCGTAGTCGCGATTGTGGATGTCCGCAACATTGTTGCTGTTGTCGATATGTCCTTCGGCATGTACGATCAATGCGCTGTCGGGGTGCGCGGGGGCCGCAGTGTTGTCGTCAAAAGCCGTGCCGTGCTTGGCCAGCGCCGTATCGAGAACCGTGGCCAGGTCACCGGCGGCGAGCACGTAACCGAGTGCGGGGACGTTCTCTTCCGCAGCGCGGATGCGCGTGCGGCCGAGCCCGCCCTGATGGGAAACGTGGATGGTGGTGATGGGCGTGTGCGGAATTTTGCCCCAGACGCCGAGGTTCTCGAGGATCAGGCGTGAACCGTGCGAGAGCGCGAGGATGCGCGCATCGCTTTTTGCCGCGCCACGCGGACGGGAATCGACAATGCGGGCGAACACGCCGCGCTGGTGCAGCGCCAGTGCCAGCGCCATGCCGGCGGGACCGCCACCGATGATGAGGACGGGTTCTTTCATTTGGCCATGAGCGCTTCTATAGCGGCGATCTTCTTGGGCGTATCGATAGTGAGAATGTCGCAGCCTTCTGCCGTGACCAGCACATCGTCCTCGATACGTACGCCGATATTCCAGAAAGCCTCCGGCACGTCGTCGCCGGGACGAATGTAGCAGCCGGGTTCGACCGTCAGCGCCATGCCCGGCAGCAGGGCGCGCCATGCTTCGCCGCTGCGGTATTCACCAGCGTCATGTACATCGAGACCGAGCCAGTGGCTGGTGCGGTGCATGTAGAAACGTTTGTAGGTTTCCGTTTCGATCACGGTATCGACGCTACCCTCGAGCAGTTTCAGGTCGATCATGCCTTGCGCGAGGATGCGCACCGCTGCATTGTGCGGGTCAAGGAAATTCGCGCCCGGCTGGATGGCGGCAATGGCTGCCGCCTGCGCTTCAAGCACGAGGTCGTAAACGTCTGCCTGCGGGCCGGAAAAGCGGCCATTTACCGGGAAGGTACGCGTGATATCGCTGGCGTAGCCGTCGACCTCGCAACCGGCGTCGATCAGCAGCAGGTCGCCGTCCTTGAGCGCACGGTTGTTGTCGACATAGTGCAGAACGCAGGCGTTGGCACCGCCCGCCACGATGGGCGTGTAGGCCGGATACTGGCTGCCCTGGCGGCGGAATTCGTGGAGGAACTCCGCCTCGACTTCATGTTCGAATTTTCCTGGCGCGGTAAATTGCATGGCGCGCCGGTGCGCCGCGCCGGCGATACGGGCGGCCTGTTGCATGAGAGTAATTTCGTGACCGTCCTTGACGAGGCGCATTTCGTCGAGGGTGGCGCGTACATCATGCAGGACGGCGGGTGCACGCTTGCCGGAACGGGTTTGCGCGCGCACGGCATTGAGCGCGGCGGTAATGCGCGCGTCCCAGGCGCTGTCGTGGCCGAGCGAGAACCACAGGGCTGGCTGGTCGGCCAGCAATTCTGCAAGTTTGGCGTCGAATTCCTTGATCGAATGGGCTGCATCGAAACCGAAAGCTTCGCACGCGCCCGCTGGCCCGTAGCGGAAGCCATCCCAGATTTCCTTGTCGATATCCTTGTCGCGGCAGAACAGCATGGATTGCGGTTGGTCGCCGGCAATCAGGACCAGCACCGCTTCAGGTTCGGGAAAACCGGTCAGGTAATGGAAATAGCTGTCGGCGCGGTAGGGAAAGCTTGTGTCGCGGTTGCGGATGCGTTCCGGCGCGGTGGGAATCACCGCCACCCCACCCCCGGCGACTTGCATGCGGTCGAGTAACGAAAGTCGTCGCTGCTGGAACGGGGAAATGCGCGGCAGGATATTCATGCGGAAATGCTAGCACGCCATGCGCAACTCGGCATCGAGAGCGGCGAGTCGCTCCGGCGTGCCGACATCGACCCAGCGGCCGAGATGATGCTCGCCACTGATGCGTCCAGCGTCGATAGTTTCGTGGAGCAGGGGGGCGAGTTTTGCGGGTTGGCCGCGCACGATGCCGGCGAAAAGTTCCGTACGGTAGATGCCGATGCCGCTGAATGTCAATCGTGCCGTCCCGCCAACGCCGACTTTTTGCTGGGTTAACGTAAAGTCGCCTGCCGGATGTTGTGGGGGGTTGTCGACAAGTACCAGATGGGCCAGCATTTCCGGGGCAAGCGCACCATTTGCACGGCCGACATCCCAGTCGCAGAAGATGTCGCCATTGACTACAAGAAACGGCGTGTCGCCGAGTAGATGCAGGGCGTTGGCAATGCCGCCGGCAGTTTCAAGTGCGCCGACCGGTTCGGCCGAATAATGAATGCGCACCCCCCAGGCATCGCCAGCCCCGAGCAAGGCTTCGATCTCATCGCCGAGATGCGCATGGTTGATGACGATATCTCGAAAGCCGGCACGCGCCAGGCGTTCGAGATGCCAGACAATCAGCGGCTTGCCGGCAACCGGAAGAAGTGGCTTGGGTGTGTGGTCGGTCAGCGGGCGCATGCGCTCACCACGGCCGGCCGCGAGAATCATGGCTTTCAAAATGAGTAACCCACCTGCACCTGGCGATTTTCGAGTTGGTCGAGCAGGCGCAGTAGCGGGAAGAGTTCGCTGTAGCGCAGACAAGCCGCGCGCAGATATTTGGCCACCAGCGGCATGTCCTTGAGATAGCCATCCTTGCCGTCGCGGTGGAACAGGCGGGCAAAGATGCCGAGTACCTTGACGTGCCGCTGTACGCCCATCCATTCGTAATCACGGAAGAATTCGCCGAAGTTGGCGCGTACCGGCAGTCCGGCTTTCTTTGCCTTCTCCCAGTAGCGCGCCAGCCAGTCGATGGTTTGCTCTTCGTCCCATTCGACGTAGGCATCTTTGAACAGGGAAGCGAGGTCGTAGCTGAGGGGGCCGTAGACAGCATCCTGGAAGTCGATTACGCCGGGCGCAGTTCCGGTGTGCATGAGGTTGCGCGAGTGATAGTCGCGATGCACGAAGACGCCGGGTTCGCCCAGGTTAACGGCGAGGATCTTTGCAAATACGGCTTCGAGCGTGTTGCGCTGCTCATTGCCAAGGGCGATCGGCAGATGTTTGCCGATGTACCAATCAGGAAACAGGTCAAGTTCGCGCTTGAGCAATGCCCGGTCATAGACGGGCAGGGCGCCGGGACGGCTGGCGCCCTGGATGTCGATCAGCGTGTCGATGGCGGCGCGGTAGAGCATGTCGACGTTCCCGGAGTCGAAGGCCGCAAGATAGGTCGTCGAGCCCAGATCGGAAATCAGCAGGAAGCCGCGCGCCAGATCCTGCGCCAGGACTTCCGGCACATGCGCGCCGGCGTTGCGGAACAACTGCTGCACATGTAGCCAGGGCCGTACATCCTCGCGTTCCGGCGGGGCGTCCATGACGATGCCCGTCGTGCCATCGGCGAAAGTGGCGCGCAAATAACGCCGGAAACTGGCGTCGCTGGAGGCGACCGCCAGAGTGAAAGTCTGCTCCGGGAGCTGCACTGCCAGCCAGTCCTGAATCTGCTTGATGCGCTCCACGTGAGGAACTCCACTCAAATGTTAGAATTGAAAATTCTATCATCGGCTTGGCCGGCGCTCAGGCGTGCAGGGCTGACAAATTAAGCGGCGATAATGGTTTTGGCATGGATGCGGCATCGGTTAGGCTGGGTGGGTTGGCTGGCGCTGGCGAGCGCCAGCAGCGTTGCCGTGGCTGGTGAAAGCCTCCCGCCCCTGCGCGTTGACCCTCTACTGCTGGGGGCCTCGCCCCTGAAGCCCGTTCCTGTTCCTGCCAGTCAGGGGGAAACTGCGGTAAGCCAGCCGGCGTCGCCCCCGCCGTCGATTGAGACCCGGGAATTGCCGGCTTTCACTGCCCCCAAAGTTCCACCCGCCCCCGCACCGGTATCCATGCCTGTCGCCCCACCGGCACCTGTCCCACCGGTTGCCGCGTCTGTCGCGGCAGGTGCGCTCCCGCATCCCGCCACTACCCCGTTCTCTGCCACAGACAAGAAATCCGCGTCGACCATCATCACGGCCCAACACATCAAAGGGGTTAACGAGGTTGAAATGGTTGCCGAGGGCGATGCCGTGCTGCAACGCGCCGGGGATACCCTGCTTGCCGATCTCCTGATCTATCGTGAGGCGGATGACGAGGTGGAGGCGGTCGGCAACGTGCGGCTGACCTCGCCCGATACTTCCATGACGGGGCCCCGTTTGAGAATGCGCATGGAGGAAAGTACCGGTGAATTCCAGACGCCCTCATACACCATCAAACGTCAGCCGCCCGCCGTGCCGGAACCTGCGCTGACCATGTCCGGACTGCCGGCGGTTTCCCCTGGCGGCAAGGTGCTGGCAACCACCGGGAAAATGATTCTTCCCCCTCCCGTCACCGGAAGTGGCAAGGCAGAACTCCTGGAGTTCCGTGGTGAAGACCAGTACCACCTCAAGAATGCCACCTACAGCACTTGCGCCCCGGGGCAACGGGACTGGGAGATCGGCGTCGATGAACTCGATCTCGACAACAGCCGCGAAGTGGGCACCGCCCGCAATGCCCTGGTGACTTTCATGGATGTGCCCATCCTGTACTCGCCCTGGATGAGTTTCTCGCTGAACAATCAGCGCAAGAGCGGATTGCTCACGCCGTCGATCGGCTCCACCACCTCGAGCGGTTTTGAAGTGTCCACGCCGTGGTACTGGAATATCGCCCCCGACATGGATGCGACCATCACGCCGCGCGTCCTTTCTAAGCGCGGCGTTCAGCTCAATACCGAATTCCGTTATCTCCTCGATACCCCCGTCAACCGGGCTGTTCCCTTGGGTGCAGCGTTGCCCGACAAGGGGCAGGTGCGCCTTGAGTACCTGCCCAGCGACAATCAGGCCAATCGTGATCGCTACGGCTATTCAGTCATGCATAACCAGAGCCTGGGGCAGGGCTTCACGGGGATGTTGAATGTCAATGGCGTCTCCGACAGCGACTATTTCAGCGACTTGTCGACGCGCATCGCGGCCATCTCGCAAGGCAACCTGCTGCGTCAGGGCATGCTGAGTTATGCAGGCCCCTGGTATACCGCTGCGCTGAACGTACAGTCTTATCAGACCTTGCGGAATGCCGAAAACTTTCAGGATTTGCCCAAACCTTACGAGCGCCTGCCGCAACTGACCGGCACGGCTTTCCGCTACGACCTGCCGGCAGGTCTGGCCTTCACGATGAATGCGGAGTATGTCGATTTCAATCACCCCACCTTCCTGCTGGGCAAGCGCACCACGCTCTACCCCCAGCTATCCCTGCCATTCACCACTGCCGCTTTTTCTTTGACGCCGAAAGTCGCTATCCATTCCACGCACTATGATCTGGACGGGCAGGACCGGCCGGGCGCCCTCGCCTGGAATAATGGCAATGAAGTCCCCGCCAGCCAAAGCCGTACACTGCCAATCTTCAGCGTCGACGGTGGCTTTTTCATGGAGCGCGATACCGATTATTTTGGTGGCCGCTCGTTGGTGCAGACGCTCGAGCCGCGCGCTTATTATTTGTATGTTCCGGCAAAGGATCAGCGCGATATTCCGGTTTTCGATACGGGCATCGCGGGTTTCAATTACGCACAGATGTTCGCCGAAAATCGTTATGCGGGCGGCGACCGGATCGGCGATGCCAACCAGTTGACCCTGGCCGTCACTTCCCGTCTGATCGATCCATCTGGCGGTGAGGAATTGCTGCGTGCCACGCTGGGCTCCCGCTTTTACTTCGCCAATCAAAGTAACCAGGTGTTCCTGCCGGGAGAAACCATCCGGACCGAAAACAAGGCGGATATTCTTGCCGCTTTCATCGGCCAGATACTACCCAAGACCTTTGCGGATTTAGCCTGGCAATACAACCCGCGCGACAGCTTGACCGAGCGTTTCGCCGTGGGTGGCCGCTATCGTCCGGCGGCAGGAAAAATTTTCAATGCTGCTTATCGATATGATCGCAACAACCTCGATCAGATCGACGTGTCCGGCCAGTGGCCTGTTTCCGGCGGCTGGCATGCCGTGGGACGCTACAACTATTCGCTCGAGGAGAGTCGTGTCATCGAAACCATCGCCGGCCTCGAATATGACGCCGGTTGCTGGGTGGGACGTGCCGTCGTGCAGCGTATTGCCACGATTGCAAACCAACCGAACGATGCCTTCTTTTTGCAGCTGGAGCTGAACGACTTTTCGAAGATCGGTTCCAATCCGCTGGAGATCCTCAGGCGCAACATCCCCGGCTATGGACTCATCAATCAGGCGATGGCCGACCCGGTATTAGCCGAGTAATCAACTTTCCGAGACTATGAGACTACCCATATATTTCGCAATATTTTCCGTACTGATGTCGTCGCTCGCTGCAGCGCAGGCGCCACGCCAGGCCATCGCCATCGATCGCGTGATCGCTGTCGTCAATGACGAGGCGATCACCCAGTATGAGTTGCGCGATCGCCTAGCCACCGTGGAACGCCAATTGCGTCAGCGCGGTACGCCGCTGCCCGCGCGCGCGGTAATGGAAAAGCAGTTGCTCGACCGCCTGATCGTCGAGCGGGTGCAAATCCAGTTCGCCAAGGAAGTCGGGTTGCGCATCCCCGATACCGAACTGGATGCCGCGCTGCGCCGCATCGCCGAAAGCAATCGTCTCTCGCTGGCCAACTTCCGCAGCACACTCGAGAAGGATGGCATCGACTGGCAACGTTTCCGTGAAGATATTCGCAACGAGATGACGATTGCCCGCTTGCGCGAGCGCGAGGTCGAAGCGCGTATCGTCATTTCCGATGGCGAGATCGATAATTACCTGGCCAATCCTGTACAGACGAACAAGGCGGCGCTCGTGACGCTCGGCCACATCATCGTGCGCGTTCCGGAACAGGCCGACCCCGCCAAGCTGGCCCAATTGCGCGCCCGCGCCGAAGATGCTCAAGCGCGCATCAAGAGCGGCCAGGATTTCGGTCAGGTGGCGGCGAGCTTTTCCGAAGCGCCCGATGCCTTGAGCGGCGGCATGATCGAGCCACGTCCGCTGGATCGTTTGCCAACGCTGTATGCCGAAGCCGCCGCCAAGCTGCAGCCCGGCGAGGTGAGCGGCATCCTCAGGAGCCCGGCGGGTTTCCATATCATCAAGCTGGTGGAGCGCCGCGGCGGTAGCGCTGTCGGGGCCACGATAGGCCAGACACGTGCGCGCCACATCCTGATCAAGGTGAATGAACTCGTTTCATCCGACGAGGCGCAGCGCAAAATGATCGGACTCAAGGAGCGCCTTGACAACAACGCCGATTTTGCCGAACTGGCCCGGCTGTATTCCAATGACCTTTCCGCTGCCAAAGGCGGCGACCTCGGCTGGTTGTATCAAGGCGATACCGTACCGGAATTTGAAAAGGCCATGGATGCGCTGAGGATCGGTGAAATCAGCAAGCCGGTACAGTCGACCTTTGGCTGGCATTTGATTCAGGTGCTGGAACGCAAGAATGCCGAGGCCGGCGGTGAACGCAAGCGCCTGTTGGCGCGTCAGGCGCTGCGCGAGCGCAAGTCCGACGAGGCCTACGAAGACTGGCTCAGGCAGATGCGTGACCGCGCCTATGTCGAATACCGGCTTGAAGAACGCTGACCCCCCGGTCATTGCCGTTACTTCCGGCGAGCCGGCAGGTGTCGGCCCGGACATTTGTCTCGCTCTGGCCGCTGGTAATTTTCCCGCACGTATTGTCGTTCTCGGTGACCGCGATCTGCTCGCCGAGCGTGCGCACCTGCTTAAACACGGTAGCACGAAGCTCGAGATACGCCATATTCCATTGCGAAAGTCGGCGCTGGCGGGACGGCTCGATGTGGCCAACGCACGCTATGTTCTCGACCTGCTAGATGCTGCTCTGGCAGGCTGCCAATCGGGTGAGTTTGCTGCCATGGTCACCGCCCCCGTCCATAAGGGCATCATCAATGATGCCGGCATTCCCTTCACCGGCCATACCGAATACCTTGCCGAGAAGACCGGCACACCGCGCGTCGTGATGATGCTTGCAGGAGCGGGGTTGCGTGTCGCGCTGGCGACCACGCATCTGCCATTGAAGGATGTGGCGGCCGCCATTACCGCCTCCGAACTTGAAACGACCATCAGGATCCTGCATGCCGACTTGCGCGGCAAATTCGGTTTCGACCATCCGCGTATCCTGGTTGCCGGACTCAATCCCCATGCGGGTGAGGGCGGCCACATGGGACGCGAGGAGATCGAGGTGATTACGCCGGTACTGGAGAAATTGCGCGCGGAGGGCTTGAACCTGATCGGCCCGCTACCGGCTGACACGCTGTTCACAAAAAATGTGCTGGCCGGTTCGCACGCCCAGCTGGCGATGTATCACGATCAAGGCCTGGCGGTGCTCAAATACGCCGCCTTCGATGAGGGTATCAACGTCACGCTTGGCCTGCCGATCATCCGCACCTCTGTCGATCATGGCACCGCGCTCGATCTCGCAGGTAGCGGGAAAGCTTCGCCGACGAGTTTATTCGCCGCTGTCGAAGCGGCTATCGATATGGTGCAGCGTCGCACCGCAGTATGAGCCAGCAATTGCAAGGCCATACCGCACGCAAGCGCTTCGGCCAGAACTTCCTGGTTTCCCCTGGTGTCATCCACAAGATCATCGATGCCGTCGCACCGCTTGCGGGCGATACCGTGGTCGAAATCGGACCTGGTTTGGGGGCGCTCACCGGACCTTTCCTTGAACGCATCGACCATCTGCACGTCGTCGAGATAGATCGCGATCTGATTGCCCGTCTGCGCCAGCAGTTTCCGCCGGAGCGCCTGACCATTCATGCCGGCGATGCGCTCGCGTTCGACTTTGGTGCATTGAAAGAAGCGGGGCCACTCAAGATCGTCGGCAATCTCCCCTACAACATTTCCAGCCCCATGCTCTTCCATCTGGCCAAGTATGCAAATCAGGTCAGCGAAATGCACTTCATGCTGCAGAAGGAAGTGGTTGATCGCATGGTCGCCGCACCCGGTTCGGGAGACTTTGGCCGGCTGTCGGTGATGCTGCAATACTGTTATTTCATGGAGCGATTGTTTATCGTGCCGCCGGGGTCGTTCAATCCGGCACCAAAGGTTGATTCTGCCGTGGTGCGCATGATCCCCCGCAAAGTCGGCGCTGGCGAGACGGCGCTTGATGAGGAACTTTTTGCGCGATTGGTGATGGCCGCCTTTTCCCAGCGCCGCAAGATGCTGCGCAATACGCTCAAGGACTTCGGTGGGGAGGCGCTGCTCGAAGCTCAGGGCATCGCGCCGACGGCGCGTGCAGAAACGCTTGCGGTGAGCGATTACGTTAATCTGGCCAACGTTCTGGCCGGACGGGCGGACAAAAAATAGCACCCGGGGGAGGCGATTCCCCGGGTGCCATGTGTTACCGATCCTGCTGCTGGCTTAATCCGCTTGCTTGCGCAGGAAAGCCGGAATGTCGTACTTGTCCATGCCGGTATCAGACATGGCTTGCGCGCGACTGTCGCGACTTCCGCGATTGCTGGTGAATATGCCCTCCAGCTCGATGCTGCCGGTGACCCCTGTTCCAGTTGTTGCCGAGGAAACACCCGTACCGAGCGGAAGGTTGTCGGTCCCCGTGCGCTGTCCGGCACCTTCCATATAGCTATGAATCAGCTTGGGTTTCGGCTCGCGACGCTGGTTGGCGATGCCGAGTCCGGTCGCTACCACCGTCACGCGCAGCTGATCTTCCATCGTATCGTCGAACACGGCACCACAAATCACCGTGGCGTCAGGCGCCGTGTAGTTGCTGATGGTGGCCATAACTTCCTGGTATTCCTTGAGGCCGAGCGCGCTGCTGGCGGTGATGTTGACCAATACGCCCTTTGCGCCCGACAGCTCGATGCCTTCGAGCAATGGACTGGCCACGGCCGCCTCAGCGGCGAGGCGGGCGCGGTCGACACCGGCATTGGTGGCGGAACCCATCATCGCCTTGCCCATCTCACCCATCACGGTACGCACGTCCTCGAAGTCCACGTTGACCAGGCCGGGGACGTTGATGATCTCGGCGATGCCGCCGACCGCGTTCTTCAGCACATTGTCAGCGGCACGGAAGGCTTCGAGCATCGCGACATCCTCGCCCAGCACGTCCATTAGCTTTTCGTTAAGGATGACGATCAGCGAATCAACATGCTGTTGCAATTCCGCCAGGCCTTCCTCGGCCAACTTGCCACGGCGACCTTCGAAGACGAAGGGTTTGGTGACCACGGCCACCGTCAGGATACCCAGCTCGCGCGCCACTTCGGCGATGATCGGCGCAGCGCCCGTACCCGTGCCACCCCCCATGCCGGCGGTGATGAAGACCATATGTGCGCCGGTGAGCGCTTCGCTGATCCGCTCACGTTCGTTCTGGGCATGTTCGCGGGCACGCTCCGGCTTGCCGCCGGCACCTAGTCCCGGGCCGAGTTGCAGCTTGATTCCGGCAGATGAATTTTTGAGCGCCTGCGCGTCGGTGTTGCAGCAGATGAATTCCACACCGCCCACGCCTTCCTTGATCATGTGCTCCACGGCATTGCCGCCGGCGCCGCCGACACCGACCACCTTGATGACCGTGGCGTTGGGATCCCTATCGATGATTTCAAACATTTTCGCCTCTCCTTTTGTTACCGTAAATGCGTTGCAAAATTAATTAAAGATTCCGGACAAACCAGGCACGCATGCGTGCCAATACCTGCCCCAGAGTCATGGGTTGTTCTTTGATACCGCGCTGCCGCTGCGTTACGCCGTCGAGCAGCAGGCCCATGGCCGTTGCATAGCGCGGATTTCTTACGAAGTCGCGCAAATTGCCGGCGTAGTGCGGCATGCCGACTTTGACGGTGTTGTGGAATATCTCTTCGCCGAGTTGCGTCATGCCGGGCATCTGCGCGGTGCCGCCGGTCAACACGACGCCAGCGCGCAGCAGGCGCGCGTAGCCGCTCCTGGCCAGTTCGTCCTGCACTTTCTGGAAGATTTCCTCGACGCGCGGCTGGATGAAACCTGCCAGTGTCTGGCGCGACAGGCTGGTGGCCGGCCGTTCGCCGACGCCCGGCACCTCGAGCATTTCCTCGGGGTCGGCGAGTTGCTGCAGCGCGACGCCAAAGCGCAACTTGATCTCCTCGGCATCCTGCGTCGAGGTGCGTAGTGCGATGGCGATGTCGTTGGTGATCTGGTCGCCGGCGATTGGAATCACTGCCGTGTGGCGGATTGCCCCCTGGCTGAATACGGCAATGTCGGTGGTGCCGCCGCCGATATCCACCAGGCACACGCCGACATCCCTTTCGTCATCGGTCAGCACGGCATTCCCCGAGGCCAGCGGTTGCAGCACCAGGTCGACGACCTCCAGCCCGCAGCGACGCACACACTTGACGATGTTCTGCACGGCGGTGACGGCGCCGGTGACGAGGTGGACTTTCACTTCGAGACGCCGTGCATCCATGCCGAGCGGGTCCCTGACGCCATCCTGGCCATCGACGATGAATTCCTGCACCAGCGTGTGCAGAATCTGGTCGTCCGCCGAAATCGGCGTGGCGTTGGCGGCTTCGATAGCGCGGGCGACGTCGTATTGCGTGACCTCCTTGTCCTTCACCACCGCCATGCCGTTGGAATCCTTGCTCTTGATATGGCTGCCGGCGATGCCGGTGTACACTTCTTTGACCTTGCAGCCGGCCATCATCTCGACTTCGGCAATCGCCTTCGAAATGCTATTGACCGTCGCTTCGATATTGACGACTACACCTTTTCTCAGACCACGCGATTCCTGCGTATCCTGCGTGCCGATGCCGAGGATGGCCAGCTGGCCTTCAGGATTCAGTTCGGCGACGATGGCGACAATCTTTGACGTGCCGATATCGAGGCCGACAATCAGGTCGCGGTTCTTTTCCTTGCTCATGACTTTCGTCCAGTGGTGACAGCGGGGGTATTTTCAATGCCCCGCAGCACAAAACCGTTCGGGTAACGCATGTCGGCGACGCGCATGGTGCCGACACGCTGGCGCAAGGCGCTGTAATGAGAAACAAAACGCTCCAGCCGCTCGCCGAGTGGATGCCGTAGCTGGTCGCGCCCCAGTTCGATGGCTACGCCATCGTCGAGTTTGATTTGCCAGGCCAGGCGTGGTGACAAGGCAACCCGGTCAACACGGCGTCTGATCGTCGCCAGGGCGCCGGTGAATTCGGCATAGCGTTGCAGCAATTCAGGTGCGCTGCCTTCCGGGCCGGTCAGCTGCGGCAATGCAGCGGCGCCTTCGGGAAATTCCGCCTGGAATACTTCACCCTGACGATTGACGAGAGCCAGCTCGCCATTCAGGCGCCGCCAGCGCGCCACGGCTTCGTGCTCTTCCAGTACCAGGCTGAGGCCATCCGGCCACTGGCGGCGTACGGCGGCCTTGCGCACCCAGGGCAGCTTTTCGATAGCATCCCGGGTGGCATCAAGGTCGACAGTAAAGAAATTGCCGGCTACCGCTTTGCGCGTGGCATGTTCCAGCTGTTCGGTGGACACCCGGACGGGGGCGGAGGTGAGCACGAGTTCGCGTAGCGGAAATACCGGCAGGCGTTGTAATGCTGTGAGCGCCGCCCAGGCTAGTCCGGCCACTGCCAACACGGTGAGCACGTCAGCCAGCAGATTCATCAGCGCCGGTTGATGCCAGAGTCCACCGGGCTCCGTGGCTTTCTGGTTGCGCGCGTTGCCACGTGTATTGACTTTGGGCTTAGCCACAACGCGCCTCCGCAAGAATTTTCAGCACCAGGTCATTGAATTCAATGCCGGCGGCGCGTGCCGCCATCGGCACCAGCGAGTGGCCGGTCATGCCCGGTGCGGTATTCATTTCGAGCAGACTGTAGCTGCCGTCGGCGCGCAGGATCAGGTCGGCGCGGCCCCAGCCACGGCAATCGAGGGCGTCGAACGCCGCCAGCACCGTTTTACCGATTTCCTTTTCAACTTCTGTGGAAAGACCCGCCGGACAGTGGTAATGCACGGCGTCGGTGAAATACTTGTTCTGGTAGTCGTAGCGGCCTTCCGGTGCTTCGATACGCACCAGCGGCAGGACGCTGCGGCCCAGCACGGCGGCGGTGAGCTCGGTGCCGGCAACGAATTCTTCAGCCATCACCTGTTCCTTGCGCCCGTCCGGCAAGGTTGCGGCGGCGGTGAAGGCGGCGGCGAATTCGTCAGGGGTCGCCACTTTGGTGACGCCGATGGATGAGCCTTCGCGCACCGGTTTGACGATTAATGGCAGCCCGAATTCAGCCATTACCGCAGCACCTTCTGCGGCTGACTGCAGACGGCGTGAAAGAGGAGTCGGCACACCGGCCGCCTGCCAGATCCATTTGGTGCGAATCTTGTCCATCGCCAGTGCGGACGCCAGCACGCCGCTACCGGTATAGGGAATTTGCAGTAGATCGAGTGCGCCCTGCACGGTGCCGTCTTCGCCGGCGCCACCATGCAGGATGCTGAAGGCGCGCTGCACCTGCATGTCGGCAAGTTTCCAGATCGGCTGCTCAGCCGGATCGAAGGCAAAAGCGTCGACTCCCGACTCCTGGAGCGCAGCGAGCACCGCCGCGCCGGAAATCAGCGAAATTTCGCGCTCGGCGGAATTTCCGCCCAGCAACACCGCCACTTTGCCAAAGTCTTTTGCTTTCAATTTCTTATCCCGAGGATGCGTACTTCACGCACCAGTTCCACGCCGAATTTTTCCATCACTACGGCCTGAATCCGGCCGATTAAGCTTTCTATCGCGGTGGCCGTCGCTTTACCGTCTGGATTAACGATGAAATTTGCATGCTTTTCGGACACACGCGCATTACCTTCTTCACTTCCTTTCAGACCGGCCGCTTCAATGAGGCGCGCCGCATGATCGCCGGGCGGATTGCGGAACACCGAACCCGCATTCGGTAGTTGTAACGGCTGCGTCGCAATGCGTTTTTCGAGCAGGGATTTGATCTGTGCCCGCGCCGTAGCCGCTTCGCCGGGAGGGAAGCGCAGCCAGGCGGCGACGAAGATTTCGTCAGTGGCCGACTTGAGGCCGACGTGGCGGTAAGCAATCGCGAAATCCTCTGCTGTTCGCTCGACCAGCTCCCCTTTTCTGTTGAGCATCTGCACGCGTTCGACGAACGACCAGATCTCGCCGCCGTGGCAGCCGGCATTCATCGCCAGCGCACCGCCCAAGGTGCCGGGGATGCCGGCGAGAAATTCGGCACCGGAAAAATTGTGGTTCGCCGCAAAGCGCGCGATCTTCGGCGAAGCCACACCGGCTTCCGCATAGATCGCGCCGTCGGCTTCGAGCCGCAACGTATTGATCGCACCATGGGTGAAGATGGCTGTACCGTCAAAGCCGCGGTCACGGATCAGCAGGTTGGAGCCCAGTCCGACCATGAGCAGAGGTTCGTCGTGCCGCAGCTTGCCCATGAAGTTGGCCAGATCGTCGATGTCGTGCGGAAAACAGGCGCATGCCACCCGGCCGCCGGCGCGCCAGGTGACATGTCGGGCCATCGGTTCGTCCGCGCGGACTTCCATCAGGCCGCCACCAACTTGCCGGGTACGAGTTTGGCTGCCACTGCGCCGATCGAACCGGCGCCGAGGGTAATCACGATATCCCCATCACGCGCGGCATCCAGAATGGCCTGCGGCATGGTGGCAATCTCTTCGACGAAAACCGGTTCCAGCTTGCCGGTAACGCGCAGGGCGCGGGCCAGGGCGCGACCATCAGCGGCGACAATTGGCGGTTCGCCGGCAGCGTAAACTTCGGCCAACAGCACGGCATCCGCCGCCGACAGAACCTTGACGAAATCCTCGAAGCAGTCACGCGTACGCGTGTAGCGATGCGGCTGAAAAGCCAGCACGATGCGCCGGCCGGGAAAGGCGCCACGCGCGGCAGCCAGCGTGGCAGCCATTTCGGTCGGATGATGGCCGTAGTCGTCGATCAGGGTGAAGGTGCCACCGGTCGACGCAGGGATTTCGCCAAAACGCTGGAAGCGCCGGCCAACGCCGTTGAACTCGGCCAAGGCTTTCTGGATCGCCGTTTCGCCAGCGCCGACTTCTGTGGCGACGGCAATCGCCGCCAGCGCGTTTCTGACGTTGTGCTCGCCCGGCAGATTGAGCGTGACCGGGAAACGCGATACCGAACCGTTGGTGCGTACGCAGTCGAAATGCATGGCGCCGCTGCCGTCAGTGCTGGCGCGTACGTTTTCGGCGCGGATATTGACGCCGGGGGTAAAGCCGTAGGTCACGACTTGCTTCGCTATTGCCGGCAGGATTTCGCGTACATGCGGGTCGTCACCGCACATCACCGCAACACCATAGAACGGCAGGCGATGCACGAAATCGACGAAGGCCTGCTTGAGCTTGCCGAAGTCCTGGCCGTAGGTGTCCATGTGGTCCTGGTCGATATTCGTGACGACCGAAATCACCGGTGAAAGGAACAGGAAGGACGCATCGGATTCATCGGCTTCGGCGACCAGATAGTCGCCCTGCCCAAGGCGCGCATTGGCGCCCGCCGAATTCAGCCGGCCACCGATGACGAAGGTCGGGTCAAGGCCGGCCTCGGCGAGGCAACTCGCCACCAGGCTGGTCGTCGTTGTCTTGCCGTGGGTGCCGGCGATGGCGATGCCCTGCTTGAGGCGCATCAGTTCGGCAAGCATCTGGGCGCGCGGCACGATGGGGACATGGCGTGCGCGTGCCGCGACAACCTCCGGGTTGTCCTCTTTCACAGCGGTGGATACCACCACGGCATCGGCACCCAGCACATTTTCTGCTGTGTGACCGATGGTGACGCGCACGCCTTTTTCGGTCAGGCGGTGCGTGGTAGCCGATGCGGCGAGGTCTGAACCGCTGACCTCGAAACCCTGGTTGGCCAGTACCTCGGCAATGCCGCTCATGCCCGCACCGCCGACACCGACGAAGTGGATGCGCTTTACTTTATGTTTCATTTGAAAGTATCCCAGCAGATTTTTGCAACGGATTCCGTTGCCTCAGGCATTGCCAAAGCGCGTGCCCTTTCGGCCATTTCCAGCAGCTGCGAACGCGTCAGATTGCGCAGCAAGGACAGTCGTTCCGGCGTGAGTTCCGACTGCGACAGCAGCATGGCTGCCCCGGCTTGCGAGAGGAAGCGCGCGTTGGCGGTCTGGTGGTCATCGACGGCGTGCGGAAACGGCACGAGGATGCTGGCTACGCCGGCAGCGGCGAGCTCGGAGATGGTCAATGCGCCGGCGCGGCAGATCACCAGGTCGGCCCAGCCATACGCGCCCGCCATGTCTTCGATGAAGGTCACTGTATGCGCATCTACCCCGGCAGCGGCATAGGCAGTGCGCAATGCTTCAAGATGTTTTTCGCCTGACTGATGCACGACCTCGGGGCGCTCGGCCTCGGGCAGTAGAGCCAGCGCCGCCGGCACGGTTTCGTTGAGCACCTGTGCGCCCAGGCTGCCGCCGATGACTAGCAGGTGCAATTTTCCGGAACGCCCGGCAAAACGTAAAGTCGGCGCCGGCAGGACGGCGATGTCGTGCCGCACCGGGTTGCCGATCCACTGGCCTTTTTTCAAGACGTCGGGAAAGCCGGTCAGGACGCGATCCGCCACGCCGGCCAGCACTTTGTTCGTCAATCCGGCGATGGAATTCTGTTCATGCACGACCAGCGGAATGCCCCGCAGTGCCGCCATCATGCCGCCCGGAAAACTGATGAAGCCGCCCATGCCAAGCACGACATCCGGGCGGATGCGGGAAAAGTGCGCCCAGGCCTGGCTGAAGCCGCGCAGCAGATTCCAGGGCAGCAAGAGTTTGCGCAACAGGCCCTTGCCGCGCAGAGCAGCGAAACG
This sequence comes from Rhodocyclaceae bacterium, assembly GCA_011391215.1. GTDB lineage: Bacteria > Pseudomonadota > Gammaproteobacteria > Burkholderiales > Rhodocyclaceae > Sulfuricystis. The sequence goes on from JAABQX010000011.1 coordinate 27,861, forward strand.
TACCCAGGCCATCTCGTAACCATGCTCAGGTACGCGCCGCGCCTCCATGCCATCCGGATTGCCCATCCAGAAGATTTTCCAGCCATGGCGCTGCAGTTCGTCGGCTACCGCCAGCCCGGGCATGATGTGGCCGCCGGTGCCGCCCGCCATGATGACGATCGTCTTGGTCAGGGCGGCGTATTCGGTCGGCTTGATGGTCGCCATGTTCATGCCGGCAGCCCCCGCATGAGCCTTCTGTTTTCATAGTCGACGCGCAGCAGCACCGCTAGTGCCACGCAATTGGCGACGATGCCGGAGCCGCCGAAACTCATCAGCGGCAGCGTCAGCCCCTTGGTCGGCAGGAGCCCCATATTGACGCCCATGTTGATGAACGACTGCAGGCCAAACCAGATGCCGATACCTTGCGCAACGAGGCCGGAGAAAATCCGGTCGAGCAGCAGCGCCTGGCGCCCGATGGCGAAACAGCGCTGTACCAGCAGGGCGAACAGGCCGACCACGACGACGACCCCGGCGAAGCCGAGTTCCTCGGCGATCACGGCGAGCAGGAAGTCGGTGTGCGCCTCGGGCAGATAAAAAAGCTTTTCGACGCTCGCCCCGAGTCCGACGCCAAACCATTCGCCGCGCCCGAAGGCGATGAGCGAATGCGAGAGCTGGTAGCCCTTGCCGAAGGCGTTCTGCCACGGGTCCATGTAGCTGGTGATGCGTTCCAGCCGGTAGGGCGACGACCAGATGAGGAGGATGAAGGCCACCATCATGACGCCGATGAGGATCGCGAACAGCCGGACGTTGATGCCGCCCAGAAACAGGATGCCCATGGCGATGCTGATGATGACGACGAAGGCGCCAAAGTCCGGCTCGCGCAGCAGCAGTCCGCCGACCAGCAGCATGACGGCGGCCAGCGGCACGAAGCCGCGCCGGAAGCTGTCCATGTCGGCGAGCTTGCGGGCGGTGTAGTCGGCGGCGTAGAGCACGGCGAACAGCTTCATGAGCTCCGAGGGCTGCAGGTTGATCGGGCCGAAGCCGATCCAACGCTGGGCGCCATTCACCGAGCGGCCGATCACGGGCAACAGCACCACGATGAGCAGCACGATACCGGCGAGGAAGGCCCACGGCGCCATCTGCTGCCAGAAGCGCAGCGGCACCTGGAAAGCGATCAATGCCGCCACCAGCCCGATCGTCAGGTAGACGGCGTGGCGCACCAGAAAGTAGGCCGGCTGGTGGCCGGTGAACGCATTGCCTTCCGCCGTGGCGATCGAGGCGGAATAAACCATCACCAGCCCCGTCAGTAACAATGCCAGCGCCGGCCAGATCAGCAGCGCATCAATTTCGGCCGTGGCCGCTGCCGGGCTACCCTGGCCGTAGCGACGCGATAGCGTGGCCGTGTTCATGCGGCAGCGCCCTGTGCCAGTGAGCGTACCGCCGCCTTGAAGACGTCGGCGCGATGTTCGTAATTGCGGAACATGTCGAAACTGGCGCAGGCCGGCGACAGCAATACGGCATCGCCCGCCTGCGCACGTAGGGCGGCGGCCTGCACGGCCTCTGCCAGGCTGGCGGCATTCAGGATCGGCACACCGCAACCGTCGAGCGCATCACGAATTTTCGGCCCATCGCGGCCGATCAACACCACGCCGCGTGCATGGTGGGTCACGGCCGCCTTGAGCGGCGAGAAGTCCTGTCCCTTGCCGTCACCACCGAGGATGATGACCGACGGGCAACCCAGCCCTGCGAGCGCCGCCACGGTGGCGCCGACATTGGTGCCCTTCGAATCGTCGTAATACGTGACGCCGGCAATCTCGGCGACCTTCTCGACACGGTGCGGCAGGCCCCGAAAGGTGCGTAGCGCCGGCAGCAGTTTCACGACATCGATATCGATCGCGGCGCACAGTGCCAAGGCGGCCAGCGCGTTGGCGGCGTTGTGTAAGCCTGCCAGCGGCAGTTCGCTGATCGGCAACAGGAAGCGGCTGCCCTGCACCAGCCAGGGTTCTCCACGGTTTTCGCGCACCCCGAAATCCGTTTCGACAGTCGGTGCATCGAGCCCGAAGGTGATCAACTGGCGACCGGGAATGGCCATGTGCTTGACGCGTGCATCCTGGCGGTTCAACACCTGCACGCCATCACCCTTGAAAATGCGCGCCTTGGCGCTGGCGTAATCATTGAGGTCTATATAGCGATCGAGGTGGTCGTCGGAAATGTTCAGGACGGTTGCTGCTGCGGCGTTCAATGTCTCCAGCGTTTCCAGCTGGAAGCTCGATAGTTCCAGCACCCAGGCTTGCGGCAAGGCGCCAGCGTCCTGAAAATCCATCAGCGCGGTCAGCGCGGCCGGCGAGATATTGCCGGCAACGCCAGCCGTACGGCCGCTCGCAGCAATCAAATGCCCCGTGAGCGCTGTCGTTGTCGTCTTGCCGTTGGTGCCGGTGATCGCCAGCACCGGCACATGCTGCTCCAGCGTGCGCAAACCCCAGGCGAACAGTTCGATCTCGCCGATCACCGGAAGGCTTTGCGCACGGGCGTGGATGACGATCATCAGTCCGGCGGACAGGCCGGGTGAGAGCACGAGCAGGTCGATACCTTCCAATAGCGTCTTGTCAAACTCGCCTGAGCAAAAGTCGGCGCCAGCGAGACGGCTATTGAGGTCATTTAGGTAGGGCGGTGATGTCCGCGTATCCGCGACGCGCACCCGCGCACCCTGCCGGTCGCACCAGCACGCGCAGGCCAGACCGGATTCGCCGAGGCCGAGGATGAGGACGTGTTTGCCGCGTAAGTTCATCAGCGGATTTTCAGTGTCGAGAGGCCGAACAGCACCAGCAGGATCGTGATGATCCAGAAGCGCACCACCACCTGTGTTTCCTTCCAGCCGGTCTGTTCGAAATGATGGTGCAGCGGCGCCATGAGCAGGATGCGTCGCCCCTGGCCGTAGCGTGCCTTGGTGTATTTGAACCAGCCGACTTGCAGCATCACCGACAACGTTTCGGCAACGAACACGCCGCCCATGATGAACAGCACGATTTCCTGGCGCGTGATCACCGCTACCGTACCGAGCGCTGCGCCGAGCGCCAGCGCGCCAACGTCGCCCATGAACACTTCGGCGGGATAAGCGTTGAACCAGAGGAAGCCGAGCCCTGCACCGGCCAGCGCGCCGCAAAACACGGCCAGCTCGCCGGCGCCCGGGATGTAGGGTAGCAGCAGATATTTCGAGAACCCGGCATGGCCGGCAACATAGGCGAAGATGCCGAGCGCCGCGCCGACCATCACCGTCGGCAGGATTGCCAGACCGTCGAGGCCATCGGTGAGATTCACCGCATTGCTCGAGCCGACGATCACCAGATAGGTCAGGATGATGAAGCCGAAAATGCCGAGCGGGTAGGAAACGCTCTTGAAGAAGGGCACGATGAGATCGGTATGTGTCGGCATGCTGGTGGAGAAGCCGCTGGCGACCCAGTGGTAGAAAAGTTCGACGACCTTTTCATTATTCGGTGCCGAGATCGCAAAGGCGATATAGACCGCCGCGACGATACCGATCAGCGATTGCCAGAAGTACTTGGCCTTGGCAGAAAGGCCTTTGGGGTTACGATATACCACCTTGCGCCAGTCATCCACCCAGCCGACCGCGCCGTAGCCGAAGGTGACGATCAGGACGATCCAGACGAAGCGGTTGCCCAGGTCGGCCCACAGCAGCGTCGAGATGCCGAGCGACAGCAAGATCAGCGCACCGCCCATGGTTGGGGTGCCGGCTTTGATCAGATGAGTCTGCGGCCCGTCGTCGCGCACCGACTGACCGATCTTCTTTGCTGCCAGCCAGCGGATCACCGCTGGGCCGAGCACGAAGGAAATCGTCAGCGCCGTCATTGTCGCGAGCACCGCGCGCAGCGTGATGTAGCTGAAGACGTTGAAGGCGCGGGTGTCTTGCGCCAGCCATTGAAAGAGTTCAAGCAGCATGGGAGCTCTCCACGATCGCTGCGACGATGCGTTCCATGCGCATGAAGCGCGATCCTTTCACCAGCACGGTGGTGTCCTTGTCCATGAGGGGTTGCAGTGCGGCGAGCAGCGTTTCGACAGCGGTGAAATGCTGTCCGCCGCCGGCGAAATTATGTACGGCGGCGACGCTCTTTTCACCCAGCGCCAACAACTGGTCAATGCCCTGGCTCTTGGCATAGCCGCCGATCTCGTCGTGCAGTTGCCCCGCCGTCTCGCCGACCTCGCCCATGTCGCCCATAACAAGGATGCGCCGGCCGGGCAGAGTCGCCAGCACGTCGATGGCGGCGCGCATCGAATCCGGATTGGCGTTGTAGCTGTCATCGATCACGGTGGCGCCCTGCCAGCCGGGTTTGTGCTGCAGTCGGCCATGCACGCCGACATAACCGGACAGGCCGCGTACCACGGCGGCCAGCGGTACGCCGGCCGCGAGGCAGGCCGCCGCCGCTGCCAGCGCATTGCGTGCGTTGTGCGCGCCCGGTACCGGAAGATGGAGCGTCGCCTTGCCTTGTGGCGTGTCGAGAGAAAGTTCGCCACCAATCCCTTCAGGGTGCCATTGCCCGCACACTTCCGCCTCCGGCGTAAATCCGAAACGCAGCATCTGCCGGCCGGCATTCTGTTCCTGCCACAGTGGCGCATGTGGGTCATCGGCATTGATCACGGCGACGCCAGTGCTATCCAACCCGGCGAAGATTTCGCCCTTGGCCCGGGCGACATCCGCTACCGTGCCCAGGCCGGCAAGATGTGCGCGCTGGGCATTGTTGACGAGTGCCACGGTGGGTCGGGCGATCTGTGTCAGGTAGGCAATCTCACCCGGATGATTCATGCCCATCTCGATCGCGGCGGCATGATGATCGCTGCGCAATTTCAGCAGGGTGAGCGGCAGGCCGATGTCGTTGTTGAAGTTGCCGTCCGTGGCCAGCACACGGTGCTGGCCGAAATCTGCGCGCAGGATGGACGCGCACATTTCCTTTACCGTTGTCTTGCCGTTACTGCCGGTGATGCCGATCAAGGGCAAGTGAAAGCGTGCGCGCCAACTCGTCGCAAGTTGTCCCAGCGCCAGGCGCGTATCGGCGACCGCCACCAGCGGCAGGTTGAGGTTGGCGAGGTTGGCAGGATTACCTGCGACCCAGTCGGACATGACTAATGCGCCGGACGCTCCTTGCGCCAGGGCGTCGCGAACATGGTCATGGCCGTCGAAACGCTCCCCCTGCAGCGCGACAAAGAGCATGCCCGGCATCACGGCGCGCGAGTCGGTGCCGACACTGGTGAAATCGCTATTGCGGCCATGGTGGTGGCCACCGAGAATGCGCGCGGTTTCTGCCAGATTCAACATGATGGCCGCCCATCCGTTGGCGGCATTTGCGGCTCGACGGCGTGCCGTCCCGCCAGCGCCGACTTTGCCGTGTCGAAATCGGAAAATGGCAGGCGCACGCCGGCGATTTCCTGATAGGGCTCGTGTCCCTTGCCGGCGAGCAGGATCACGTCGCGGGCGTCGGCTTGCATGATCGTTTGCGCGATGGCCTGTGCACGATTCGCTTCGATGATCGGTGTTTGCTGCATGCCGCTGCGGATGGCGGCGATGATCGTCAGGGGATCTTCGCTGCGTGGATTGTCGCTGGTGATCACGGTCAGATCGGCGCGCTGCTCGGCGATGGCACCCATCAGCGGACGCTTGCCGGTATCGCGGTCGCCGCCGCAACCGAATACGCACAGCAGCTTGCCGCTGCGCGCCGTGGCGGTTTCGCGCAGGGTCGTCAGCACTTTTTCCAGCGCATCGGGCGTATGGGCATAGTCGACCACCACCAGCGGGGCCGCCATACCGCCCAGGGTTTGCATACGACCCGCCGGCGGCATGATGTCCTGCAGTGCGCCGGCGATGTCGGCCGGCGTTTCGCCAGCAGCGATCAGCGCTCCGATGACGGCGAGCAGATTGGCGGCATTGAAGCGGCCGATTACCGGCGCCGTGAAGTGCGCCCCGGCGACATCGAAAGCAATGCCGGCGCCGCTCTGGGTCAGGTTTTCCGCGCGCAATACGTTATCCGCACCCTGCGCGTTGGCCAGCGTGTAGCCGATGGTGCGCACGCGTCCCGCGAGTTGCGCGGCGAGCTCGCTACCGAAGGGGTCATCGAGGTTGATGACCGCGGCACGCAGCCCGGGCATCTCGAACAGTTGGCGTTTCATGGCGGCGTACTCGGCCATGTCGCCGTGATAATCGAGGTGATCGCGCGTGAAATTCGTGAACACCGCCACGTCGAAAACGATGCCGGCCACTCTTTTCTGGTGGAGGCCGATCGACGAGACTTCCATTGCGCAGACCTGCGCACCTTGCTGGACGAACTCAGGGAGCAATTGCTGCAACACGGCGGCGCCGGGCGTGGTGTTCGGGCCCGGCACCAGTGCCTCGGGAAAACCGTTGCCCAGCGTGCCGACCAGCGCACACTTGCGCCCTAGCCGCGTCAAGGCGTGCGCAAGCCATTGGGTCACTGAGGTCTTGCCGTTGGTGCCGGTGACGCCGATCATGAAGAGGGGGAAGCGTTCTGTTACGCTCACATTTCCTCCTCTGCGGGCGGAACGGGCGGCAGATTAGCCATCAGCAGCGGCTTCAGCGTGTCATCCGGCACAACCCCGAGCGTGCGCAATGCGCCGCCCATGACCGCGGAAAATACCGGTGCGGCTACTTCGCCGCCGTAGTAAGCGCCCGCCGTAGGTTCGTCGATCATCACCGCGACGATCAGGCGCGGGTCGGAGACGGGTGCGAAGCCGACGAAGGCGGAGACATACTTGTGGGCGTACGTGCCGCCATCGAGCTTCTGCGCGGTGCCGGTCTTGCCGCCCACGCGGTAACCGGGCACTTGGGCCTTGGGCGCCGTGCCGCCCGGCTGTACCGCCATCTCGAGCATGGTGCGCATTTCGCGCGCCGTCTGGGCGCTGAATACGCGTTCGCCGACGCTGGGTGGCGCCTCGACACGCGCGAGCGACAGCGGTAGCAGATCACCGTCCCGCGCGAAGACCTGGTAGGCGCGCGCCAGCTGGATCAGTGTGACCGAAATGCCGTGGCCATAGGACATGGTGGCCTGCTCGATCGGCCGCCAGTGCTTCCAGTGCCGCAGACGACCGCCGGCCTCGCCCGGGAAGCCCAGTTTCATCGGCTGCCCGAAACCGAGCCGGTCGAAGTTTTTCCACATCTCCACGGAGGCGATGTTGAGCGCCATTTTCGCCGTGCCGATATTGGAGGATTTCTGGATCACTTGTGCGACCGAAAGCATGCCGTGTGCGTGGGCATCGGAGATCGTCGCGGAACCGATGGTCAGCTTGCCCGGCGCGGTCTGGATCTGCGTGTCGGCGCGCACGTTGCCATTTTCCAGGGCCAGCGCGACAGTGAAGGGCTTGAAGGTAGAACCGGGCTCGAAGGTGTCGGTGAAGGCGCGATTCCGCAGTTGCGCACCGGACAGCCGGGTGCGATTGTTCGGGTTATAGGTCGGCAGGTTGGCGAGCGCCAGCACCTCGCCGTTCTTGGCGTCGATGACAACGATGCCGCCCGCCTTGGCCTTGTGCCGGGTGATTGCCTCCTTGAGTTGCGAGAAGGCGAGGAACTGCAGCTTGGCGTCGAGCGCGAGCACCGTGTCCTTGCCTTCCTGCGGCACATGGATTGATTCGACGTCCTCGACGATCTGGCCGCGCCGGTCCTTGATGACACGCCGGCTGCCGGCTTTACCTGCCAGCTGGTTGTCGAGCGCAAGCTCGATGCCCTCCTGGCCGACATCCCCGGCGCCGGTGAAGCCGAGCATGTGCGCGGTGACTTCGCCGGTCGGATAGTAACGGCGGTATTCGTTCTGGAAGTGCAACCCCGGTAACTTGAGGTTGGCAACGCGCTCGGCGACATCCGGTGCAATCTGGCGCTTGAGATAAACGAAATCGCGTTCGCCGGCCAGTTTGCGGCTCAGTTCGCGTGCATCCATATCCAGCAGACCCGCCAGGGTGCGCTCTTGAGCGGGCGCCAGCTTGGCATCTTCGGGGATCGCCCAGACGGATTTGACCGGCGTCGACATCGCTAGCACATCGCCATGCCGGTCGAGAATGCGTCCGCGCGTGGCGGGCATCTCGATCACGCGTTCGTAGCGCGACTCGCCCTTGCCGATCAAAAAGTCTTTATTGATGCCCTGCAGGTAAAACGAGCGGCCGACCAGTGCCGCAGAGCCGAGCAACAACAGCCCTAGGAGGAAATGCGCCCGCCAGGCGGGCAGGGGGGCGTCAAGCAACGGGCTGCGCGTCAGCTTCATGGTTCGACTGCGATGATCTGGCCGGACTTCGGCGCGCGCATGCCCAGTTTGTCGCGGGCGATCTGTTCGATGCGTGCATGGGTGGCCCAGGTGCTCTGCTCGAGTTGCAGTTGGCCCCATTCGACTTCCAGTGCGCGCATGCGTTGCTGTTCGCGCTCGTATTCGGTGACGAGCTTGCGCGCGCGGTGGTTGGTCGAGACGGCGGCGAGGGCGCTGAGTAGGATGATGGCCAGTAAAATCAAATTGATTCTCGCCATGGCTAGATCCTGATCACAGAACTTTTTCCGCCACGCGCATCACCGCGCTGCGCGCACGCGGGTTGGCGGCAGTTTCGGCAGCACTCGCCCGGACCGCTTTGCCGACGAGACGCAAAGTCGGCGCCGGCAGGTCGGCGGCACGTACCGGCACGCCCTTCGGCGGCTGCGGCGGGCTGGCCGCGTCACGCAGAAAGCGTTTGACAATGCGATCTTCAAGCGAATGAAAGCTGATCACGGCAAGGCGGCCTCCCGGCTGCAGGCGACGCAGCGCCTGCGGCAGGGTTAGCGACAGCTCCTCAAGCTCCCGATTGACGTGAATCCGTAGAGCCTGGAAGGTGCGCGTCGCCGGGTGCTGCCCTGGCTCGCGCGTGCGGACGACCGCCGCCACGAGCGCGGCAAGCTGTCCTGTGGATGAAATACGCTGCCCGCTCCGAGCAGCAACAAGCGCCTTTGCAAGCGCATGAGCAAACCGTTCTTCGCCATACTCACGAATTACCCCCTCTATTTGACGTTGTTCCGCGCTCGCCAGAAAGTCCGCTGCGGTCTCCCCCTGTGTCGTATCCATGCGCATGTCCAGCGGCGCATCGAAACGAAAACTCATTCCCCGTGACGGGTCGTCCAGTTGCGGCGACGACACGCCCACGTCCAGCAAAATTCCATCCACTTGAGTGACGCCCTGCGCTGTCAGCACTTCGTCCAGCCGGCTGAAGGCGGCATGAATCAGCGTTAAACGCGGATCTTTGATCGATGCCCCCGCAGCGATGGCTGCCGGGTCGCGATCCAGCGCAATCAGGCGACCGGCCGAGCCGAGCTGACCGAGAATCGCCCGGCTGTGTCCGCCGCGCCCGAAGGTGGCGTCGACATAGAGACCGTCCGGCTTGATTGCCAGTGCTGCCACGGCCTCCATCAGCAGCACCGGCAGATGGGCTGCCGGAGATAACGGGTTGCTCATTCCCAGTCACAGGGAAATGCCCTCGAAACCGGGGGGCGGTTGATCGCCGGCCAGAGCCTCGAAGGCAGTTTCATGCTGGCGACGCCAGCCGGCATCGCTCCAGATTTCAAAATGTGTGCCCATGCCGACCAGCCAGACTTGCTTGTCGAGTTCGGCGGAGTCACGCAGTTCGGGTGCGACGAGGATGCGTCCGGCGCTATCGATTTCGCTGTCGCGCGCGTTGCCGACGAGGATGCGCTTCAGGGCGGCGGAACGGGGGTCAAAACTCGGTGCAGCGAGAATCTTGTCGCGAATTGGCGCCCAGGCGGCTTCCGGATAAAGCAGCAGGCAGCGATGCGGATGCGCGGTCAGCACCAACCGGCCGCTGGCCTGCGCCAGGGCGTCGCGATGCCGTGACGGAATCGCCAGCCGACCCTTCGCGTCCAGATTGAGTTGCGCTGCACCTTGGAACATTTCGCCCCATCTCCCCCACTAATTCCCACTTGTCCCCACTTTAATCCACAGATTTTGGAGAGTCAAGGGTAAAAGTGAATATTTTTCAGGCGAGACAATGACTTAGCGCAGTCTTTCGATGAGCTTCTTGAAATAAAATATTGTTTGTAATCAATCGACCAAAAATCACATTGAAAGTGATTTATGAGGTTTATCCCCAGGTGCGAGCTTGGTGGGAGATAGCTCGATTTTGAACGCGCGGGATGTGGGGGTGGAAGTCCGCCGATAAGCCGGGTTCTGTCGTGGGCAGCCATTCCTCTGGGACTGACGTTACCGCCAGCCTCTAGCAGCCTACCCGGGAGCGACGCGAGCCACGCCATTACTCCCCTATTTGGCCTTGCCCCGGATGAGGTTTGCCGTGCCGTCCGTGTTACCACGTCCGCGGTGAGCTCTTACCTCGCCATTTCACCCTTACCGGTTCTTGCGAACTTAGGCGGTATCTTTCTGTTGCACTGTCTGTCGCCTTGGGTCGATCGACCTGAGTCTTGCGACTTGCTGCGCCCGGCCGTTAGCCGGCATCCTGCTCTATGGGGCCCGGACTTTCCTCCAGACGATGTTTTGTCCAGCGGCTGCCTGGCGAACTTCCACTGTCAATTATAGGCGCTTACTCTGCGGCGCCCTTGGCCTTGCCGTTCTTCTCGTCCTCATAGGGCACGAAAGCGTAAGTTCCGTTCTTGACACGGAACGAGCCGGCAAATTCTCCCGGTTCCGCCGGTTCTTCATCATATTGCTGAAAACGGCATCCCTTGGTTTCGGCGATATACCAGCGGCTGGCCTGATTGAGGATGAACACGCCGGGCTGCACGCGATAGACGTCCACGCGGACCTTTTCGCCGGCTTTTTTCAGCGGGTAGCGGCGCTGGCAATCGGGGTAGCGCGCCACTATCAGATCGAGTTCCCAGCCGCTGCTCCAGAAATACTCTTTCTTGCGCTCTACCGTTAATGAATGGTCGCCGCCCTCGATCAGCAAGAATGCCGGTTCACTTTCGCAACCGGCCAGCAAGGGCAGCATCAACACAATCAACAGCACACGCAATTTCATCTCGACAGCTCCAGAATATCAGGCGAGTCGCCAGGCGATGCTTTCGCCCGCGCGCAATGGGATCAGTACATCATTTTCCAGCAACGGCTGGGTTGCCGGCACCTGCCAAGCCTCACGCACCAATGTCAGCGTGCCGCGATTGCGCGGCAGGCCATAAAAATTAGGGCCGAAGTGGCTGGCGAAGCCTTCAAGCTTGTCGAGCGCACCGGCCGCTTCGAACGCCTCGGCATACAGTTCGATGCCGGCATGCGCGGTATAGCAGCCGGCGCAGCCGCAGGCGGTTTCCTTGGTACTTTTGGCATGCGGGGCGGAGTCGGTGCCGAGGAAGAACTTCGGGTTGCCGGAAATGGCTGCTGCTAACAATGCCTGGCGATGGGTTTCGCGCTTCAGCACCGGCAGGCAGTAGTGATGCGGGCGCAGGCCGCCGGCAAAAATGGCATTGCGGTTGAGCAGCAGGTGATGCGCGGTGATCGTCGCCGCGACATTCGCGCCGGCCGACTTCACGAAATCAACGCCATCCCGGGTTGTGATGTGTTCCAGCACCAGTTTGAGTGCGGGAAAGTCGCGCAGGAGCGGCAGCAAAACCTGGTCGATGAACACCGCTTCACGGTCAAAAATATCGACGCCAGGGTCGGTGACTTCGCCATGTACCAGCAGGGGGAGCCCCAGTTTCTCCATGCGCGCCAGCGTGGCGTGGCACTTTGCCAGATCCGTCACGCCGGCATCCGAATTGGTGGTGGCGCCGGCAGGGTAAAGTTTGACGGCATGCACGAAGCCACTATCCTGCGCGCGGTCGATCTCGTCGGCCGGCAGCTTGTCGGTGAGGTAGAGCGTCATCAACGGCTCGAACGCCATGTCTGCCGGCAGGGCGGCGAGAATGCGCGCACGGTAGCCGGCGGCTTGCGCCACAGTCGTCACGGGTGGACGGAGGTTGGGCATGACAATCGCCCGTGCGAAGCGCTGCGCCGTATCGGGCAGCACCGCCTGCATGGCGTCCCCGTCGCGCAGGTGGAGATGCCAATCGTCGGGCCTGATGATGGTGAGCGTATGCATGGCAGCGATTTTAACCGCCCTTGATTTCGAGCGCCCGCCGGTAAAGATCGTTCTTCGCCACGCCGGTGATCTCGCTCCCTAGCTTGGCGGCCTGCTTGACCGGCAATTCGGCGAGCAACACGCGCAGCACGCGCTCGGCCTCGGCATCCAGGCCTTCGCGAGGGGGCGGCGCGGAAACCAGCAGCACGAATTCGCCCCGGCGGTGGTTTTTGTCGGCCGCCAGCCAGGCCGGTGCGTCGGGCAGCGGCAGGCGCACGATTTCCTCGAACAGCTTGGTCAACTCGCGAGCGATGACGATTTCGCGTTGTGCTTCGAGCAGATTGGCGAGGTCGGCGATGGTTTCCTCGATGCGGTGTGGCGCCTCGTAGAACACCAGCGTTGCGGCAACGGGTTTCAGTGCTTCGATCGCCGTCCTGCGAGCGCCGACTTTTGCCGGCAGAAAGCCGACGAAATGGAAAGCCGGATCATCGAGTCCGGCGGCCGAAAGCGCGGCAATCGCAGCGTTGGGGCCGGGCAGGGGGGCGACCTTGAAACCCGCAGCGCGCACTGCAGCCACGGCGCGTGCGCCCGGGTCGGAAATGCCCGGCGTACCCGCATCCGAGATCATCGCCACGCGTTTGCCTTCGGTCAGTAGTGTGACCAATTTCTCCGCCGCTGCCTGCTCGTTGTGCTCATGCACGGCCAGCAACTGGGCGCGAATGTCGTAGTGGTCGAGTAACCGTCGCGCATGGCGCGTGTCCTCGCAGGCGATCACCTCTGCCGTGCGTAGCACCTCGAGCGCACGCAAAGTAATGTCGCCGAGGTTGCCGATCGGGGTAGCGACGATGAATAATGCCGGTTTTCTGGAATCGCTCATGGCCGCAATTATCACCCACCAAGTCCCCACCACCACCAAGCAAATCGGCGATGCCGGCGAAGCGGTCGCCGCAGACTATCTCGTTGCCCAGGGACTGCGGGTGCTGGCACGCAATTTCCGCGTCAAGGGTGGCGAAATCGATCTGGTCTGCCGCGACGGGGCGACCACGGTATTCGTCGAAGTGCGCCGTCGCGCCAGCGCCGACTTTGGCGGGGCTGGCGCGAGCATTAACGCCCGCAAGCAACAGCGCCTGATCCTCGCCGCCAGACACTGGCTGGCGCGGCATGGGGAGTGCGCCTGTCGCTTCGATTGCGTACTGATCGACGGGACAAATAAGGGCGACAAACTGGAATGGCTGCGCGATGCGTTTTCTGCTGATTAGCCTGTTCTGGCTCGCCAGCCTGGCGGTGCAGGCGCAGGAGATCAAGATCCTCGTGCAAAGCTCCCCGCTGGCGGGTTTTCAGTTTCACGCCGGCGCAGCCTTGTGGGAGCGGCTGCAGGTCGGCGCTGCGCTGACGCTGGTGCGCGAACCGGAAAACGCTCACGATAGCCGTGCCGTGCGCGTGGAATGGCGCGGTGTTCAACTCGGCTATCTGCCGCGTGCGGAAAACGAAGCCGTTGCGGCTGCCATGGATCGCGGCGAGCGCGTCGAAGGGCGCATCGCCGCACTTGTTAGCCACAAGAACCCGTGGCGTCGGGTGCGAATTGAGGTATTTGTCGTGCTTTAGCCCCTTTTTCCCGTGCTGCCCCACTTGGGGCGCTCGGCTAAAATCCAGCGACCATGAATCTCCAGCAACGCATCCAGCAGCAATTCGACGAAAGTCTCACCGTCAAACAGGCGGCGCTCGCCGTCATGGCTGTGCCCATCGAAGCAGCGATCCGCCTGATGGCGGCCAGCCTGCGGACCGGCGGCAAGGTCATGGCCTGCGGCAACGGCGGCTCGGCGGCCGACTCGCAGCATTTCGCCGCCGAACTCCTCAATCGCTTTGAAAAGGAACGTCCGCCGCTGGCTGCCATCGCGCTGACGACGGATACGTCCACCCTTACCTCGATCGCCAACGACTCTGCCTACGATCAGGTGTTTGCCAAGCAGGTTGCCGGGCTCGGTCGTGCCGGTGATGTGCTGCTGGCGATTTCCACCTCGGGCAACTCCCCAAATGTCATGGCCGCCATCGACGTCGCGCATGCGCACAGTGTGCGCGTGGTCGCACTTACCGGCAAAGGTGGCGGAAAAATTGCTGCCATGCTGACGCCTGATGATGTCCACCTTTGCGTTCCCGCCGAACGTACCGCCCGCATCCAGGAAGTCCATCTGGTCACCCTTCATTGTCTGTGCGATGGCATAGACGCCCTCATTCTCGGAGAAGCTCAATGAAATCCCGCATTTCGACCCGCACCCTGCTTTTGCTTGCTGCGCTTGTTCCCGTCCTCGCCGGTTGTGTCGGCGCGGCCGTCGTCGGTGCCGGTGCCGCCGGCGCCTTGATCTTTGCGGACCGCCGTCAGGCCGAAACGATCATGTCCGACGAAGGCATCGGGATTCGCGCCAGCAGTCGCATCTCGGAAAAATTCGGTGACCGTGTGCATGTCAATATCGCCAGCTATAACCGCACGGTGCTGCTCACCGGCGAAGTTCCGGATGCGGCCGCCAAGGCCGAGATCGAGAAGATTGCCTCGGATGTACCGAACGTCAAGGCGATCAGTAACGAGTTGCAGATCGGCGCGCCCACTTCGCTGCAAAGCCGCAGCAACGATAGCTACCTGACCTCCAAGGTCAAGGCGCGTTTTGTCGATGCCAACCAGTTCGCCACCAACCACGTCAAGGTGGTGACCGAAAACGGCGTGGTGTATCTGATGGGCATGGTCAAGCAGCGTGAGGCTGCCTCTGCGGTCGAGATCGCCCGCACCACCGCTGGGGTTCTGAAGGTTGTGCGCGTTTTCGAAGTGATCAGTGAGTCAGATGCGCGCCGGCTCGATCCGCAACCAAGCACTCCGCCGGCCAAGTAAGACAAAGCCTGAAGCTGCCGTGGCATTCCCGCCGCCCGCGTTTGAAAGCAAGCTCTGCGCGCCCGGAGATCTTCCCGCACGCATTGCGGCATTGCCTCAACCACGGGTATTCACCAACGGCTGTTTCGACATCCTGCATCGCGGTCATGTCACCTATCTGGCGCAGGCGCGTGCGCTGGGCGCCAGCCTGATCGTCGCCGCGAATTCGGATGCCTCGGTGCGGCGGCTCGGCAAGGGCGATGACCGTCCCGTCAATACGCTGGAAGATCGCATGGCCGTGCTGGTGGCGCTCGAGTGCGTGTCGCTCGTTACCTGGTTCGACGAAGACACGCCGCTGCAACGCATCCTGGCGTGCCGCCCCGACATTCTGGTCAAGGGTGGCGACTGGACCGTGGAAAATATCGTCGGTGCTGCAGAGGTGAATAGCTGGGGCGGGCAGGTGCATTCCATCCCCTTCATCCATCAGCGTTCCACCACCGCCCTGCTGGAAAAGATCAGGCGGCTGTAGTCTTCCGCTCGATGGCCTGGCGCACCAGCACGATATGGCTGCGCAGGGTGTACACCATGTCGGCAAACGTCACGGGCATCGGCAGGCGGTTCACGTCGTGTTCGATGGCATCCAGGCGCTTCAGCCATTCCTCGCGCGTCTGTTGCGTCGGGTCGGCATCGACTTCCGCCTCGATGAACTTGAGTTCGCCATAGCGCCGGTAGATGCGTGACTTGACGCGCCAGTCGTACATTCCCGGGGCGATCTTCAGCACGGGAATCAGCACGGCAATCAGCGGGATCAGCATCACCACCATGCGGTCGACGAGGGTCGCCGCCCAGAACGGCAAGTAGCGCTGCAAGAAGGGCTTGCCCGACTTGTAATAGCGCTCGGCCTCTTTCGACAGGGGAAAGTCGGCGCTGGCAGCACGGGGGAATTCCCCCGGTTTTTGAAAAACGCCCGGCCCGCCATGCACTTCCGTCAGGGCCAGCATCAGCAGGTCGATGAGCGCCGGGTGGGTGTCCTCGCGCACCACCAGGCTCGCCGTGGCGGCCACCAGTTTGATGTCGCGTGGCGGCATGTCGGTGGCCAGGTCGATGGCGCCGCGCGGCAATACCAGGGCCGATAAATAAGGGAAGCGCCGCGTGTAGGCCTCGGCCTGCACCAGGCTCATCAATTTGAGTCCGGGAGTGTGCAGCAATGTCCACACTGTTGCCGATTGCGGCGGCCCGACGACGAAGGCCGCGTCGATGCGCTTTGCCGCAAAGGCCTTCGCCAGGCCGGTACCACCCTGCTCGAGCAGTTTGGTGTTGGCGGCCTCGATCTGGTTGGCTTGCAGTAATTCCAGAGCGAGATGACGGGTTCCGCTACCCGTACCGCCGATGGCGATGCGCCGTCCCTTCAGTTCGCTGATCCGCGACAGGGGCTTTTCGTCAGCTTCGAGTTCGGTGCGGTAGAAAATCCACAGCGGTTCGTTGTACAGACCGCCCAGCGAGACCAGCGTATCGTCGTCCTGCACGCGTGCCGTGCCACCCTGGATGAACGCGGCATCGACCGCATGCTCGGGATCGCGCAGCCGTTCCAGATTTTCTGTCGAACCCGCCGAGGCTTCTTCGGTTACCTGGATACCGTAGCGCGCCAGCACATCCTTGTAGGCCGCGCCGAAGCGCTGGTAAGCCCCGCCTTCCCCTCCGGTAGCGATGATCAGGGTATCCGGCGGGGCCGGCCGGATATACCGCGAGGCCAGCCAGAAGCCCGCGAAGACCACGATCAGCAGCGGCAGGCCGACGATCAACAGGTCGCGCGGCGAATACTCTTTGAGGCGACGCGGGATGCGCGGCTTCTTCATCGGGTATTAGAACGGAATGTCGTCCTCGACATCACCAAAGCCGCCACCCGTTGGGGCAGGGGCGCTTTGCGCCTGTGGGCGCGGGGCCGGCCGTCCGCCACCGCTTTCCCTGGGCGGTGCATCACCCATACCCTCACGCTTGCCGAGCATCTTCATCTCGTCGGCGACGATCTCGGTGGTGTATTGATCCAGCCCTTCCTTGTTTTGCCACTTGCGGGTCTTGAGCGAACCTTCGATATAGACCTGCGAACCCTTCTTCAGATACTGGCCGGCGATCTCGGCCAGACGGCGGAAGAACACTACACGGTGCCACTCGGTCGCCTCTTTCTGTTCGCCGGAATTTTTGTCCTTCCAGGATTCGGACGTCGCGATGGTCACGTTGGTGACCTGATCGCCATTCGGCATGTAGCGGGTTTCGGGGTCTTTCCCCAGGTTGCCCACCAGAATCACCTTGTTGACCGATGCCATATTCCTGTCTCCCCTCTAATTAAGTTGCTGCCGTTGTTACCGTTGTCCGTGGCTGCGGCGGGTTCATGCGCAACGCCAATCCGAGCCAGATGATGCCGATCGCGGCGCCCACCACATGCACTGCTGACGCGCCTTGATACTTCACCAGCCAGCCGCCCAGCACGCCGCCGAGAAACAGCCCGATCGATTGCGTCGTATTGTAAATGCCCAGCGCCGCGCCTTTCGATGCCGGTGGCGCGATGCGCGAAATCAGCGAAGGCTGCAAGGCTTCGAGGATGTTGAAGGCGACGAAGAACAGCAGCAGCCAGAGACCCGTGCCCCACAATCCGCCGCCAAATGCGGCTAAACCCGCCTGCACCAATACCAGCAGGGCCACCGCGCCGACATACACCGGCTTGACCTTGCCGCGTCGTTCGGCGGCGATGATGGCCGGCACCATCACGGCGAACGACAGCAACACTGCCGGCAGATAGACCTTCCAGTGTTCGCCGCCTGGCAGGCCGCCGGCGACCAGCGCGGTCGGCACCACTACCCAGAGCGCCGTTTGCATCAGGTGCAGCGCGAACACGCCGAAATTCAGCCGTGCCAGCTTGGCGTCGAGCAAAACGCTGGAAAAGGGTGCACGGGCCTGTGCGGTAAAAGTCGGCGCTGGCGGGACGGCGACAAATAGCAGAATAATGGCGCCGAGTGCCAGACAGCCAATCAATATGAACAAACCGGAGAGCCCGAGCGCTGCGGCCAGCGGCGGTGCGGCCACCAGCGACACCGCGAATACCAGGCCAATGGTGGCGCCAATCATCGCCATCACCTTGGTGCGATGTTGCTCGCGCGTGAGATCGGCTGCCAGCGCGGTGACCGCCGCCGAGATGGCGCCGGCCCCCTGCAAAATACGACCAAAAATCATGACGTGAATATCCGGTGCCGCCGCTGCAATGAAGCTGCCCGCAGCATAGATCAACAGGCCGGTGACGATCACCGGCTTGCGTCCCCAGCGATCGGACGCCAGACCGAAGGGGATTTGCAGGAAAGCCTGCGTCAGACCGTAAGCGCCGAGCGCCAGGCCGACCAGCATGATGTCATCGCCCCCCGGCAGGCGTCCAGCCAGCACCGTAAAAACAGGCAGCACCAGAAACAGGCCGAGCATACGCAAGCCGAAGATGGCCGCCAGCACGCTGCCGGTGCGCCGTTCGGCAGGGGTCATGGCATCGACTACGGGAGAGAGCACGCTGGGCATTACCTTGGCTGGAGAGGTCGCGTATATTATCAGGTCGCTATAAAGCTCCTGCCACCATGGACTTCATCAAAATACGCGGCGCTCGTACGCACAACCTCAAGAATATCGCGCTTGACCTGCCGCGCAACCGGCTGACCGTGATTACCGGCCTGTCCGGTTCCGGCAAGAGCTCGCTGGCTTTTGACACGCTCTATGCCGAGGGGCAGCGCCGCTACGTCGAGTCGCTGTCGGCCTACGCGCGCCAGTTCCTGCAGCTGATGGAAAAGCCTGATGTTGACCTGATCGAGGGGCTGTCGCCCGCCATTTCCATTGAACAGAAGGCCACCAGCCACAACCCGCGCTCCACCGTCGGCACGGTCACCGAGATCCATGATTACCTGCGCCTGCTCTACGCCCGTGCCGGTACGCCGCACTGCCCGGAACATGGCCAGCCGCTCGAAGCCAAGAGTGTGTCGCAGATGGTTGACCATGTGCTGGCCCTGCCCGAAGACACCAAGCTGATGATCCTCGCGCCCGTGGTGGCCAACCGCAAGGGCGAGCAACTCGATTTATTTGCCGAACTGAAAGCGCAGGGTTTCGTGCGTCTGCGGGTCGATGGCACGGTACATGACATCGACGCTCTGCCCAAGCTGACGAAAAG
>JAABQX010000012.1 GCA_011391215.1 Rhodocyclaceae bacterium
ACCGCCGGCATCGGTATCGAAGCCAAGCTGAAGGAGTTTGAAGCGGCCCACGACGACTACCGCAGCATCATGCTCAAGTCGCTCGCCGACCGTCTCGCCGAAGCCGCCGCCGAATGGCTACACGAACGCGTGCGCATCGACGACTGGGGCTACGGACGCGATGAAGGGCTCGCGCTTGATGACTTAATTGCCGAAAAGTACCAGGGCATCCGCCCCGCGCCCGGCTATCCGGCCTGTCCTGACCACACCGTCAAGAAGGCCTTGTTCGAACTGCTCGACCCCGGCACCAACGCGGGCATCACCCTGACCGAAAACTTCGCCATGCTGCCGGCTGCAGCGGTTTCGGGTTTCTACTTCGCCCACCCGCAGGCGAAATACTTTGCCGTCACAAAAATCGGTCGTGACCAGCTTGAAGATTGGGCCAGACGCACCAATTACACGGTACAAGAAGCCGAAAGATGGCTCGCCCCGTTGCTCTGACACCGCCTACCCCACACCCGGAGACCCCACGATGACCGAAACCACCGCCACGGCCGCAGACGACGGCCGCATGTCCTTCGACGCTGCCGTCAAATTCGTCCGCCAGCAAAAACAGGTCGCCTTTGCCGCCATGCCGGTCTTCGGCGACGACGAGGAAACCGCCGAAGGTGCGCGTATCTTCATCCTCGACAACGACGACGAGGGCGAATTGCGTCTGCGCTTCATCGCCGGCCCGTTCTTTTCCGCCGCCTATGCCGCCAACGACATCATACCGAACGACGAGATTCCCGACAGCGTACGCGAGCTGCGTTTCATGCCGACCCGTTGCGAGGAAGAGTGGTATACCGACCAGATCCAGATACTGATTCAGAAGCTCGTCAAGGCTGCCGGTATCAATACCGAGCAGATGCCGGACTACGCGAACGCCCCCACCCATGGCGCCGGCCCTGACGCGGTATTCCCCGTCTCCTTTATCGGCATGGGCGAAGGTAAGGCACATTGAGGCGCACTGATGTAATACGCCTCGGGCGATCTGATTCGGCTAATATGGCAAAAATTAATCGCCTGGAGCAGTGATATGAATCAGGAAGTGCCCGGTAGCCGCGGTACCCGCGCGAATGCGCCCGATCTCGACTGGAGCCAGGTGCGCGAAACCGTCCTGATGCTGGAACTGGCCGCCGGTCAGGTCGAGGCGGCGATGCGCGATTCGAATACCTCGGTGGACGTGCTCACCGACACCTTCACGTCGATGGCCGGCCTGATGCGCATGGTTGAGGAATCGGTCGCCGAGTTGCCAAGTACGGATGAAGTCGCCGCAGCCAAGGCGCAGTTGACCTCCGGCATCAGTCAGGCGTCGGACAAGGTGCACCACGCCATCATCGCCTTCCAGTTCTACGACAAGCTGGTGCAGCGCCTCGCCCATGTCTGCCACAGCCTCGGTTCGCTTTCCGACCTGGTGAGCGACAAGACGAAGCTCTACAACCCCCACGAATGGGTCGGCCTGCAGGAGAAAATCCGCTCCAGGTTCACCATGGCCGAAGAGCGCGCAATGTTCGAGGAAGTGCTCAACGGGACAAGCGTCGAGGATGCCCTGAATAACTACAAGACCACTCGCATGCAGGAAATCAAGGATTCGGGCGGCGAGATAGAGTTTTTCTAAACGCCCCAGACCACGGGTTTTTTCTCGGCAAGAGATTCTTCCAGCATGGCCAGTAGCGGCACTGCCCGCTGCGTCAGGCTGACAAAGGGGCGCGTTGCGCCACCCGGCACAGCTTCGTTCCCCGGCTCTTCATCCAGCACATGCTCGCGGTGGCGCGCCTTGTCCTCGGCAATGGCGGCCTTGAGCCGCCCGATCGCGTCCGGCAACTGCTCGACCGTGACGATACCTTGGTCACCGGCCTCCTTGCCCATCAGTTCCATCATGCGTTTGGCCACGTCGCCAAAATAGATCACATCGGCACAGGCGGCGGATTTGAAGGTCACGATCATAGAGGCCTCAGAGTAAGCGGTCGGCCGCATAGGCCAGATGCCCATCGATCACGGTGTAGCGCACTTCGCCAGCCAGTTCGCGGCCGAGGAACGAGGTATTTTTCCCCTGGCTCTTGAGGCGTTCGCGGCTGACGGTGAAGCGGGCTTCCGGGTCGAAGACGCAGAGGTCGGCAGGTGCGCCCACGGCCAGGCTACCGCAACCCGTGCTAGCCAGGCCAAGAATGCGCGCCGGATCACTGGTGATGCGCGCCAGTGCCTGAACCAGGGGCAAACCACTCGCCGTTGCCCAGGCCAACGTCAGCGGCAGCAGAAGCTCCAGCCCCGTGGCGCCGACTTCGGCTTCGGCAAACGGCATCTGCTTGGCATCGTCATCCACCGGCGTATGGTCGGAACACAGAGCATCGATGCTGCCATCGGCCAGCCCGGCGGCGAGGGCGTCACGGTCGGCCATGCTGCGCAGGGGCGGATCGAGGCGGGCGTGGGCATTGAAAAAGCCAATGTCCTGGTCGCACAAGTGCAGATGATTGATCGTGATGTCACAGGTGACTTCCAGGCCCGTGGCGCGTGCGGCACGGATCAGCTCGAGCCCCGCAGCTGACGAGAGGCGACGGACATGCAGCCGCACGCCGGTTTCGCGCGCCAGTTGCAGCAAGGTCGCCAGGGCAACGGTTTCGGCCACCACGGGGATGCCGGCCAAGCCCAGCCGCGCCGCCACGGCGCCGTCGTGGGCGACACCGCCCTTTTTCAGATGCGCGTCCTGCGCCTGTAGCCAGACCGGAAAGTTGAAGGTGGCGGCATATTGCATCGCCCGCATCAGCACCTGGGTATCCACGACACTGACGCTGGCCTGGCCGAAGGCGATGCAGCCGGCCTCGGCAAGTTCCGCCATTTCCGTGAGGCGCTGGCCGGCCAGCCCGGCAGTCAGCGCACCCATCGGATGCACGTGGGCGAAGCCCGGCTGCCGGGCGCGGTATTTCAACATTTCCACCAGCCCCGGCTCGTCGAGCGGCGGGTCGGTATCGGGCGGGCAAACCAGGCGCGTCACGCCACCGGCCGCCGCTGCCGCCATCTCGGATTCGAGCGTGGCCTTGTATTCGAAGCCCGGCTCCCGGAGTCTTGCCGACAGGTCGATCAGGCCGGGACAGACGATGCAGCCGGTCGCGTCGATGGTGCCTTCGGCCTGGAAGTCAGCGGGCGCCGTCCCGCCAACGCCGACTATTTCCTGGCCGTCGATAAACACGCTGGTGGCTTGATCCCTGCCGCTGGCCGGATCGATGACGCGGCCATTCCTGATCTCGATTTTCATTGAGCCGATCCTCCACTGGTGCCCGCCAGCATGCTCATCACCGCCATGCGCACGGCGATGCCGAACGTGACCTGCGGCAGGATTACCGCCTGACGACCATCGGCAACGGTCGAGTCGATTTCGACACCACGGTTCATCGGCCCCGGATGCATGACGATGGCGTCGGGCTTGGCGAGCGCCAGCTTTTCCGGCGTCAGCCCGTAGGATTTGAAATATTCCTGCGTACTGGGCAAGAGCGCGCCGTTCATGCGTTCGTTCTGCAGGCGCAGGGTCATCACGACATCCGCGCCGCGCAGGCCTTCGCCGATATCGTGGCAGATGCGCAATGGCGCATTCTCGATCATCTGCGCCGCGTAGGACGGCAGCAGGGTCTTGGGTCCGACGAGGCGAATCTCCGGCACGCCGAGGATGGCCAACGCATGCAGCTGGCTGCGCGCCACCCGCGAATGCAGCACATCGCCGACCACCGCCACCGTCAGCTGCGTGAAGTCGCGCTTGTAGTGACGAATCGTGTACATGTCCAGCAAGCCCTGCGTCGGGTGCGAATGGCGTCCGTCGCCGGCATTCACCACATGGATATGCTTGCTGCCGATAGCCGCCAGATGCTGGGCGATGAGATAAGGCGCGCCGCTGGACGCGTGGCGCACGACAAACATGTCGGCCTGCATGGCCGCCAGGTTGTCGACCGTGTCGAGCAGACTCTCGCCCTTGGCGGCCGAGGACGTATTGATATTGAGGTTGATGACGTCGGCCGAGAGGCGCTTGGCGGCGATCTCGAAGGTGGTGCGCGTGCGTGTCGAGTTCTCGAAGAAGAGATTGAACACGCTCTTGCCGCGCAGCAGCGGCACCTTCTTCACCTCGCGCTCGGCCACCGCCGTGAAAGGCTCGGCACGGTCAAGAATGGCGTGCAGGATGTCGCGCGACAGATCTTCGATGGAAAGCAGGTGGATCAGCTCGCCGTGCGTGTTGAACTGGGGATTCAGTTGGCGGGTCAGCGGGTGCATTTTTCGCTCATTTTTCGCTCATTTCTCACTGAGGCTGAAACTCAGTTGCCCGGCGTCGCTGCGCTGCAGATCGAGACTCTGGCTGGCTGGCACCACCACCGCATGGGCGCAGTACGTTGCGGCGACCGGCAACTCGCGCCCGCCGCGATCGATCAGCACGGCATACTCGACCTTCGCCGGCCGGCCGTAGTCGAAAATCTCGTTCAGCGCGGCGCGAATGGTGCGGCCAGTGTAGAGCACGTCATCGACCAGCACCAGGTGCGCGCCTTCGACGTTATCCGGCAGATGCGAAGCACGACCGCCGGACTTCAGGCCGTTGCCCAGATGGTGATCATCACGATGGTATGAGACGTCGATACTGGCCAGCGGTGTGGTCAGACCGAGCGCGGCATGCAGTACTTCAGCCGCCCACACGCCGCCGGTATGAATGCCGACCAGCACCGTGGCGGGCGTGATATGCGGCCGCATTTGCTTGGCCAGTTGGGCGATCAGGTCAGTGACCGGGGGAAGATTCATGGGCATGATTATCGAGACTGTCGTGCTGGTCGAACCAGGCTTGGAGGATGACGGCGGCAGCTTCGGCATCGAGCCGGGCCTTGTTCTTGCGTTTGTCTCCGGTCATCTGCGCTTCCGCAGTGCAAGAGGAGTAGCGTTCATCAGCCAGTTCGACGGGCAGCCGGTAGCGGCCTTCGAGCTGGTGAGCAAAACGGGTGCAGCGGGCGGCGAAATCGTGCTCGCTGGCATCCACATGACGCGGCAGACCGACTACCAGCCGGCCCGGCTGCCAGGTTTCGATAAGTTTGCCGATTGCAGTGAAGCGCCGGTCGTTGGCCGATTCGGCCACGGTGGCCAGCGCGCGCGCCTGGCCAAGCAGGGTTTCGCCGATCGCAACGCCGATGCGCCGCTCGCCGAAATCAAACGCCATGATGGTTTCTGAATGGGTCTTTACGCCGGCGTCAGGCATGGCCCGCGACTTCGGAAAGATTGGCGAAATCGATCCCGAGCAGTTGCATCGCCGCCGGCAGGCGCTCTTCGGGCGGCAGGCTGAAGATGATTTCCGGGTCGGCGGCCACCGTCAGCCAAGCGTTCTGCGACAGCTCCCATTCGAGCTGGCCGGCCGCCCAACCCGAGTAACCGAGCGACACCAGAATTTCGCTAGGCTCGCCGTCGTCGCTCATCGCCTGCAGGATGTCGCGTGAACTTGTCAGGCCGATTTCCTCGGTGACATTCAGGGTCGATTGCCAGTGGCCGGCCGGCCGGTGCAATACAAAGCCGCGATCGGTCTGCACCGGCCCGCCAAAAAACACTGGCAGGTCGTGATATTTAACCTGGCTTTCACCGGGCGTGAGCGGCATGCTGACACGCTCAAAAAGCGTACCGAGGCTGATGTCGAGCGGCCGATTGACGATGATGCCGAGCGCGCCCTCGGCGTTGTGCTCGCATACATACGTCAGCGTGCGCGAAAAATTCGGATCGCTCATGGCGGGCATGGCGATTAGAAAATGATTCGCGAGGCTGGAGGTTTCGAAGACGCTGGCAGTAGTCATAATTTGCTGCCCATTGTAATCTGTCAGCGTGAAATATTTTCCGGCGCCTTGATTGTCAATGACCGACACCGCCCTCGTCTGGTTCCGTCGCGATCTGCGCGACTTCGACCACGCCGCCCTTGCCCATGCGCTGCGCGAGCATGATCGAGTGTATTGCGCCTTCATCTTCGATAGCGACATCCTCGAGCCGCTGCTGCAGCGCGGGTTGGTTGCCGACCGGCGTGTCGAATTCATCTTGCGGGCAGTGGAAAATCTGGACAAGGCACTCAAAGCCAAGGGCGGCGGGCTGATCGTACGGCACGGTCGCGCCGTCGAGGAAATTCCCCGACTGGCGGCGGAACTCAAAGTAACTGCCGTGTTTGTCAATCGGGATTACGAGCCGCACGCACTGGCACGCGATGCCGCCGTCGCTGCGCGCCTGAGAGAGGACGGCCGGGAATTTCTGGATTTCAAGGATCAGGTGATCTTCGAGCGCGACGAGGTGCTGACCAAGACGGGCACAGCATTTTCGGTATTCACACCCTATAGCCGCGCCTGGCGGGCACGGCTGACGCCCGGCGATCTTGCAGCGCATGAGTGCACCGCGAAACCCGGGCAACTGGCCGTCCCCATCAACGCGGCGGATCCGGCTGTCGCCGTCCCGCCAACGCCGACTTTTTTCACGCTTGAACAGCTCGGCTTCGCGCCGACGGATTTACGTTTGCCGACCGGCATGTCAGGCGGCGCCCAACTATTCGACGACTTTCTGACGCGCATCGACCGCTATCACGAGCAACGCGACTTTCCTGCCGTCAAGGGACCCTCCTACCTTTCGCCACACCTGCGCTTCGGCACGGTGTCGATCCGCCAGTTGGCCGCCGCCGCACATGCAGAAAGCCTGCAAGCCGGCGGGCGTGGCGCGGAGATCTGGCTCAACGAACTGATCTGGCGCGAGTTTTATCAGATGATCCTCTGGCAGCGGCCGGATGTCGTCGACCATGCCTTCAAGCCGGCCTGCGATGCGCTGGTCTGGGATGCTGCACCCGAGCTGTTCGCCGCTTGGCAAACCGGCCACACCGGCTACCCGCTGGTCGATGCGGCGCAGCGCCAGTTACTGCAAAGCGGCTGGATGCACAACCGCCTGCGCATGGTGACGGCTTCATTCCTGACCAAGGATCTGGGCATCGACTGGCGGCTGGGCGAGCAGCATTTCGCCGAGTGGCTGCTCGACTACGACCTGGCATCCAACAACGGCGGCTGGCAGTGGGCGGCCTCGACCGGTTGCGATGCCCAGCCGTGGTTCCGCATCTTCAATCCGGTAACGCAATCGGAAAGATTCGACCCGCAAGGAAAGTTCATCCGCCGCTATGTGCCGGAGCTGAGCGACGTGCCGGACAAGTTCATCCATGCGCCCTGGAAAATGGCCGCCCCGCCGGAAAATTATCCGCTGCCGGTCGTCGACCATACCTTGGCACGGGAACGGACATTGGCCCGCTTTGGTGCATTAAAAAATCCGCCTATTTAAGGCGCGCCCAATCATGGTGCGTTGTCGGCGGGCACGGGAGGCTTTCGGTTAGAATTGCTTGCAACATATCGCGCGCCTCCTCCTGCACTCTTTATTGATCTGCCATGTCCAGCACCCAGTCCCGCAATACTCCACCCATCGTCATGACGTTCGCCGCCTCCGACCCCACCTGCGGCGCGGGTTTGCAGGCTGATCTGTTGACGCTGGCGGCGCATGGCTGCCACCCGCTGACAGTGGTGACGGCGCTGACGGTGCAGGATACTGCCGGCGTCGAAGACCTGCTGCCGATGGACGGCGGCTGGGTCGCCGACCAGGCCCGTGCGCTGCTCGAAGACATGCCGGTGGCCGCCTTCAAGCTCGGCATGCTCGGCAGCATCGAGGCGATCAGCGCCGTGGCTGAAGTGCTTTCCGACTATCCCGACACACCCGTCGTCTTTGACCCGGTGCTGGCGTCGGGGCGCGGCGATGCCTTCGCCGACGAAGATACCGTCGCCGCGATGCTCGAACTGCTGCTGCCGCAGACCGATATCCTCACCCCTAACAGCCTCGAGGCGCGCCGCCTGGCGCAGGATCTCGGCAGCGCCGGCAAGGATCTGACCCTGCCCGAATGCGCGCGCCGGCTGGTCGGCGCCGGTTGCGCCCATGTGTTGATTACGGGCACCCACGAACACAGCGCCCGCGTCGTGAATACCCTGTATGGCTCGCACGGCCCCATCCGCCATGACGACTGGGATCGCCTGCCCGGCAGTTATCACGGCTCCGGCTGTACGCTGGCCTCGGCCATCGCCGCCAACCTGGCCTGGGGGCAGCCCCTGCCGGAGGCGGTGCGCGCCGCCCAGCACTACACCTGGCACAGCCTGTCGGCCGGATTCCGCCCGGGCATGGGCCAATATGTGCCGAACCGGCTGTGGCGTAATCTTAATGAACACCAGCATCCCGAACCTTCCCTGGAGGTAGCCGATGTCCACGTCGCCTGAAGCCCCCCTGCCCCTGCGCGGACTGTATGCGCTGACGCCCGACGACAATTTGCTGCCGCGCCTGTCGGCGCTGGTCGAAAGCGCGTTGAAGGGCGGCGTGAAGTGGGTGCAGTATCGCAACAAGCTTGCGCCGCCGCCGTTGCGGCGCGCCCAGGCCGCGGAATTGCTGCGTATTTGCCGCGCCCATGGCGCCAAGCTGATCATCAACGATGATGTCTGGCTGGCGATCGAAATTGGCGCCGATGGCGCGCATCTCGGCCGCGACGATATTCCCGGCGGCGGCTTGGTCACCGCGCGCAATGCCCTAGGTTCCAAACGGATTCTCGGCGTGTCGTGCTACGACGACCCCGCGATCGCGGAAGCGGCTGTGGCGGCGGGTGCCGACTACATCGCGGTAGGTTGCGTATTTGCGTCGGCCACCAAACCGCAGGCTGCGCGCGCTTCGCTGGAAGCACTCGCCGCGATGAAAAAACGTTTCAAGGTACCCGTGGTTGCCATTGGCGGCATCACCGTCAAGAACGCGCCGCAGGTGCTGGCGACTGGCGCCGACATGGTGGCCGTGCTCTCCGACCTGTTCGACGCCATGGACATCAAGAGCCAGGCGGAAAAATTCCAGAAACTGTTCAAGCATCCGTAAGCTGCGGCGGGGAAGCCTTGCGTAGGGCCGTCCCGCCAGCGCCGACTTTTGAGAGTATTTCGATGACCCGCAATGAAACCCTGTTTGCCCGTGCCCAGAAAACCATTCCCGGTGGCGTGAACTCGCCCGTGCGGGCCTTTCGCTCGGTGGGTGGCACGCCACGCTTTTTTACCCGCGGTGAAGGCGCCTGTGTCTGGGATGCCGACGGTAAGCGCTACATTGACTATGTGGGTTCCTGGGGACCGCTGATCCTCGGCCATGCCGACCCCGATACCGTGCGCGCCGTGCAGGAAGCTGCAGCAAAGGGGCTCTCGTTCGGGGCGCCGACCGAAGGCGAGATCGAACTGGCGGAACTGTTGGTCGCGCGCGTGCCGAGCATGGAGATGGTGCGTCTGGTTTCCTCGGGCACCGAGGCGACGATGAGCGCCATTCGCCTCGCCCGTGGTTTCACCGGCCGCGACACGCTAATCAAGTTCGAGGGCTGCTACCACGGCCATGCCGACAGCCTGCTGGTCAAGGCCGGCTCGGGCATGCTGACCTTCGGCAACCCATCCTCCTCAGGCGTACCCGCTGACCTGGCGCAGCACACGCTGGTGCTCGACTACAACGACGCGCAGCAATTGCGCGATGCCTTCGCCAAGCATGGCAATACGATCGCCTGCGTGATCGTCGAGCCGGTGGCCGGCAACATGAACCTCATCACACCCAAGCCGGAGTTCCTCAAGGCGATGCGCGAACTGTGCACGCAATACGGCACCGTGCTGATCTTTGACGAAGTGATGACCGGCTTCCGTGTCGGCCCCGGCTCGGCGCAAGGGCTATACGGCATTACCCCCGATTTGTCGACTTTCGGCAAAGTGGTCGGCGGCGGCATGCCGCTCGGTGCCTTTGGCGGCCGCCGTGACATCATGGAGCAGATTGCACCGCTCGGCCCGGTGTATCAGGCCGGCACGCTCTCGGGCAACCCGCTTTCCGTTGCGGCCGGTCTTGCCACCTTGAAGAAAATCGCCGCGCCCGGCTTTTACGAGATGCTCACCGCCAAAACAAAAGCCTTGGTCGATGGACTGACCGCAGCTGCCAGAACACGCGGCATCACCTTCAGCGCCCAGTCAGTGGGCGGTATGTTCGGCATTTACTTTGCCGCCGCAGCGCCGACCTCCTACGCCGAGGTGATGGCCTGCAACAAGGAAGCCTTCAACCGCTTCTTTCACGCCATGCTGGAAGCCGGCGTCTACCTCGCGCCCTCGGCTTTCGAGGCCGGTTTTGTCTCTGTCGCACACTCCGACGCTGATATCACGGCAACTGTAGCGGCTGCCGACGCGATTTTCCGCACGCCGTAAAAGTCGGCGCTGGCGAGACGGCGATCATGCGCGGCTTCCTGCTCACCCGCTACTTCACGGTCCTGTCGTTCGTGCTAATCGGGCTGGCCGGCGGCGTGCTCAGCAACTTGATGAGCCAGCAGCAGTCCACGCAACTCCTGCGCATGGCCGAGGATCGCAACGTCGCCATGACCCGGGTATTCCGCAACGCAATCTGGGCGGATTTCGTGCCCATGGTCAGCACCACGATGGCCCGCTCGGCGACGGACTTGCGCAGCGCAGCCCGGCAACTCGGCTTGCAGGAAAAAGCCGTAGCACTGATGCAGGATACCGAGGTCATCAAGATCAAGGTCTATAACCCGCAGGGCCTGACGGTGTTCTCCACCGACCCGGCGCAGACCGGCGAAGACAAAGGCAAGAACCCGGGATTTATAGCGGCGCACGGCGGGCAGGTCGCGACCGAACTCACGCATCGCAACCAGTTCGATGCCTTTGAGGGCGCCATGTCCGATATCGACGTCATTTCGAGTTATGTGCCAATCATCTTTCAGGGGCAGACTGTCGGCGTCATCGAGGTGTATCAGGACGTCACCCGTTTCGTGAGCCAGCTCGAACAGGTCAGGCGCGTCATCTGGGTGTTGTCCCTCTGCGTGCTGGCCGTTCTCTACATGCTGCAACTGATGGTGGTACGGCGCGCCCAGCACATCCTGCGCCAGCAGGGCGATGAACTGGCGGCGACCAACCGCCAGCTCGATCTGCGCGTGCAGGAACGTACGGCGCAGCTGCAGGCCGAAGTCGACGAACGCCGTAGCGCGGAAGCCCGGCTCGATCATCTGGCGCACCACGATCCGCTCACCGGTCTGCCCAACCGGCTGATGTTCACGGAACAACTGAAGAAGAGCATCAACAACGCCGGCCGCGGCGAGAGGCGACTGGCGGTGCTGTTCATCGATCTCGACCGCTTCAAGGAGGTGAATGACACGCTCGGTCACGCCTTCGGCGACAAGCTGCTCGTCGAGGTCACGCATCGGCTGGTCACCCGCCTGCGCGCCGGCGATACGCTGGCACGCATCGGCGGCGACGAGTTCATCTGCATTCTCGAGGACATCAAGGACGCCGCCGAAGCCGGCTACACCGCTGACAAGCTGATCGAACTGCTCGTCGAGCCCTTCCAGATCCTCGAACATGCGCTCTACATCGACGCCAGCATCGGCATCTGCATCTACCCGGCGGACGGCGAGGATGTCGACACCCTGGTGCGCAACGCCGATACGGCCATGTACCAGGCGAAGGAGCATGGCCGCGGTCGCAGCCATTTCTATACTGCGGAGATGACGACCTACGCGCAGGAGCGCGTGCGCATCGAGTCGCTGCTGCGGCGGGCTATCGACGCCGACGAACTGGAGGTGCATTACCAGATCAAGGTCGCCGGCGGCAGCAGCAAACCGGTCGGCGCCGAGGCGCTGGTGCGCTGGACCAGTGCCGAGCTCGGCAGCGTGCCGCCGGTACGCTTCATCCCGCTGGCCGAAGAAACCGGCTTCATCGTCACGCTCGGCGAATGGGTATTGCAGCGCGCCTGCCGGCAGATGATGGCATGGCGCCAGGCCGGCCTCGTCATGCCGAAGGTTTCGGTCAACGTCTCGGTCAAGCAGCTCGAGCACGGCAACATCGTCGCCACGGTGCAGCGCATCCTCGCCGAAACCGGACTCGAGCCGGCGGCGCTCGAACTGGAAATCACCGAGTCGGTGATCATGAACATCGAGAATGCCCTGGACATCCTGAAGCAGTTGAGCCTGCTCGGTATCCAGCTCTCGATCGACGATTTCGGCACCGGCTACTCCTCGCTGGCCTACCTGAAGCTGCTGCCGATCAACACCCTGAAGATCGATCGCGCCTTTGTCATCGGTATCGGTGAAAACGCCGGCGACGAGGCGATCATCCGCACCGTTATCGCCCTGGCCCGCAGCCTCAAGCTGCATACCGTAGCCGAGGGGGTGGAAAGCACCCAGCAGCTCGAGTTTCTGCGCGCACATGGCGCCGACGAGATCCAGGGCTTCCTCTTCGGCAAACCGCAAGCGGCGGATGAATTCGCAGAAAACTGGCGTTCTCAGGCAGGGAAATAAAGCGTGCCGTGGGGGCCGCTGGCGGCCCCGACTGGATGCCGGTAGAGGCGCGTCAGCACTGCCGCTGAAAGCATCTCGGTCGCCGCACCGGCGCACCATTCCCCGTCGCCGAACAGCAGCAGGACATGCGTGCAGTAGCGCACGGCCAGATTGACATCGTGCAAGGTCATCACCAGCGTGCGGCCATCCCAGCCGCTCAGCAGGTCAAGCAGGGCAATCTGCTGATGCATGTCGAGATGCGAGGTCGGCTCGTCGAGCAAGCACAGCGGCACTTCCTGCGCCAACAGCGCGGCGAGTGCGAGACGGCGGCGTTCGCCGCCCGAGAGCGTGGCGGCACGACGGTTGGCGATGTCCGTCAGACCGACCGCTGCCAGCGCCGTATGCGCCAGGGCTTCATCGCGCACGCTTTCGGCCTGCCACCAGTCGAGATGCGGCAGGCGGCCGAGCAGGGCGACCTCGAGCGCCGTCACCTCGGGATCGCTGATGTGGAAACTGTCCTCCTGCGCCATCAAACCCAGCCGCTGCGCACGCACACGCGGCGGCAAATCGCCCAAGGGCGTGTTGTCGATCAGCACAGTACCGTCCTGCGGGGCGCGCAAGCCGGCCAGCGTGGATAGCAGGGTGGTCTTGCCGACGCCGTTGATACCAAGGATCGCCCAGCGGCTGCCGGCCTCGATGCTCAGTTCGAGGTCGCGACACACCCTGCGGCCGCCGATGCTGACCGAGAGCTGGCATGTGGTCAGTATCATTTGCCGTCCCGCGCCAGCAGCCAGAGAAACACCGGCGCACCGAGCGCCGCCGTCACTGCGCCGACCGGCAATTGCAGCGGGGCAGCCACCGTGCGCGCCGCCAGGTCGGCCACCATCAGCAGTGTGCCACCGCCCAGCACGCACGCCGGCAACAACACGCGATGGCGCCGCAAACCTGCCAGCCGCAGCAAGTGTGGCGTCACCAGACCGACAAAGCCGATGCTGCCGGCGGCCAGCACGGCTAGCGTGGTAACGGCAGCGGCCACCAGCAAGGTCACCGCCCGCAGCCGGTCAACAGCGACGCCGAGCGCCCGCGCCGATAACTCTCCCTGGCCGAGCGCATCGAAACCGCGCGCGAGGGGCCAGGTCAACAGCAGCGCGAGCAACGCGCCGCCGAGCGGCACGGCAGCCATGCCCGGATCGACCCCGGAGAGATCGCCCATCAGCCAGAAGATCATGCCGCGCAATGGCGCATCGGGCGCCAACGCCAGCAGCAACGTGACCACCGCGCCCCAGGCCGATGAGAGGATCACGCCCGCCAGCAGCAATCGCTGCGGGCGCAATCCGCCACGCCAGGCAAGCAACAACAACACGCCGAGCGATGCCAGCGCACCCAGCAAGCCGGCGCCGGCCAGCCACGCACCCGAGAGACCCAGAAGCATTGCCAGCAGCACCAATGTGCCCACACCGCCCGAAATGCCGAGCACGAACGGATCAGCCAGTGGATTGCGCAGCAGCGCCTGCAACAGCGCCCCCGCCAGCGCGAGCAGCGCGCCGCAACCGAAGGCCGCCAGGGCGCGCGGCAGACGCAGGGTCAGCACCACCTCGCGCTCGAGGCCGCCATCGGCCAGCAGGGCTTGCCAGGTGCCTGATGGATCGAAGCTTGCCGTACCCGTCGCCAGCGTGAGGGCGAAACAGGCCAGGCCAGTCAGTAGCAACAGGGGCAGGAAAAGGGCGGGGCGCATCGGCATTCGAACCAGTAATGTGCCAATTCTACGGGTGATCGGTGATCCCCCTGCATGACGCTGGGTATTCCCGCGACCGCTACAATGCAGCATTGCTTTCAGGATTTGCACCATGTCATCCCTCCTGCGCCGCCTCCTAGTCGTCCTGGCCATCATCGCCGCGTTCGCCGCCGCAATTTTCTGGTTCACCCGCCCCAAGCCCATTCCGGTGCGTTTGCACGAAGTCGCCCAGGGCCGCGTCGAAGCCACGCTCGCCAATACGCGCGCCGGCACCGTCGAAGCCTGCCAGCGCACCAAGCTGTCGACCATCATGGGCGGGCGCATCGAGTATCTGGGCGTCAAGGAAGGTGACCGCGTCAAGCAAGGCCAGGTGCTACTCAAGCTGTGGAACGACGACCAGCAGGCGCAGCAGACGCTGACCCGGACGCAACTCGAACTCTCGCGGCGCCGTGTCGTCGAGTCCTGCACCGTAGCCGCCAGCGCGCAACGCGAAGCAGCGCGCAGCGCCAACCTGCGCAAGCGCGGCTTCATTTCCGAATCGGCAGAAGACACCAGCCGCACCAATGCCGCCGCCAAAGTGGCCGCCTGCGAAACCGCCAAGGCCGACGTCAGCCAGTCGCAAGCCCGCGTCGCCGCGTCGCTGGTCGAGCCGCGGCGCATCACGCTCGTCGCGCCCTTCGACGGCACGGTAGCGAAGATCGTCGGCGAGATCGGCGAGTATTCGACGCCCTCGCCGCCCGGCGTGCCGACCCCGCCGGCCATCGATCTGATCGACGACAGCTGCCTCTACGTCAAGGCGCCGATGGATGAGCTGGATGCCCCGAAAATCGATCCCGGCCAGACGGTGCGCATCCGTCTCGACGCCTATGCGAAGCGCGACTTTCCCGGCGTCGTGCGCCGTGTCGCGCCCTACATCACCGTGGTGGAGAAACAGTCGCGCACGGTGGATGTCGAAGTCGATTTCAGCAAGCCGGAGGAAGCGCAGGGCCTGCTGGTCGGCTACAGCGCCGACGTCGAAATCCTGCTCGAGACGAAAGAACAGGTGACGCGCATCCCCACCGCCACACTACAGGAAGGCAACCGCGTGTTGGTATTCGATGTGGCGAGCGAAAAGCTGGTGTCGCGCACGGTCAAGCCGGGGCTCGCCAACTGGGAATACACCGAGGTGCTGGAAGGCCTGGCGCCGGGCGAGCGCATCGTCGTTTCGCTCGACAAGGAAGGCGTCAAGGCCGGCATCCGCGTCATCGAAGAGTCCAGCGCAGAGAAGAAGTAATGGTGCACAAGAAACACGCCGGGCCGCCCCAAGTGCTTCTTGGCCCCCTGGGGGGAGGATTGAGCGAAGCGAGATCTTCGGGGGGGGCTCTGATCGAGCTGACTGGTATCGAGCGCGTCTTCACGCTCGGCGACAGCGAGGTGCATGCACTGGCGACGCTCGACCTGGCCATCGACAGCGGCGAATACGTTGCGATCATGGGGCCATCGGGTTCGGGCAAGTCGACGCTGCTCAACCTGCTCGGCCTGCTCGACCACCCGAATGCCGGCGTCTACCGGCTCGAAGGCCGCGACGTCACCACGCTCTCGGCCGACGAGCAGGCACGCGTGCGACGCGAACGCATCGGCTTCGTTTTTCAGAGTTTCCACCTCGTGCCACGCCTCACGGCCGCCGAGAACATCGCCCTGCCGCTGATGCTGGCGGGCATCGACCCGGCCGAGCGCAGCAGGCGCGTCGACAAGACCTTGCAGGATTTTGGCCTGGCCAACCGCGCCGATCATCGCCCCGACCAGTTGTCCGGCGGTCAGCGCCAGCGTGTCGCCATCGCGCGCGCTACCATCATGCGGCCGGCGATGATTCTCGCCGACGAACCCACCGGCAACCTCGACCGTGCCACCGGCGAGGAAGTCGTGCACCTGCTCGAAAGCCTCAATGCCGGCGGCGTCACGCTGCTCATGGTGACGCACGATGCCGCGCTTGGCGCGCGCGCACGGCGACGCGTCATGATGGAAGACGGCTACAAGGTGAGCGACGGGGCATGACACCGACTGACACCCTGCGCTTCGCCAGCCGCGCCGCCACCGGCTACCCGCTGCGCACGGCATTGATGGTGCTGGCGATGAGCATCGGAGTTGCCGCCGTGGTGGTGCTCACTGCCCTCGGCGACGGCGCACGACGCTACGTGGTTAACGAATTCGCTTCGCTTGGGAGCAACCTTGTCATCGTGCTGCCCGGCCGTTCGGAAACCGGCGGCTTCAACCCCGCCAACGCCATCACCGAGACACCGCGCGATCTCACGGTGGAAGATGCCCAGGCACTCACCCGCGCCCCGGCCGTGCTGCGTACCGCACCGCTCACCGTCGGCACCTCGGAGGCCACGTATGGCGGAAAGTTGCGCGACGTCACGGTCGTCGGCGCCGGCGCAGATTACCTCAAGCTGCGTCGCATGGAACTGGCGCAAGGCCGCTTTCTGCCCGCAGAGGAACCGAACGCTGCCGTCGCGGTAATCGGCGCGAAGATCCAGAGCGATCTGTTTGGCATCGAATCGGCCATCGGGCGCATCCTGCGCATCGGCGACCGGCGCTTCCGCGTCATCGGCGTGCTCGGCCAGAGCGGCCAGGGGCTGGGTATGAACGCCGACGAGATCGTCGTCCTGCCAGTGGCAGTGGCGCAGGCGATGTTCAATACCAACACGCTGTTCCGCATCCTCGTCGAAGCGAAAAACCGTGCGCTGCTCGAGCAGGCGAAGGTACAGACACTGGAAATCCTCAAGGCGCGCCACGACGGCGAGGAGGATGTCACGGTCATCACCCAGGATGCCGTGCTCGCCACCTTCGACCGCATCCTCGGCACGCTGACCTATGGCGTGGCTGGCATCGCTGCCATCAGCCTCGCCGTGGCCGGCATCCTCGTCATGAACGTGATGCTCGTCGCCGTGACCCAGCGTACCGGCGAGATCGGGCTCCTGAAAGCACTTGGCGCGGAAGGCGCCGCGATCCGCAATGCCTTCCTCGCCGAAGCGGCGCTGCTCTCGGCGACCGGCGCCATCGTCGGCTACCTGCTCGGGCAGGCCGGCGCCTTCGCCTTGCGCACCGCCATGCCCACCCTGCCCGCCTATCCACCCGATTGGGCAGTGATCGCGGCCCTCGTCACGGCGCTCGTCACCGGTTTGCTGTTCGGCGTCATGCCGGCGCGGCGCGCGGCGCGGCTCGACGCGGTGCAGGCATTGTCCAAACGCTAGAACATGCTCGCCAGCGACCTGCTCACCCTGTCCACGCGCGCCCTGACGGCGCATCGACTGCGCAGCTTCCTCACGCTGCTGGGCATTGCTGTCGGCATTGCTGCTGTGATCCTGCTCACCAGCATCGGCGAGGGCGTGCATCGCTTCGTGCTGAATGAGTTCACGCAATTCGGCACCAATGTCATCGAGATCGCACCGGGCAAGACCAAGGCCAGCGGCGGGCCGGGCGGTCTGCAAACTACCGTGCGCCTGCTGACGCTCGATGACGCGCGCGCGCTGGAACGCGTGCCAGGCATCCGCGCGGTGACGCCGATCGTCTGGGGCAATTCGGAAGTGGGCGCGAACGGCCGCTTGCGCCGCACCACCGTGCAAGGCGTCGGCCCGGCGATGCGCGAGATCACCAAGATGACGCTGCAAAGCGGCAGCTTCCTGCCCGACGAAAGTTTCGAGCATGCTCGCCCGCTGGCGGTGCTCGGGCCGAAACTCAAGCAGGAACTGTTCGGCAGCGCCCCGGCCCTTGGCCAGCGCCTGCGCATCGGCGGCATGCAGTTCCGCATCGTCGGCGTAATGGCGCCGAAGGGCCAGTTTCTTGGCATGGATCTCGACGACACGGTGTTCATCCCCACCGCGCGCGCACTGGAGCTTTATAACCGGGAGGGGTTAATGCGCATCAACCTCACCTACCGCGAAGGACTCACTTCAAGCGAAGTGGCCGCCGCCGTAAAGTCGGTGCTGGCGGGACGGCACGGCCGCGAGGATTTCACGCTGACGACGCAGGAAGACATGCTGCGCACGCTGTCGAAAATCCTCAACGTGCTCACCGCCGCCGTCGGCGCACTCGGCGGCATCTCGCTGCTGGTCGGCGGCGTCGGCATTGTCACCATCATGACCATCGCCGTCACCGAGCGCACCAACGAGATCGGCCTGTTGAAAGCGCTGGGCGCGCGAGAGCGCACCATTCTTGGCATCTTCCTCGGCGAAGCGGTGGCGCTCTCGGCGCTGGGCGGCATCTTCGGACTGGTACTCGGCATCGGCATCGCACAACTCGCGCACCTTGCCCTGCCCGCACTGCCGGTACAGACGCCACTGAGCTTCGTCATCCTCGCCGAAGCGGTCGCCATCCTCATCGGCCTGGCCGCCGGCGTGCTGCCGGCGCGCAATGCCGCGCGGCTCGATCCGGTCGAGGCGTTAAGGGCGGAGTGAGGTAAAGCGGCGCAGGGTCAAATCCAGCGCGTAGCCGGCCGTCACCCCGACTCCATCGGCGAGCCAGTCAGTCCATTCGGCAAGCCGGTAGGTAGTAAACGACTGGAGTAGCTCGATCAGGCCGCCGAAGAGCAGCAGCCCGGCAAAGAGTGCGCTACCGCGCTTGGGGTAGCCTTGCAGCCCGAGGACCGCGAGCGAGATGAAACCGATGAAATGGTTGCTTTTGTCCCAGCCGGTGGTCGGCAGTTCGGGCGCAGTCGGCGCCAGTGACAGCACCAGTACAGCGGCGACGCAGATCCAGAATACCCATTTCCAGAACGCGTTTGCCGTCAATGCGCCTCGTCCCAGTTGGCGCCCTCACCCACTTCCGCGAGCAAAGGAACTGCGAGTTTCGCTACACCGGACATCAGCGACGGCAAAGCTTTTTTCATACGCTCAAGTTCGGCTTGCGGCACTTCGAGCACCAGTTCGTCATGCACCTGCATGATCAGGCGCGACTGCAGTTTTTCCGTATCGAGCCAGCCCTGCACGGCAATCATGGCGAGCTTGATGAGGTCGGCAGCCGTGCCTTGCATCGGCGCGTTGATCGCGGCACGCTCGGCACCCTGGCGACGGCCGGCGTTGCTTGACCTGATCTCGGGCAGCCAGAGGCGGCGGCCGAAAACGGTTTCGACATAGCCACGCTCTTTTGCCGCGCTGCGCGTCTCTTCCATGTAGCGTGCGACGCCGGGATAGCGCGCGAAGTAGCGATCCATGTAAGTTTGTGCAGACGTTCGATCGACATCGATCTGCTTGGCGAGGCCGAAAGCGCTCATGCCATAGATCAGGCCAAAATTGATCGCCTTGGCGGCGCGGCGCTGTTCGTTGCTGACTTCCAGCGGCGTGATGCCGAAGACTTCGGCGGCGGTGGCGCGATGCACGTCCTCACCCCGCGCGAAGGCATCGAGCAGCCCGGCGTCGTTGGAGAGGTGCGCCATGATGCGCAACTCGATCTGCGAATAGTCGGCGCTAACGAGACGGCAGCCCGGTGGGGCGACGAAGGCGGCGCGGATACGACGACCTTCCGGCGTGCGGATGGGGATGTTCTGCAAGTTCGGGTCGCTCGATGCCAGTCGGCCGGTCACGGCGACGGCCTGCGAGTAACTGGTATGCACGCGGCCGGTGGCGGGGTTCACCATCTTCGGCAGCTTGTCGGTGTAGGTACCCTTGAGCTTGGCGAGCGTGCGGTGTTCGAGCAAACACTTGGGCAGGGGATAATCTTCGGCCAGCCTGGCCAGGACTTCCTCGTCGGTCGACGGGGTGCCCGATGGCGTCTTCTTTACGACTGGCAGCCCTTGCTGCGTGAAAAGAATGTCGGCGAGTTGCTTGGGCGAGTTGAGGTTGAAGGGCTGACCCGCCAGCGCGTGCGCCGCCGTTTCGATTTCCATGAGCCGGCGGCCAAGCACATCGCTTTGCTGCGCCAGCACCGCCCTGTCGATGAGGACACCGGTGCGCTCCATGCGGTAGAGGATTTCCGCCACCGGCAGCTCGATGTCGCGGTAGAGGGACGCGAGTCGGGCATCTTCCCGGAGTCGCGGCGCCAGTGTTTGATGCACACGCAAGGTGACGTCGGCATCCTCGGCAGCATAGGTGGCGGCGTGCTCGACATCTACCTGGGCGAAAGAAATGCGGTTCGCGCCCTTGCCGGTGACGTCGTCGTAACTGATCGTCTTCAGCCCGAGGTGACGTGTGGCGAGCGAACCCAGGTCGTGCGGCTGATCGGATTCCAGTACGTAGGATTGCAGCAGCGTATCGTCGACGATGCCGGCCAGTGCAACGCCATGATTGGCGAAGACGTGGCGGTCATACTTGAGGTGCTGGCCGACCTTTTTGTGCGTTGCCGACTCGAGCCAGGGTTTGAGTCGGGCGAGGGTGGCGTCGAGCGGCAGTTGTGACGGCGCACCGGCGTAGTTGTGCGCCAGCGGCAGGTAGGCAGCCTGTCCAGATTCGATGCAAAAGGAAAGGCCGACGAGTTGGGCCTGCAGTGGATCGAGGGCGGTGGTTTCGGTGTCGAGAGAAACGAGTTCGGCGGCAGTGAGGCGCGCCAGCCATTCGGCAAGCTGCACTTCGGTCAGGAGGCACGCGTAGCCGGAACGATCCGGCTCGGCCAGTTCTGGCTGAAAAGTCGGCGCTGGCGGGACGGCGCCTTTTGCTGGCTTTGCAGGGCGTGCTTCGGGAGCTTCGCCATACAGTTCGCGCAGCCAGGTCTTGAATTCAAGATCGGCATACAGCGCGGCGAGCGCTTCCTTATCCGGCGCTTGCGGCTTCAATTCGGTGGCCGGCAGCTCCAGGTCGCAGGCGACAGTGACGAGCTTGCGGCCCAGCGGCAGGAAGTCGAGATGCTTGCGCAGGTTCTCGCCGACGACCCCGCCGATCTCGCCCGCATGCGCGACCACGCCATCCAGCGAGCCGTATTGCGCCAGCCATTTGACAGCGGTCTTGGGACCGACCTTGGCGACGCCGGGCACGTTGTCCACCGTGTCACCAACCAGCGCAAGGTAGTCGACAATGCGCTCGGGCGGCACGCCGAACTTGGCGCTCACACCCGCCACGTCAAGCACCTCGTTGCTCATGGTATTGACCAGTGTGACATGCCGGTTCACCAGCTGGGCGAGATCCTTGTCACCGGTCGAAATCACGCAATCCTCGCCGCGTCCCGCCGCCCGCGTGGCGAGCGTGCCGATCACGTCGTCGGCCTCGACGCCTTCGATGCACAACAGTGGCCAGCCAAGCGCATGGATGCAGGCATGCAGCGGCTCGATCTGGGCGATGAGGTCGTCCGGCATCGGCGGCCGGTGTGCCTTGTAATCGGGAAACCATTCATCGCGGAAGGTCTTGCCCTTGGCGTCGAAAACGATGGCGCGTTTTTCGGCAGCGGGGTAATCTGTGGCGAGTCGCCGCAGCATGCTGAGCACCCCGTAAACCGCGCCGGTCGGTGCATTGACGCGGTTTCTCAGGTCGGGCAGGGCATGAAAAGCGCGATAAAGGTATGACGAACCATCGACAAGCAAGAGCATGGGAGATTGAATGAGCGCGAAGGACAAACTGCCGAAGATTGCCGATCCCCGACTGGCGGCGCCGGCCTCCACGGCGCGGGAGGCGTGGCGGGTGTTCGGCATTATGTCAGAGTTCGTCGGGGCGACCGAACGACTGGCGGGGGTACGCCCGGCGGTATCGATCTTCGGCAGCGCCCGCATCCAGCCCGAATCGCCTTACTATCTGCTCACCGAACGCATTGCTCGCCTGCTCTCGGATGCCGGGTTTTCGGTGATCTCGGGCG
The DNA here is from genome assembly GCA_011391215.1 of Rhodocyclaceae bacterium. Lineage (GTDB taxonomy): Bacteria > Pseudomonadota > Gammaproteobacteria > Burkholderiales > Rhodocyclaceae > Sulfuricystis. The sequence goes on from JAABQX010000012.1 coordinate 21,855, forward strand.
GTGGCCCTGGGGTAATGGAGGCAGCCAACAAGGGCGCCTTCTTCGGCAAAAGCCCGAGCATCGGCCTCAACATCCAGTTGGCCATGGAGCAACAGGAAAATCCCTACCAGGACATCTCGCAGAGCTTCCGCCACTTCTTCGCGCGCAAATACATGTTCGTGCGCTTCGCCGCCGCCTATGTGGTGATGCCGGGTGGTTTCGGCACGCTCGACGAGCTGCTGGAAGCGCTGACGCTAATCCAGACCGGCAAGACGCCGCTCATGCCGCTCATTCTGGTCGGCGACGGCTTCTGGAACGGACTGCTCGACTGGTTCCGCGACCGGCTGGTGACGGAAGGCATGATCAACCCCGAAGATGTCGGCCTGATCCAGATCATCGACGAGCCGGAAGCCATCGTTGCGGCAATTTTCAAACACTATGAGTCGCGCGGCTTCGACCATCTGCCGGCGGAACACGATTTGCTGCTCAATTTGTAGATAGAATCCATGACATCTACAACGAGTACCCGCCCCATGCGCCTCCACGCCTACCGCACCCTGCTTGCACTGCTCTTCAGCGCGATCGTTCTGCCCGCTGCCGCGCAGACGCGCCCAGCCAATCTGCAACCGGTCCCCGAACCGCCGCCCCCACCGCCTGGCATGGTGGATGATGCCAGCCTCGAACCGCAGGTAACCATCAAGAAGCGCGGCGAAGACAAGGTCGAGGAATACCGTATGAACGGCAAGCTCTACATGATCAAGGTGACGCCGCCAAACGGCACTTCCTATTATCTCGTCGATCCCAAGGGTGACGGCGGGTTCGTGAGGGAGGATACCGGCAGCGGCGACAGGCCCTTGTCCGTGCCGATGTGGGTCATCCACACGTTCTGACCCGCACTTTCTAACCCTGAAACGATGCAAGCGCACAGTTTGCCCGCGGAGCGGGGAACCTACTGGCTGCTTGAAGGCTTCCGGCTGTTCCGTCGCAACCCGCCGTTCATCACCGCACTGACGCTCTTGTACCTGCTGCTGGTGCAAGGCATCGCCCTGCTGCTGCCGGGCATCGGCCCCATCCTGCTGCCCCTGATCCTGCCGGCCCTGACACTCATCGTCGCCAACGGTTGCCGGCTGGTCGATGAAGGTCAAAAACCGGGCAAGGAAAACCTGTTGCGCGGTCTCGCCGGCAAGGATGGCAACGGCCCGGCCATGTTGCGCCTCGGTGGGCTGCAACTTGCTGGCGCGGTCATCCTGGTGATCCTCAGTACCGCCCTCGGCGATGGCACCGATCCGTTTGCCGACGCCGCAGAGGCCACTCCGCCAGCGGTTGTCGGAATGGAAAGCCCTCTTCCCGGCAGCGCGGGCTCCGACAGCCCTCCCGCCAGCGAGGCTCCCCCGACCAATTCGACCAATCCTGCAGGCGCGGCGGCAGACCCGCCGGAAGCCGCCATATTGGGTGCCCTGCTGCGCCTGATGTTGATGGCCGCGCCCCTGATCATCGCCTTCTGGTTCGCCCCGTTTCTCGTCGGCTGGGATCGCATCGGCCCCCTGCAATCGCTGTTTTTCAGTATCGTCGCCTCGTGGCGCAACTGGCGGGCGCTGGGTATGTTCACCCTCGGCGCAGTGCTGATTGCGGGCGTCGTGCCAGGACTGATTCTCATCGTCATCAGCCAGATCGCCGGCCTGGCCCTTTCGGTTGCCCTGATCGCCATGCGTATGGTGCTCATTTTCCTTGTCGCGCCGGTCCTCACTGCCAGCATCTACGTCAGCTACCGGGACATTTTTCATCCCACCGTGGATGAAAATGCCTGAGCCGTCGGCACTCGGCATCCTCGGTGGCACCTTCGATCCAGTTCATAACGCCCACCTCGCCCTGGCGCGCGTCGCTCTGGCCAAGCTCGGGTTGGCGCAAGTCTTGTGGATTCCCGCCGGCCAACCGCCCCACCGCAGCCCGCCGCTGGCCGCACCGGCGCACCGGGTGGCAATGGTGTCCGCGGCCATTGCCGGGGAACCACGTTTTCTCCTCGATGCCAGCGAGGTCGCCAGCACTGCGGCCAGTTACACGGTACATACACTTGAACGCCTGCGTCGCGAATTTCCATCGCGTCCGCTGGTCTTGCTAATGGGCGCGGATGCTTTTCGCGGCTTGCCGGCCTGGTATCACTGGCAGGAAATATTTGACCTCGCCCATATCGCGGTGGCCACGCGCCCCGGCTTTGCACTCGACAGTTTCGACGGCCCCCTGGCCAGCGAATACGCTTCCCGCCGTACCGCCAGCGCCGACTTTTCAAGCCCGGCCGGCCGGATCGTCACCTTCGAACTGATTGCCGGCACTGTTTCCGCCACCGAAGTGCGCGGCCTCATTGCCACCGGCGCGCCCCGGGAAAAGCTGACCGGATTGGTGCCAACGCCAGTTCTCGACTATATTCATCAACATTCCCTTTATCTGAACTGATCCATGGACATCCGCAAACTGCAAAAAATCGCCGTCAACGCCCTCGAAGACATCAAGGGCAAGGACATCGAAATCATCGACACCCGCAAGCTCACCTCGCTGTTCGACAAGATCATCATCGCCAGCGGCGACTCGAACCGGCAAACCAAGGCGCTCGCCCGCAACGTGCACGACAAGGTCAAGGAAGCCGGCGGCGACGTGCTCGGCATGGAGGGGGAGGATGTCGGCGAATGGGTACTGGTCGACCTGGGCGACATCGTCGTGCATATCATGCAGCCGAACATTCGCCTCCATTACGACTTGACATCGCTCTGGAAGACCACGCCCAAGCGGGCCGCCGCTGCAGCGGAAAAGAAAGCCGCAGAACCGTACGAGTGAAGCTTATGGTCGTGGCCGTCGGCACCCGCCTGCCGGACTGGATGAACAGCGGGTTCGCCGAATACGCGAAACGCCTGCCGCGCGAACTGCCGATGGAACTTGTCGAGATCAAGCCCGAGCCACGCACCACAGGCAAACCGGTCGAAGCGATGATGGCGGCCGAAGCCAAACGCATCGAAGCCGCGCTGCCCGCCCGCTGCCGCCGCATTGTGCTGGACGAACACGGCGCAGCGCTCGATACTCAAGCACTGGCCAAGCGCCTGTCAGCCTGGCAGGGTGAGGGCGACGATATCGCTTTCCTGATTGGTGGCCCCGATGGGCTCGATCCGGCACTCAAGCAAGGCGCCCATGAGCGTCTGCGTCTCTCATCCCTCACCTTGCCACACGGTCTCGCCCGCGTCGTGCTGGCCGAAGCGCTGTATCGCGCTTATAGTTTGCAAATTGGTCATCCTTACCATCGGGACTGAAGACTATGTCAACGCTCGAACCCCGCATCTACCTCGCCTCGCAAAGCCCGCGCCGGCGTGAACTGCTCACCCAGATCGGCGTGCGCTTCGATCTGCTGCTGTTCCGCAGCGGCACGCGTGCCGACCCGGCAACCGGCGAAGATCCGCTGCCCGGCGAAGCGCCGGATGTCTATGCGCTACGCGTCGCCACCGCCAAGGCGCGCCACGGCGCCGGTCTGCTGCAGGTGCGGCGGCTGCCCGCCCGGCCGGTGCTGGCGGCTGATACGACACTGGATGTCGGTGGCGAAATCATCGGCAAACCACGCGACGATGCTGATGCTGCCGCCATCCTGGCCCGCCTGGCCGGCCGCACCCACCGCGTACTAACTACCGTCGTCATCGCCCAGGGTCAGAACGAAAGGATTCGCCTCGAACAGCGCTTGTCGGTCAGCGACGTGCGCTTTCGCGCCCTGACCACCGACGAGATACAGCGCTACGTCGCCAGCGGCGAGCCGCACGACAAGGCCGGTGCCTACGGCATCCAGGGCCGCGCCGCGATGTTCGTCGAGGAGATCCGCGGCAGCCATTCCGGCATCGTCGGCCTCCCCCTTTGTGAAACAGCCTTGTTGCTGCGCGATTTTGGCTATCCCGTGTAAAGTCGCCAACCTTGCCAACACGGCGGACGCGACGTCAGCCGTCCCGCCAGCGCCGACTTTTACCCCCATGAATGAAGAATTTCTCATCAACTTCACCCCGCAGGAAACGCGCGTCGCCCTGATGCAGCAAGGCGCCGTGCAGGAACTGCACGTCGAGCGCACCGGCGGGCGGGGCATCGTCGGCAACATCTATCTCGGCCGCGTGGTGCGCGTACTGCCCGGCATGCAATCAGCGTTCATCGAGGTTGGCCTCGAACGCACCGCCTTCCTGCACGTCGCCGATATCTGGGGCGAGAAGAGTGCGGACAAAGCCAACCAGCGCCCCATCGAACGCCTCATCATCGAGGGGGAAACACTGATGGTGCAGGCGCTCAAGGACCCCATCGGCACCAAGGGGGCACGCCTGTCCACGCAAATTTCGCTAGCCGGCCGCCTGCTGGTTTACCTGCCGCAGGAACGCCATATCGGCATCTCGCAGAAGATCGACGAGGCGGGGCGCGAGTTGATGCGTGAACGCATCCAGCAGTTGCTGCCCGCCGAGGAGGCCAACGCTGGCGGCGGCTACATCGTGCGCACCATGGCCGAGAAAGCCAGCGACGCGGAACTCTGCGCCGACATCGCCTATCTGCGCCGCCTCTGGCAGGAAATTCGCCATCGCGCACAGAATGTCTCCGCCCCGGTACAACTGCACCACGACCTGACACTCGCCCAGCGCGTGCTGCGCGACCTGGCCGGCCCCGAAACGGACACCATCGTCCTCGATTCGCGCGAGAACTTTCAGAAGCTCTCGGCCTTCGCCAACGAATTCATGCCGCAATTGGCGCCGCTCCTGGTGCATTACACGGGGGAGCGCCCCCTGTTCGACCTCTACGCCGTCGAGGACGAGATCCAGAAAGCGCTGGCGCGGCGCGTCGATCTCAAGTCGGGCGGTTACCTGATCTTCGACCAGACCGAGGCGATGACGACCATCGACGTGAATACCGGTGCCTTCGTCGGCGCGCGCAATTTCGACGACACCATCTTCAAGACCAATCTCGAGGCCGCGCAGACCATCGCCCGGCAGTTGCGTCTGCGCAACCTCGGCGGCATCATCATCGTCGACTTCATCGACATGGAATCGGCCGAGCATCAGGCCGCTGTCCTCTCCGAACTCAACAAGGCGCTGGTGCGCGACTACACGCGCATTTCCGTCAACGGCTTCACACAACTCGGGCTGATCGAGCTGACCCGCAAGCGCACGCGCGAATCGCTTGCGCAGATTCTCTGCGAACCTTGCCCGACTTGTGGCGGGCGTGGCGTGGTCAAATCCGCGCAGACCGTCGCCTACGAAATCCTCCGCGAACTGCTGCGCGAGGCCCGCCAGTTCACCGCACGCGAGATGCGCGTGCTGGCCGCCCCTGCTGTCATCGACCTGTTCCTCGATGAGGAATCGCAGGCCGTAGCGATGCTCTCCGAGTTCGTCGGCCGACCGATTTCGCTGCAGGCCGAACCCAGCTATACGCAGGAGCAGTACGATATCGTGCTAATGTAAATACCTTAAAACCCAACCCAGCGTGGAGATGCCATGACCAAGCCAAACCCCGATTTCGATAGCCTGTTACCCGCCGCCCAACTTGACCGGCGCGGATTCATCGTTACCGCGCTCGGCGCGGGCTTCGCACTGGCCGCCCAGCCGGTCATGGCACAGTCTGTGGTCACGACCGATAGCGCTGGACTGACCGCCGGCGAAATCAAGATCGGCGAACTGACAGCCTACCGCGCCCAGCCGGCCGGCGGCAGCAACCTGCCGACCATCCTGGTAGTTTCGGAAATCTTCGGCGTGCATGAATACATTGCCGATGTCTGCCGGCGACTGGCCAAGCTCGGCTATCTCGCCATCGCCCCGGATTTGTTTTACCGTTATGGCGACCCGCGCAAGCTGACGAACACCCAATTGGTTCTTGACAGCATCATCAGCAAGGTGGCCGACAAGGATGTCGTGGCCGATCTCGATGCCTGCGCCAATTGGGCCAAGAGCAATGGCGGCGACGCGGCGCGGCTGGGCATCACCGGATTCTGCTGGGGCGGCCGCCAGACCTGGCTTTATAGCGCCCACAACCCTGCCGTGAAGGCTGGCGTTGCTTGGTATGGCCGCATCGACGGCGAGGTGAATGAACGTACAGCACGCTGGCCACTCGATATCGCCGGCGAAATCAAGGGTGCGGTGCTGGGTCTCTACGGCGGCAAGGATCAGGGCATTCCGCTCGACGATGTCGGTTCAATGAAGGATGCACTCGCCAAGGCTGGCGGTAAGTCGCAGATCCACATCTACGCGGAAGCGGGCCACGCCTTTCATGCCGACTATCGCCCGACCTTCCGCAAGAATGAGGCGGAAGACGGCTGGCAACGCCTGCAGGCCTGGTTCAAGCAGCACGGGGTGTAACTGCGCCGCCCCATGTTGGCGGTAGACCGGCTTGCGCCGTCCCGCCAACGCCGACTTTTCTGGGCTTATTCCGGATACAAAGGCTTACAAACAGCCCGTCAGCCCTTGCCTGCTGAGTTGCGTTATTGGAGTTACTTAGGAGGTAACACCATGAAACGACTTTCTGCTGCACTGCTTGCCGGCCTGTTGCTCGCCTCATCACTGCCCGCGTGGGCAGACTCTCGTGGTCGCGGACACGACCGGGTGTTTCAGCCGGAACGCTATGAGCGCTATGGCCATCATGATCGACATAATCACCACTATCGCGGACATCGCCATAATCATGGCAACGCGGTTTTGGGGGTGCTGGGTGCCGGCCTGGTACTCGGTGCCATCGCGCTGGCGGCTGAACCCTACCGGCCGCCGCCGGCTCCGGTGGTCGTTGTGCCGGTCAGGCCGTCGGCAGGGGTGTGGAACTACTGCGCCTCGTCCGGCGCCTATTATCCTTATGCGGAATATTGCCCGGAAGGTTGGCGCGCGGTACCAGTGACGCCCTGATTGTCAATCGAAATAAGTGCGCGCTTCCTCGAAACGCGTGGCGAACCAGCCACGCGTGAGGCTTTCGGTACGCACCTTGCCATTATTGTTGGGCGCATGGATAAAACGACCATTGCCGATGTAAATGCCGACATGCGAGCGCGGCCGGTTCAGCGTGTTGAAAAAGATCAGGTCACCGGGGCGCAGGCCGGTTTCGCCGACCGGCTGACCCAATTGGGCAATGTCGGCCGCCGAACCCGCCAGGCGGAAACTGGCTGCCTGGCCATACACATAACTCACCATGCCGCTGCAATCGAAGCCGGCGTCCGGGTTCTTGCCGCCGAAACGGTAGCCGTTATCCACGAGGCCGAGTGCAAACATCACCACCTCATGCGCCCGGGGGTCGGCCGGCACACTCGCCTCCGGCGGCAGGCGGGGAATGCTGGCCGTGCTGAACAAAGACGGTGCGGCGCCGAAATGGCCGCAGCCGGCCAGCAGGAGGGTCAGGGCAAGCAGAACAAGTTGGGCAAGCATACGCATGGCTAAATCCTAATCCGGTAGACTCGCCGGCGACCGGCAAAATAACGAGCAAAAAGGAGCGATAGCCATGCAATTGCGCGACCCCCGGCTTTTCCGCGAGCAGGCGTTCATCGGCGGTGCGTGGCTGGCGGCAGACAGCGCTGCAACCGTCACCATCACCAATCCGGCAACCGCGGAAACCCTTGCCCAGGTGCCCGATATGGGGGCGGCCGAAACCCGGCGTGCCATTGAAGCCGCACAGGCCGCCTGGCCGGCGTGGCGCGCGCTGACGGCCAAACAGCGCGGCGCGATTCTGCGCAGCTGGTTCGAACTGATCCTCGCCAACGCCGATGACCTTGCCCTGCTGATGACCTCGGAGCAGGGCAAGCCGCTCGCCGAAGCGCGTGGCGAAGCCCTCTACGCCGCCAGCTTTGTCGAATGGTTTGCCGAGGAAGCCAAGCGCACCTATGGCGACGTGATTCCCCAGACCGTGGCGAACCAGCGCCTTATCGTACTGAAACAGCCGATCGGCGTCTGCGCCGCCATCACGCCATGGAATTTCCCGGCGGCGATGATCACCCGCAAGGTTGCCCCGGCACTGGCCGCCGGTTGCCCCGTAGTAGTAAAGCCCGCCGAACAGACACCGCTCACCGCACTGGCGCTGGCAGTGTTGGCCGAATGCGCTGGTTTTCCTCCCGGGGTGTTCAACATCGTCACCGGCTCGGCCGCCTCGGCAGCGCTGATCGGCGGTGAGCTGACCAGCAATCCCAGCGTGCGCAAGCTGTCATTTACCGGCTCGACTGAGGTTGGCAAGTTGCTGATGGCGCAGTGCGCCCCGACGCTGAAGAAGATTTCGCTGGAGCTCGGCGGCAACGCACCCTTCATCATCTTCGACGATGCCGACGTGGATGCCGCCGTCGCCGGCGCGATGGCCAGCAAATACCGCAATGCCGGCCAGACCTGCGTCTGCGCGAATCGCCTGCTGGTACAGGAAGGTATTTACGAAGAATTTGCGCACAAACTGGCCGAGCAAGTCGGTGCGCTGCAGGTCGGCGTCGGTACCGAAACCGGCGTGACGCAGGGCCCGCTGATCGATGACGCCGCGCTGGCCAAGGTCGAGGCGCATGTCGCCGATGCCCTCGCCCAGGGTGCGCGCTTGCTCACCGGCGGCAAGCGCCATGCGAAGGGCGGCACTTTCTTCGAGCCGACCGTGCTCGCGGATGTAACGCCAGCGATGCGCTGCGCGCGCGAAGAAACCTTCGGGCCGGTGGCTCCGTTGTTTAAGTTCAAGGACGAGGCTGAGGCGATTGCCTTGGCGAACGCCACCGAGTACGGGCTGGCCGGGTACTTCTACGCTCGTGATCTGGCGCGTGTCTGGCGCGTCGCCGAGGCGCTGGAATACGGCATGGTCGGCGTGAATGTCGGTCTGATCGCCAATGAAGTCGCGCCCTTCGGTGGCGTCAAGCAGTCAGGCATCGGCCGCGAGGGATCAAAATACGGTATCGAGGAATACCTCGAAATCAAATACGTTTGCCTGGGGCTGTAAAAGTCGGCACCGGCGGGACGGCGTATGCCGGCGCGCGGGAACGTGCCAGCAGGCGATCACTATCGCGCCAGAGGCGCCAGGCCAGGAAGCTGCGCTTCCCCCAGCGCCAGAGAAAACGTCTTACGCCGGAGCGCACTGCCGCCGCCAGCAGCACGCCACCCGCCACGATTTCCGGATGATGCTTGACCCAACGCGCCCCGGCGGTAATTTGGTCCGCCGCATCGAATAAAGGTTTCAAGCCCTGGACATGCTGTGCCACGGCCATCCGCTGGGCAGCAATCTGGAATTGCAGGCGCTGTTTTCCCAACGCCAGTTCGACAGGGGTCACGCTTTCCCATCCTGCGTTTGATCGAGACTCAATGCCGCCGCATCGCGGCGCAACTCGGCCAGACTACCGGCAAACAACTGCGAACCTTGTCGTGCCAGCCGCAGAACCATGAAGATAGCCAAGCCGGCTGCGCCGAGAAACAGTGCCGAAAATATGCCCAAGGCGAGCAAACGCTGGCTATCCCAGAGCAATACGGTGAGGAACACCGCCAAAAAAGTGGCGCCGACCACCGCCAGTAACATGGCCGCAACACCCCACATCAGCAAACCGGCCAGCCGTCCGGCTCCCTCCTGAGCCTCCAGCGTGAACAACTCAAGACGGGTGCGCAGCAAGTCAACAGCGGTCATCGCCAGCCCCCGCAGGGAAGCCAGCAGGCCGGCAGGCGTGCCAGTCATGGCGGGGGTTACTTAGCGACGGCCGATCAACAGGCCGACGATCAAGCCAAATCCAGCCGCGACACCGACGGAACGCCAGGGGTTGTCATGCACATAATCGTCGGCGGCGCGACCGACCTGCTTGGCACGGTCAACCACGGCAGCCTCGGCATCCGCAAGCTTGATTTTCGCATCGGCCAGATGTACCTGAATCCTGGCACGCACTTCTGTCGCCTTGTCGCCCGCCTGGCTGGCGGTCGCACGCAGCAGTTCTTCGGCATCGGCGATCACCTCTTTGAAACCGGCAATCAATTTTTCCTTGCTGACATCATTCACTTCGGTAGTCATTTTAGCTCCTTGGTTTGGCAGGTGTTATCTCTATGTGGGATTGTCGCACAGCCAATCAAGGCCATGCATATTCAATGGTTAGCGGCGCATGATCCGAGAAGCGGGCATCCTTGAAGACCGCTGCGGTAGTTGCCCGGGCCGCCAGTCCGGGGCTGGCGATCTGATAATCGATGCGCCATCCCACGTTCTTCGCCCACGCCTGGCCGCGATTCGACCACCAGGTGTAGGCATCTGCTTCCGCATCGGGATACAGCTGACGATAAACATCGACCCAGCCCAGTTCTGACTTCACCTTGCCGATCCAGGCGCGCTCTTCGGGAAGGAAACCAGAGTTTTTCTGGTTCGATTTCCAGTTCTTCAAGTCTTTTTCCGTCGGCGCGATGTTCCAGTCACCACATAGAACGATTTCCCGGCCAGTTTCTTCGACTTCAGCCCGCAAAGCGCGCAGATGGGGATAGAAAACTTCCATGAAACGAAACTTTGCCGCCTGGCGCTCGGGCGAGGATGATCCGGAAGGCACATACAGCGAGATGACCGACAGCCCGGGCCAATCGGCACGCAGGTAACGTCCTTCGGCATCGAATTCGGCGACGCAGATTCCTTCTATGACGCGCTCAGGCGCATTCTTTGAGTACAGGCCAACGCCGCTGTAGCCTTTTTTCTCGGCGTAATGAAAGTAGCCGTTCAGCCCGGCCGCGCTGCGCATTTCCGCAGTCAAATCGGCCGACTGGGCCTTGATCTCCTGCACGCAGACAATGTCGGCCTGCTGCGCCGCCAGCCAGTCGAGCCAGCCTTTTTTGGTCGCCGCGCGGATGCCATTCAAGTTAAGCGTGATGATTCTGAGCATGTAGAATTACCGTCACCATGAGCGAGACTGATTTTAGCCCTGCTGTAGCCGATGAATTTATCGCTTTCGCCTGCGCCAAAGGCGTGTTGCGCTTCGGCGAATTCAAGACCAAGGCGGGACGTCTTTCCCCTTACTTTTTCAACGCCGGCCTTTTCAATGACGGCGCTGCACTGGCCAAACTCGCCGACTTTTATGCGCGGGCTATGCTCGCGGCCAATATCGAATTCGACATGCTGTTCGGTCCGGCCTACAAGGGCATCCCGCTGGTCGCGGCGATCTCCATGGCGCTTGCCGCGCGCGGGCACAATTTTCCCTTTGCCTTCAACCGCAAGGAAGCCAAGGATCACGGTGAAGGCGGTTCGCTGGTTGGCGCACCGCTCAGCGGACGCGTGCTGATCGTCGATGACGTCATTTCCGCCGGTACCTCGGTACGCGAATCGGTCGAGATCATTCGTGCCGGCGGTGCAATACCTGCCGGCGTTGCCATCGCCATCGATCGTCAGGAGCGCGGCCAAGGCGCGCTTTCCGCCGTGCAGGAAGTAGAGCAGAATCTGGGCATACCGGTGATCGCCGTGGCGCACCTGACCGATGTCATCGCTTACCTGGCCGGGCAACCGGCACTTGAACAAAATCTCGCGGCTGTACGCCGCTATCGGGAGACGTATGGTGTCGTTTAAATTATCAAGCTTGCACTTTACCGGTTTTCTTCTGCTGGGTCTGGGCATCACCTTGCCCGCCGCCGCGCGCATTACCTGCTGCGATGTCGACGGCAAACGTGTCTGCGGCGACCCGCCGCCGCCGCAATGCGTCAATAAGGCGAAAACAGTGTTCAACAAGGGCGGGGTTGCAAAAGATGTTGAAGCGCCGCTGACCGAAGAGCAGAAAGCGGCACGCGAAGCCGAAAAAGCCCGCAAGGTGGAAGAAGAAAAACAGGCGGCTGAACAAGCCCGCCGTGATCGGGCGCTGACCGGCAGCTACTCGAGCGAAAGGGAAATCGACAAGGCGCTCGAGCGATCAATCGCCAACGTCGAGAAAAACGCCAGCCAGGCCAACGCGCGGCTGGAAACTGCCCAGAAAAAGCAGACGGATTTGGCGAAGGAAAAGGAGTTCTATCTTAAGAAGCCGATGCCGGCCCAGTTGAAGCGGCAGGTTGAAGAAAATGAGAAGGAAATCGCCGCGCAGGAAGCGATCCTGAAGCAGAAGGATGCCGACATCGAGGCCCTCAAGGTGCGCTTCGGGGAAGACAAGAAACGCTATCAGCAATTGATGGGCAAATCAGCACCGGCAGCAAAATAGCCGTCCTGCCAGAGCCGACTTTTCCGCTTTCAGCCTGACAGTTTTTTCCGCAGCAGGTCATTCACCTGTTGAGGGTTGGCTTTGCCCTTGCTGGCTTTCATGATCTGACCGACGAGGGCGTTAAAGGCCTTGTCCTTGCCGGCGCGGAATTCCTCGACCGACTTTTGATTGGCGGCCAGCACCTCGTCAATGAGCGGCTCGATGGCGGATGCGTCACTGACCTGCTTGAGGCCGCGCGCCTCGATGATCGCATCGGCATCCTTGCCCTCGCCGTTCCACAGCGCCTCGAACACTTCCTTTGCCAGTTTGGACGACAGCGTGCCGTCAGCGACGCGCTGCACCATGCCGGCGAGCAAAGGCGGCGCCAGCGGGATGGCGGCAATATCCAGCCCGTCGCGGTTCACGCGCGCCGAAACCTCGCCCATCACCCAGTTGGCACAAAGCTTGGCGTTGGCGCTGCCGGCAGCCAGCACCGTGTTTTCATAGTAGCTGGCCGTGTCGCGGGTCGCCGCCAGCGTTGCGGAATCGTAGGCCGACAAACCATAAGCGGACTGGAAACGATGCTGCAGTGCTTGCGGCAACTCGGGCATCCCCGCTTTCACTTCTGCAATCCACTCCGGCCTGATCTCCAGTGGCAACAGGTCAGGATCGGGAAAATAGCGGTAGTCGTGCGCGTCTTCCTTGCTGCGCATTGACCGCGTCTCGCCTGTATCAGGATCGAACAGTACGGTAGCCTGCTGGATCTTGCGGCCTTCCTCGATTTCGTTGATCTGCCACTGGATCTCGTAGTCGATGGCCTGCTGCAGGAAGCGGAAGGAGTTGAGGTTCTTGATCTCTCGGCGCGTGCCGAGTGGCGCGCCGGGGCGACGCACCGAGACGTTGGCGTCGCAGCGGAACGAACCTTCCTGCATGTTGCCGTCGCAGATGCCGATCCAGGTGACGAGCGAGTGCAGCGCCTTGGCGTAAGCAACCGCCTCGGCGGAGGAGCACATGTCGGGCTCGGTGACGATCTCCAGCAGCGGCGTGCCGGCACGGTTGAGATCGATGCCGGTCTTGCCATGGAAATCCTCGTGCAGCGACTTGCCGGCATCCTCTTCGAGGTGGGCGCGCGTCAGATGGACAAACTTTTCGTGCTCACCCACATGAATGGTCAATCCGCCACCCAAAACCACGGGAGTCTCGAACTGGCTGATCTGGTAACCCTTGGGTAGGTCGGGGTAGAAGTAATTTTTGCGCGCAAAGATCGAGCGCGGCGCAATCTCGGCGCCGACGGCCAGACCGAACCTGATCGCACAAACGACGGCTTCACGATTCAGGACCGGCAGCACGCCGGGCAAGGCGATATCCACGGCGCAGGCCTGGCGGTTCGGCTCGGCGCCAAAGGCTACCGACGCGCCGGAAAAGATCTTGGATTTTGTTTGCAGCTGGGCATGGGTTTCCAAGCCAATAACAACTTCCCACGTCATTTCATTGCCTCCGGCATCCGCGTGTGCCAATCCGTGGCCTGTTGATAGCGATGCGCGACATTCAGCATTCTCGCCTCGCCAAACCACGGCCCGACGATCTGCAGACCGACGGGCAGATCGCGATCGAAACCGCAGGGAATCGACATGCCAGGCAGTCCGGCGAGGTTCACCGCGATGGTGTAAATGTCGGACAGATACATCTGCACCGGGTCGGCACTCTTCTCGCCGAAGCGAAAAGCTACTGATGGTGCCGTCGGCCCCATGATGACGTCGCAGGATTTGAAAGCTACCTGAAAATCGGCGGCGATGAGACGGCGAATCTTCTGCGCCTTGAGGTAATAGGCGTCGTAGTAGCCGTGCGAGAGCACGTAGGTGCCGATGAGGATGCGGCGCTTCACCTCGTCACCGAAACCTTGTGCGCGACTCTTGGCGTACATGTCATTGAGATCGGTGTAGTCAGGGGCACGATGGCCGTAACGCACCCCGTCGAAACGACTCAGATTGGAACTTGCCTCGGCCGGTGCGATGACGTAATAGGCCGGTACCGACAGGCTGGAATTCGGCAGGTCAATGTCCACGGTGGTCGCGCCGAGCTTGCGGTATTCCGCCAGCGCCACCTCGACGGCGACACGCACGCCGTCATCCATGCCGGCGCCGAAGAACTCACGCGGCAGACCGATGCGTAGTCCATCGAGTGGCTTGTCCAGATCACGGGCATAGTCCTCGGCCGGGCGCTCCAGCGAGGTCGAGTCGCGCGGATCGAAGCCGGCCATGGCATTCAGCAGCAAGGCACAGTCCTCGGCAGACTTGGCCATCGGCCCACCCTGATCGAGCGAGGAAGCAAAAGCGATCATGCCGTAGCGCGACACCACGCCGTAAGTCGGCTTGAGACCGGTGAGGCCGCACAATGCGGCCGGCTGGCGAATCGAGCCACCGGTATCGGTCCCCGTCGCGGCCGGCGCGAGGCGCGCCGCAATCGCTGCCGCCGAACCGCCCGAGGAACCGCCGGGCACGCAGCCGGTATCCCAGGGGTTCTTCACCGGGCCGAAAAACGAGCTTTCGTTCGACGAGCCCATGGCGAACTCGTCCATGTTGCACTTGCCGAGCATGACCATGCCGGCGGCGTTCAGTTGATCGACGACGTGCGCGCTATAGGGCGCGATGAAGTTCGCCAGCATCTTCGAGCCGCAGGTCGTGCGCCAGCCATCGGCGCAAAAAATATCCTTGTGCGCCAATGGGATGCCGCAAAGCGGCGACAACTCTGCCGTACCCGCTGCGGGGCATTTCATCCCGCCAGCACCGATTTTTGCGTCTGCTGCTTGAGCTGCTGCCAACGTCTTGTCGCGGTCGACGGTGACAAAGGCATTCAGCGTCGGATTGTGCTGCTCAATACGATCGAGGAACAGCGTCGTCAGCTCGACGCTGGAAATCTTTTTTTGCGCCAGCGCGGAGGACAGCTCCTTGAGGCTGGCCTGGATCAAATCGGTCATTCGATCACCTTTGGAACGAGGTACAAGCCGGCTTCGGTTTCCGGCGCGATGGCCTGAAAGGCCGCCCGGTGGTCGGATTCGGTGACCGCATCCGGGCGCAGGCGCTGCACCACATCGACGGCGTGGGCCAGCGGGGCGATGCCATCGGTGTTGACCGCCTGCAATTGTTCGACGAAGGAAAGAATGCCATTGAGCTGGTCGCGGGTGCGTTCGGCTTCGGCGGGAGAGATTTCAATGCGGGCCAGGCGCGCGATGCGGCTGACGTCGTCCAGGCTCAAGGACATGGTTTGAAAGTAAGTTTTTCAGGAATGGGAGGGTAAATGGGACTTATGGCAGGCTTAATTCGCGAGGCGCGATAGGGTATCATAGGCGATCTTTAACGGCAGCACCCCTCAAGTGATCCGGTGCTGCCTTTTCTTATTCAGGATTCCGATGTTCTCTTTTTTCCGCTCTTACTTCTCCAACGATCTGGCCATCGACCTCGGCACCGCCAATACGCTGATCTACGTGCGCGGCAAAGGCATCGTGCTGGATGAACCCTCGGTGGTCGCCATCCGCACCGAAGGCGGCCCCAATGCCAAGAAAACCATCCAGGCCGTCGGCGCCTCGGCCAAGCTGATGCTCGGCAAGACGCCCGGCAACATCACCGCCATCCGTCCGATGAAGGATGGCGTGATCGCCGACTTCACCGTCACCGAGCAGATGCTCAAGCAGTTCATCAAGAAGGTGCATGACTCGCGCCTGCTCTCGCCGAGTCCGCGCATCATCATCTGCGTGCCCTGCGGCTCGACACAGGTCGAGCGCCGCGCCATCCGCGAATCCGCTTTAGGTGCCGGCGCATCACACGTCTATCTGATCGAGGAGCCGATGGCTGCCGCGATCGGCGCGGGCATGCCCGTTTCGGATGCCACCGGCTCGATGGTGGTCGACATCGGCGGCGGCACCACCGAAGTCGGCGTCATTTCGCTCGGCGGCATGGTCTATGCCGGCTCGGTGCGCGTCGGCGGCGACAAGTTCGACGATTCCATCATCAACTACATCCGCCGCAATTACGGCATGCTGATCGGCGAAACCACTGCCGAGCTGATCAAGAAAACTATCGGTTCGGCCTTTCCCGGCTCCGAGGTCAAGGAAATGGAAGTCAAGGGTCGCAACCTCGCCGAAGGCATCCCGCGCAGCTTCACCATCTCGTCCAACGAGATTCTCGAAGCGCTTTCCGATCCACTGAACCAGATTGTCAGCGCGGTCAAGATCGCCCTTGAACAGACCCCGCCGGAACTCGGCGCCGATATCGCCGAACGCGGCATGGTGCTGACCGGCGGCGGGGCACTCCTGCGTGATATCGACCGCCTGTTGATGGAAGAAACCGGCCTGCCGGTGGTCGTCGCTGACGATCCGCTCACCTGCGTGGTACGCGGATCGGGCCTTGCACTGGAAAAGATGGACAAACTCGGCAGTATTTTTGCCAGCGAGTAAATCCTGCCCCGGTAAGCTTCGCAGAAGTGCGATTGGCATGAACAGCAGCGTGACGCTGGCGATGCTAATGCCCGAGTTGCTGCGCATGCCGGGGGGAGTAATGCAGCCTTGATGTCCATCGATGGCCACACGCCACCACCCTTCTTCAAGCGAGGACCAGCCCCGCTCGCCCGGCTGGTGTTCTTCCTCACGCTGGCGCTTTTGCTGCTGGTCGCCGATCTGCGTCTTCACATGCTCGAACCGGCGCGCATGGCGGTGGCGACGGTTCTCTGGCCCCTGCAAAAAGCCGTCATGCTGCCGGTTGAAAGTGCCGGCGAGGCCGGCAACTACTTCACCAACCTGGCCAGCCTGCAACAGGAAAACACCGAGTTGCGCCAGCGCCTGCTGGCGCAAGCCAACCTGCTTCTGCGCCAGGCCCACCTCGACGAAGAAAACCGTCGCCTGCGCGCCTTGCTCGAAATGCAGGAAAGGCTTGATGTCTCCGCTAGCGTTGCCGAAATTCTTTATACCGCGCGCGACCCGTTTGTGCGGCGCATCATCATCGGGCGCGGGCTGACGCATGAAGTGGCCGAAGGCCAGGCTGTCATCGACGATCTGGGCGTCATTGGACAAGTCACCCGCGTTTTCCCGCTGACCAGTGAAGTGACGCTGCTGACCGACAAAAACCAGTCGATTCCGGTACAGGTGCAACGCAACGGCCTGCGTGCCGTGCTGGCCGGCGCCGGCAGTGGCGCAATGGAACTGAAGTTTCTGCCGGCCAATGCCGACGTCCAGCCGGACGACATTCTGGTCACCTCCGGCCTCGACGGCATTTACCTGGCGGGCCTGCCGGTGGCGAAGGTCTCTTCGATCGACCGCGACAACTCCTTCTCCTTTGCCCGCATCGAATGCACCCCGCTGGCCGGCGTCGAGCGCCATGGCCAGGTAATGCTGCTCGGCAAGCGCAAAGCCCCGCCGATACCCGATGAGCCCACAGAAATCGCTAAAAAATCGGCCAAGGGCCGCAAGATCGCTAACCGACCAAAATGATCCAGCCCATCCATTCCTCGCGTCGTATCCTGCTGCCGGCCCGCAGCTGGTTTATTTACTTTTCGCTGGCCGTGGCATTGACATTGAACCTGATCCCCTTCGGGCGGCTGCCAGGCATACCGGACTGGCTGGCATTGACGCTGGCCTTCTGGTGCATCCATCAGCCGCTCAAGGTCGGCATGGGCGCCGGCTTCTTTTTCGGCGTGGTGATGGATGTCGCCAACGGCAGCGTAATGGGCCAGCATGCGCTCGCCTATGTGCTGCTGGCCTTCGCCGCTGGCGGCCTGTCGCGCCGCATCCTGTGGTTTCCTCTCGGCCAGCAGGCCTTGCAGATCTGGCCGATGCTGCTTAGCGTCCAGGTAGTGATGGTGCTGGTACGCATGATCACCGGTGCAGAATTTCCGGGCGTGCTGTATTTTCTTTCGAGCTTTGTCGCCGTCCTGCTCTGGCATCCGCTCAACTATGTACTGCTGCTGCCGCAGTACCGGCCGGCGGAGCGGGATGACAATCGCCCCATTTAAAAGCCGCGATCGATAACGTGAGCTAGCGTGGAATTTAACAACCCACAGGAAGGCCTGGATCAATTCCGTAGCCGCATCACGATTGCCGGCGGCTTCGTCCTGCTCTGCTTCACCCTGCTGTTCGGTCGCTTCGTTTGGTTACAAGTCATCAAGCATGATTACTACCAAACCCGCGCCGAGGAAAACCGTATTTCCCTGGTGCCGATCACGCCCAACCGCGGCCTGATTACCGACCGCAATGGCGTGGTGCTGGCGCGCAACTACTCCGCCTATACCCTGGAAATCACTCCCACGCAGGTGGCCGACATCGAAGCTACCATTGATGGGCTGGCCGAGTTCATTGACATCAGCGCCAAGGATCGCAAGCGCTTCAAGAAGCTAATGGACGAAACCAAGCGCCTTGAATCGCTGCCGATCCGCACGCGTCTGACCGATCAGGAAGTAGCCAAATTTATCGCGCGGCGTTTCCGCTTTCCCGGCGTCGACATCAAGGCGCGACTATTCCGCCAATATCCGCGCGGCGCCTTCGCTTCACATATCCTCGGCTATATCGGCCGCGTCACCGAGCGCGACCAGGGCCGTATCGAGGAAAAGGAAGCCGAAGCGAACTACCGGGGCACCGATCACTTCGGCAAGACCGGTCTCGAGCAGCGTTACGAATTCGACTTGCATGGCATCACGGGTTTTGAGCAAGTGGAGGTCGACGCCGGCGGCCATCCGGTACGCACGCTGGCGCGTACCGCACCCATTCCAGGCAACAACCTGACCCTGTCGATCGACGCGAAACTCCAGGAAATCGCCGAGCAGGCCTTCGGCGAGCGCCGGGGCGCCATGGTGGCGATCGAACCCGCTACCGGCGGCATTCTCGCCATGGTGTCGGTACCCAATTACGACCCCAATCAGTTCGTCGATGGCATCACCACCGCAGACTGGGAAGTACTCAATACCTCCGCCGACAAACCGATGGTCAATCGGGCGCTCAACGGCGCTTACCCGCCCGGCTCGACCTTCAAGCCTTTCATGGCGCTCGGCGCCCTGACCCTGGGCAAGCGCACGCCAACACAAGCCATCTCCGATCCGGGCTTCTACAACTTTGGCGGCCACCACTTCCGCGACGACAAGAAGGGGGGCCACGGCAGCGTGGATATGTACAAATCCATCGTCGTGTCGTGCGACACCTATTACTACATGCTCGCCAACGACATGGGGATCGACAACATTTCCAGCTTCATGGGACAGCTGGGTTTTGGCAGCCGCACCGGCATCGATATCGAAGGCGAATCCGAAGGCGTGCTGCCCTCGCAGGCATGGAAGAAAAAGCGTTTCCGCAAACCCGAACAACAGAAGTGGTATGCCGGCGAAACCATCTCCATCGGCATCGGCCAAGGCTACAACGCCTACACACCGATCCAGCTGGCGCAGGCCACGGCGACGCTGGCCAATAACGGCGTGATGTTCCGGCCGCACTTGGTCAAATACATCACCAATGCCAAAACGGGGGAGAAAACCCCGATCGAGCCGCAGCCACTGAAAACACTGGCGCTCAAACAGGAACACATCGATTTCATCAAAAATGCGATGGTCGGCGTGAACAAGGAGGGTACCGGTGCGCGCGCCTTCAAGGATGCAGGTTATGTCGCCGGCGGCAAAACCGGAACGGCACAGGTGTTCTCGTACAAGGGTGCCGAGCACAAGACGGAGCGCATGGCGGCTCACCTGCGCGATCACGGCTTGTTCATCGCCTTCGCTCCGGCCGACAAGCCGACCATTGCCCTGGCGATACTGGTTGAGAATGGCGGCTTCGGCGCCCAGGCCGCCGCGCCGATCGCGCGGCAGGTGCTCGACTACTACCTGCTCGGCAAGTTGCCCAAAGGCGCCGCACCAACGGATGAGGCGGCGAAAGAAGCGGATGAAGACATCAACGACGTTAGCGACAATAGCAACGTGAAGGATGTAAAGAAAGGGCCCGGAGAATGATCCGCAACCTCTGGCTCAAACTCATCGCCCCGATCGACGGCCCGCTGATGGGTTTTACCGCGCTGCTGCTGCTGGTCGCCCTGTTCACCATGGCCAGCGCCTCGCCCGAACGCATGTCGACACAACTCGTCAATCTGGGCGTCGCGTTGGTGGTGATGCGCGTCGTCGCCCAGATTCCGCCGCAACGCCTGATGCGCCTGGCGCTGCCGACCTATCTGATCGGAATATTGCTGCTGGTCGCCGTCGCCCTGTTCGGCGACATTTCGAAAGGCGCACGGCGCTGGCTCAATCTCGGCTTCATGCGCATCCAGCCCTCCGAGCTGATGAAAATCGCCATGCCCCTGATGCTCGCCTGGTACTTCCAGAAGCATGAAGCCATGCTGCGCCTGCGCGACTATGCCGTGGCGACCTTGCTGCTGCTCCTACCCGTGGCATTGATCGTCAAGCAGCCCGATCTGGGTACTTCAGTGCTGGTACTGGCTGCCGGCTTTTTCGTGATCTTTCTCGCCGGGTTGCCCTGGAAAATCATTCTCGGGTTGATCGCCGCCGCCGCCGGCTCTGCGCCTTTCGCCTGGAATCTGCTGCACGACTACCAGCGCCAGCGCATCCTGACGCTGCTCGATCCGGAAAAAGATCCGCTTGGCAAGGGCTTCCACATCATCCAGTCGACCATCGCCATCGGCTCCGGTGGCATGCTCGGCAAGGGCTGGGGACAAGGCACGCAGGCGCAGCTCGAGTTCATCCCCGAACGTCATACCGATTTCATCTTCGCGGTGTATTCGGAAGAAATGGGGCTGCTGGGCAACTTCGTGCTGCTGGTGCTCTACGCGTTGCTGATCGGCCGGGGCATCATGATTTCTGCCAATGCCGCGACCTTGTTCACGCGCCTGCTCGCCGGCGCCATCACGCTGATTTTTTTCACCTACGCCTTCGTCAACATGGGCATGGTTTCAGGAATTTTGCCGGTCGTGGGCGTGCCGCTACCTTTCATCAGCTACGGTGGTACCGCACTGGTAACGCTCTGTCTGGGCATCGGCATTCTCATGTCAATTAGCAAGAATCGCATGCTGGTGCAGAAATGAGAATTTACGTTGTTCTCCTGACGCTGCTACTGGCTGCCTGCGGCGGCCAGCCGCCGCAACGCGCAAGCGATGGCGCCGTCCCGCCAGCGCCGAGTATTGAAAAAAAGCCGTTCACATCGTCCAAACGCGGTGGCGGTTTCTATCTCGACGACGGCCCGCTCGACGCTTCGGTCGATCTCGCCGCTGTCCCCGACGCTGTGCCGCGCGCCGAACCGCTGCACCGCTTCGCCAACCGCCCCTATTCCGTGCTGGGTCGCGACTACACCCCGCTGCAAACAGCGCCGGTCTTCCGCCAGCAGGGTGTAGCCAGTTGGTATGGCCGGCGTTACCACGGTCAGAAAACCTCGAGTGGCGAGCCCTATGATATGTTCGGCATGACCGCCGCGCACCCGACCCTGCCGATTCCGTCCTACGTGCGCGTAAGCCGTCCAGAAAACGGCAAGTCGGTCGTGGTGCGCGTCAATGATCGCGGGCCTTTCCTGCACAGCCGGGTCATCGACCTTTCCTACACGGCGGCCTGGAAGCTCGGCATCGTCGAGAACGGCAGCGGCTCAGTGGTCGTCGAGAGCGTGCTGCCCGGGGAGCGGGCCCCTGCCGTCGCGATTGCCTCGACATCCACTGAATCCCCACCACAGACAGTTACCGATAACAAGCCGGCGGTCCTCAGCGACATTCAGGAAAAGACTGGCCACTACCTGCAACTCGGCGCTTTCAGCAGTCGCGACAACGCCGAGTCGCTGAAGGCCAAGCTCTATCGCGACCTTGGCGATCTCGGCGACAAGCTGGTGGTTCGCAGCGCCGGTAACCTCCACCGTCTGCAACTCGGTCCCTGGGTCGATGCCAGCGAAGCACGGCGTATTGCCGAGCAGCTCAAGGTCGCCTTCGAGTTGCCGACCATGCTGGTCAAGTAATACGCCACTGTATAATTTTCGCCATCCCTCTCCCCTTTCCGGACACCCCATGCCAATTCTGCCTTTACTGCTGGCGCTGTTGAGCCTTTTCTCCACCGTCACGCTTGCCAACGAACCTCCGCCCGCACTGGCGGCACGCGCCTGGATTCTCATCGACCACACGACCGGGCAGGTTCTGGCCGCACAGAATCCCGACCAGAAGGTCGAGCCCGCCTCGCTCACCAAGATCATGACGTCGTATATCACCTACGTCGCCCTGCGTGACGGCAAGCTGAAGCGCGACCAGGTGGTGCCGGTCTCGGAAAAAGCCTGGAAGGCGGTCGGCTCGCGCATGTTCATCGATCTGAAAGTGCCGGTGACGGTCGATGAGTTACTGAAGGGCATGGTCATCCAGTCGGGCAACGATGCCAGCGTCGCGCTCGCCGAAGCGATCGCCGGTACTGAAGACGCCTTCGTCAACCTGATGAACGCCGAAGCGAAACGTCTCGGCCTCGCCAACACCCATTACGTCAACGCCACCGGCATGCCCGATCCGGCGCACATGACCACGGCCAGCGACCTGGCGCGTCTGACCACCGCATTGATCCGCGACTTCTCGGAAGACTACAAGCTCTATGCCGTCAAGGACTACACCTACAACAAGATCAAGCAGCCCAACCGCAACCGGTTGCTGTGGCTGGACAACACCATCGACGGCGTCAAGACCGGACATACGGAATCGGCGGGCTACTGCCTGATCGCCTCGCGCAATGACGGCGTGCGTCGCCTCACTGCCGTAGTGCTCGGCACCGCCTCCGACCAGGCACGCGTGCAGGAAACGCTGGCGCTGCTGCATTACGGCTATCGCGCCTACGATGCCGTGAAGCTTTACGACAAGGGCCAGACGCTGTCGCAACTCAAGATATTCAAGGGCACCCAGTCGACCGTCGGCGCGGGATTCACCGAGAACTTCGTCCTCTCCCTACCGAAGGGCGCCAGCAGCGGCGACCATCTCAAGGTCGAGGTTGCCAGCCGCCAGCCGCTCATCGCGCCGGTGCAAAAGGGCGACACCATCGCCACGCTGCGCCTGTCGGTCGATGGGCAGCTGTATGGTGAATATCCGCTGATGGCGCTTGCCGACGTTCCTGTCGCGGGAATCATCGGCCGTGCGTGGGATTCGCTCAAGCTCTACCTCCAATGACCCTCTGCTACCTCAACGGCGAGTTTCTGCCGCTCGCGGAAGCGCGCGTTTCCCCAATGGATCGGGGCTTCCTGTTCGGCGACGGCGTGTATGAGGTCATCCCCGTCTATTCGCGGCGTCCCTTCCGGCTCGACGAACACCTCGGCCGCCTGCAGAACAGCCTCAACGACATCCGCCTGACCAATCCCCTTGGTCACGACGAGTGGCACACGCTGATCGAACGACTGGTCAGCGCAGCAGAATGGGCAAGCTGTTCGGTGCTGTTGCAAGTCACGCGCGGGCCGATAGCCGTGCGCAACCACGCCTTTCCCGCCGCCGTAACGCCCACCATATTCTGCCTCGTCGAGCCGCTGCTCACGCCACCCGACGCAATGCGCGAAAAAGGCATCGCCGCCATTTCCACCGCCGACACCCGCTGGCTGCGCTGCAACGTCAAGGCCACTTCGCTCCTCGCCAACTGCCTACTGCGCCAAATGGCGATGGATGCCGGCTGCGCCGAAACAATTTTGTTCCGCGACGGCATTCTCAGCGAGGGCGCCGCATCCAATATCTTCGTCGTCAAGAATGGTGTGATGCTGGCGCCGCAAAAAAACCACCTGATGCTTACTGGCATCACCTACGACGTGGTTCTCGAGCTCGCCGCCGCGCACGGCCTGCCCACCCAGGTTCGGGACATTACCGACGCCGAAGTGCGCGCCGCCGACGAACTCTGGATGACCTCCTCGACCAAGGAAGTGCTGCCCATCGTTGAACTGGATGGCAAAAAAGTCGGCGCTGGCGGGACGGCGTCAGACGGCTCGCCTCGTAACATGGGGGCGGCGGGATTACCCGGGCCGGTCTTCAAGCAGATGTACGGCTGGTACCAGGACTTCAAGCGCACGGTGATGCATGGCAACTGAAGCGGAAACCCTGCTCGAATTCCCCTGCG
Source organism: Rhodocyclaceae bacterium (assembly GCA_011391215.1). Taxonomy (GTDB): domain Bacteria; phylum Pseudomonadota; class Gammaproteobacteria; order Burkholderiales; family Rhodocyclaceae; genus Sulfuricystis. Next base: position 46,021 of record JAABQX010000012.1, read on the forward strand.
ACTTTCCGCTCAAGATCATGGGCGCAACGCGCGAAGGTTTCGCCCAGGCCATCGTCGAAGTCGTGCTGAAGCATGCACCGGATTTCGATGCCGCGAAGGTCGAGATGCGTCCCTCGAAGGCCGGAAACTACCTCTCGCTCACTTGCACCATCCGCGCCACGTCAAAGCCGCAGCTCGACGCGCTTTACCGCGAACTGACCAGCCACCCGTGGGTGAAAATCGTTTTGTAATCCGCACGCTCGGCCAGGTCGCTTATGAACCAACCTGGCGCGCGATGCAGATATTCACTGCGCAGCGTAACACCGAGACTGCCGACGAACTCTGGCTCTGCGAGCACCCGCCCGTGTTCACGCTCGGCCTCGCCGGCAAGCCGAAACACCTGCTACGTGACATCGGCATCCCTGTCATCAAGATCGACCGTGGCGGCCAGATCACTTACCACGGCCACGGCCAGATCGTCTGCTACCTGCTACTCGATCTCAAGCGACGCGGCCTGACAGTCAAGGGACTCGTCAATCGCATGGAGCAAGCAGTGATCGATCTGCTGGCGGATTTCGGTGTTGTAGCCGAACGCCTGGCCGGCGCACCGGGCGTCTATGTCGGCGGCGCGAAGATCGGCGCATTGGGACTTAAGGTAAAAAACGGCTGCTGCTACCACGGCCTCGCGCTCAACGTCGCGATGGATATCGCGCCGTTCGCCGCGATCAATCCCTGCGGCTACGCGGGCATGGCGGTGACTCAGCTTTCCGCCTTCGATCCAAGCGTGGAGATCGGGG
>JAABQX010000013.1 GCA_011391215.1 Rhodocyclaceae bacterium
CGCAGGCACTTGTCGGCGCGCGTCTGCAATTGGGGGCGGGGATCGTCGAAGTCGGCGCCTCCCACCAGCGTGAATTGATGCACGCACCGGTACTTAAGGCCAAATTTGTTGTTTTCGGCCCGACAAGTGATGACGTGGCAATGGACGAAGAGATTTTCCGGGCGGCCTGCGTGGATGAATTGACGGCCCTCGGTGTGCCGCCTCGCCTGCTCTGCGGAAGGCCTCAGCGTGCCAGCACCCCGGATGGTGTGCTGGCAGGATTCAGCCTGGTGCTGCTGGATTTGAAGGCCGATGCCGCCCTGCGGTTGCAGCGCCATGGCCTTGGTGGCGAGCGCAAGCGTGGCTGTGGAATTTTCATTCCCCACAAGTCGATGGTCGCTGTTGGGGCGCTAGAATGATCGGCCAGCGAATTTGAACATTCTGTTTTTTTTAATCCAACCCATAGTCAAAGGAGGAGCACATGAGCATTGTTATCAATGGCGTCGAAAAGGAAGTTGACGATTACGGCTATCTGCTTGAGCCGGATTTCAGTGAAGAAGCAGTGCATGCCTTCGCTGCCGCTGAAGGTATGGAACTGACCGATCAGCACTGGAAAATCATCAATTACCTGCGTGAGAAGTTCAAGGAAGACGGGCACACCCCCAACGCCCGTAATCTGGTCAAAGGCCTGCAGGATGAGGCCGACATGCCTGAGGCAGACAACAAGCTGATGTTCGATCTCTTCCCCGATGGTGGTGCCGCCAAGCAGGGCTGCCGCGTGGGCGGCCTGACCCAGCCCAAAGGCAAGGGTGGCTACTAAGAAAGTCGGTGCTGGCGGGACGGCGATTAGCCGGACTGCCGCGTTCATGGGGACGGCGATTCGCCGGATCGCCGCCTGTATGGGGACGGCGGCGGTAGCTTGATATGGCAGTCCGCATCCGTTCCCGTTTTCATGCCGGTGGTCAGTCTCGCTCGATGGCCACGCTGGCCAGCGTCGTGGCAGTTCTGTCATGGAAGCTCGCCATTGACGCCCTCAATCGCATGCGTCAGGCGGACTACGACATCGATATCGGTCGTCCCTACCTCGATTTCGTTTCCGAATTCACAGTTTTCCTTGCTTTGCTGGCGGACCGTATTGCCTATCGCGATCTTGACGCCGACCAACGGATCGAGTTCACCACGGCCCTTGCCAAGCGCCTCTCTTCATTGGTCGAGGAAAACTTCGGCACCTATCTCGAAGATGTCGTGCCTGGCGAAATGAGTAATCATGTTCTTGAATTGTTCAACCGCCGCAGCGTGGATTACGCCGAGTTCAATTACACGCAAGATGGCCCGGACTTCGGTTTCAAGCGCTGTTTCGCTGCCTGTCTGCGCGAAGGGCTGCCGGAAAAAGACAAACTTTGGGTGGTCGATCAGGTGATGGATATCGAGGTACCCGAAGCCATGAAGGCACTGAATAAAACCTTGGCCGGGCTGTTTCATCCCGAGGTCAATGAAAGTCGGCACCGCAAAGACGGTAGCGCGACGGGAGAGTGAGTATGTTCGGGCCGTTTGATTTTGAAGAAACAGTTGCATACGCACACTGGCGTGAACGGAAACTCGATACCGCCCCGCGCCGGGTGGAGGATATCGTTCTCGAACTCGATGATCCGCGCCGGCTCAGTCCGTCCGAACGGCAACGCCTCATCGATCTCAATGCCTCCTGCAACATGGCGATCTATGTCAGCAAGTCCGGCGCTGATCCCGACAAGGATATTCCGCGCTTGCTGGGCCAGCAGTTGGGGCTCAAGACGCTCGACGGCCACTGGCTGACGGACAACGATGGCATTTCGCCGATTTCAGTCACCGGCGCCGAGGCGCGTGGCGAACGCAAGGAGTTCATTCCCTATACCGACAAGCCGATTCGCTGGCATACCGACGGTTACTACAACACACCCGAACATACGATTCGCGGCCTGATTCTGCATTGCGTGCGCAGCGCGGCGAGCGGCGGCGACAACCAGCTACTCAATCACGACCTCGCCTACATTCTGCTGCGCGACGAGAACCCGGATTTTATCCGTGCCCTGTCTGCCCCCGATGCCATGACCATCCCGGCGCGCCTGGACGATGACGGTGTAGCGCGCGCAGAACAGCCCGGCCCGGTCTTCTCGGTGGATGCCGACGGCTTTCTGCACATGCGCTATACGGCGCGCACCGTCAGTATTACCTGGCGCGATGATCCGCTGACCCAAGCCGCGCTGGCTGCGCTGGCACGTATCCTCGCCACGCCCACGCCCTGGACGTTGCATGGCCGCCTCGAACCGGGCATGGGCCTGGTCTGCAACAATGTGCTGCACGATCGCAGCGGCTTCACGGAAACGCCCGAGAAGCGCCGGCTGCTGTATCGCGCCCGTTACTACGAGCGCGTCGCGGCTGCCTGAACGGCATGCCGATATAATCGGGCCAAGTTCAATTTCTCCTGGCCGATCCGATAGCGATGTCACACCTTACCCCCGAGCTCGAACGCAAGTTGATGACTGCCGTCGAGCGCATGCCTGCTTTTCCTAAGAGCGTGCAGGCGGTGCTGGAGTTGACGCGCAATATCAACTGCCTGCCCAAGAATCTGGTGGGCGTCATCGAAAAAGATCCGGTGATGACCGTCAAGATTCTGCGCGTCATCAACTCTGCCTACTACAGCCTCCCGAATAAAATCACTTCGGTGGGACAGTCGGTCGTCTATCTTGGCATCAACACCATCAAGAACCTGGCGCTGTCATTTGCTGCCGTCGGTATCCTGCCGCGTTTCAATACGAGCGGTTTCGACATCCAGCGCTATCTGCTTCACTCTCTGACGGTCGCTGCCGTGTCGCGCATTCTCTGCGAAAAATATGCCCGTACCGAAACCGACCCGACGGATTGCTACATTGCAGGTCTGCTGCACGATTTCGGCAAGGTAGTATTTGCCCAGTTCATGGCCGGCGAGTTTCTTCAGGCCTTGGCGATTGCTGCCGACCTTGACAAGCCGCTTTATGTGGCCGAGCAGGAAGTCATCGGTGCTGACCATGCCTATGTTGGCGCTCTGCTGGCAAAGAAGTGGCAATTCGCCGAGCCTCTCGTCAATTGCATTCGTGATCACCACAACGAAACGGCAGAAGCTTCCGCCATGATGGATTGCTTGCGTATGGCGGATATCCTCTGCCGCAAGCATGCCTTCGGCGACGCGGGAAACCCGTGGCGTGAGGAAGGGTTGGCGCATATGCCACAACGCTTCGGCACAGATATCGCGGTGGTGATCGCTGCGCTCGGCGATCTGCAGAAGATCGTCGAAGATGCCCAGTCATTCGCACAAATTGGCACGGGGAAATAGGGAGCAACCATGAAAGTCAGTATGTGGGGCGTACGTGGATCGATCCCTTCGCCCGGCCCGCGCAGTGTGCGCTATGGTGGCAACACCACGTGCATCGAGGTGCGCAGCGATGACGACAGCCTGATTATTCTTGATGCCGGCACGGGCATCTTTCCTCTAGCGCAAACCTTGCTCGCGAAGCTACCTGTCACCGCGCATGTTTTCATCACCCATACGCACTGGGACCATATTCAGGGCCTGCCTTTTTTTGTGCCGTTGTACATTCCCGGCAACAAGGTGCGCATCCACGGTGCCTACGACATTGTGTCGATGCAGGGAATCGAGCAGATCATGAACGTGCAGTTGCAATACAGTTATTTCCCGATTCGTGAGGCGGAGCTCAAAGCCGGCATCGAATACCAGACGCTGACCGTCGGCGAGCCGGTGATAATTGGCGATGCCACCGTGACACCGGTGCTGATGAACCACCCGGTCACGGATCTCGGTTATCGCGTCGAGTGCAACGGTAAGTCGATGTTTTTTACCGGGGATCATGAGCCCTGGGTCAATATCTATGCGCCTGAAGATCCCGAGCATGCCGAGTATCAGGCAATGATCGATCAGCGCCAGGCGGAACTCGATGCCGCCATCGGCCCGGTGGATTTGCTCGTCGCTGATGCCGCCTATACGCTGGCCGAATACCCACCGAAGATCGGTTGGGGACACGGCACATTCGACAGCACCATCCAAATGGCACAACGCATCGGCGCGAAGCGACTGATCTGTACCCACCATGAACCAACTCGCTGCGACGACGATCTCGAGAAGGTATTTGCCGAAGCGATCAATCGTCACCCCGAACCCGGTTGCGAGGTCATGCTGGCCCGCGAGGGCCTGGAGCTTGCTCTTTAAGGGCTTGCTGCCTCTGCCTTTGTAAGGTAATCAAGCTCGAACTTGGCCAGGTCGATCTGGCTATCTAGCCGCTTGGCCATTTCCTGCAATAAATCGCGTCCCTGGCGGGTGGCGATGCGTGCAGCGGCAAACAGTTCATAAAGTTTCGAGCCATAGAGGCGGTCAAGTTCGGTGACGATCGCGGCGAGGCGCCGGCGAATCTTCGTGGCTTCTTCGACCAGCGCCGCAGCGTCATCAGAAGTCGGCGTTGGCGGGACGGCGCCCGTGGTCGCAGAACGGCCACATTCCCGGCCTTCAAGCCAAAGGGAGAGAACTTCATCGAGGGCACAGGCATCGCCGGCGCGATAGGCGCGGTTGGCCTCGCTCATCAAGTGAGTGCGCCAAGCGCGGTCATCTTCGTTCGTTGCCCGATCGGGATGAATCTTTTGCGCCAGCTGCCGGAATTGTTTTTTTAGATCGTTACTGGGGGCAAAGCGCTCGCTGTTATCTGCCCTTCTGGTTTGGAAGGAATTATTTTCCTTGCCTGATTGTTCGGCGCGCGCCTCGGCCTGTCTGGCGGCAGCATCCAGGTCGGGGTTGTCGGGTGCGCTCTGCCTGCGCAGTTTGGCCAGGTCGGCCTGCAGGCGATCAAGCTCGGCCATGCGTCCCGCGATAACATTGTGGTAGTGCTCGGTAAAGCGGGTGAGCTCACCTTGTGCCGTGGCGAGTTCGAGTTCCATTTCTGCCAGTTCCTGGCCGAGAACTTCGATTTCCGCACGCAGACGGGCGGTTTCGTCGATCACCGCCAGCACCGTTGCCCCGCTTAACGGCCCGGGAGCCAGCATCAGCGTGCAGCGTGCGCCCGGCCACGGGGTGCGTACATTGGCGGGCAGTTGCCCAGACTGGATGAGCATCACCCAATCGGCGGGTGCGGCAAGGCGTTCTGCCAGCGCCCACGGACCGATGCGTACCGGAAAGAGCTTGCCGATGCCTGCGGGGGGAACTTCGCGGTCGACTCCGCGCGTTCCCCAGGCGAGGCTGGCGCGCCAGAGGGCGTCATCATCCTGCAGGTGCTCGCGCATAGCGGCCCAGGCGGGACCTTCGCTATCTTCGGCAGAGCGTGTCAGGCGGCTTTTCAATAGTGAGAGCGTGGCACGCAGGGCAATGCGCCCCGCGTAGTTTGCGCCAGGCAGCACGAGGCAGAGCGGGCGCAGGCGCAGGTCAAGAGCGTTCGAGATGTCCGGCAGCAGGGCGTCGTCGGCAGTGACGATCCACAGGCTGCGGTCGCGTGCCAGCGCTTCTGCGGCGAGTGCGGCAAGCGCCGGCACGGTGACGGATGGATCGGCCGGGGCGCCGATTTCGCGAAAAGTCTGCCCCTGCGGCACGGCAACGCGAGCGGTAAACAGCCCGAGCCAAGCCTCAAGGGTGCGCGCGATATCCGGAGCAGAATCCATGAATCATTGTAGTCGCCCGTCGTGACGCCAGTTATGGTTTCAATCCACGACAAAAGGGGGGAAAACAGTGTATTTCCGTCTTGCCAATGGCGAATGCTTTGCCGGGTTCGTAGTAAAGTGCGGGCTCTTACTGCGTTGCATCGGAGGACTTTCCGTGTTTTCCATCATTCAGGCTGCTGGCTGGCCCATCTGGTTTCTACTTTTTGCCTCTGTCATCGCCGTTGCCCTTATTATCGAACGTGGCACCGCGCTGCGAGGCGCCAAGATTGTGCCTGCGGGGCTTCTGCAAAGCGCGGTTGCCGAGTATCGGCGCGCTGGTGTTACCGACGAGCTGCTGAGGCGCCTGGACGGGCACTCCCCTTTGGGGCGAGTTCTTGCTGCCGGTATCAAGAACGATAAAAGTTCCCGTGAGGTAATGAAAGAGGCCATCGAGGAAGCCGGCCGGGGCGCTGCCCATGAGATGGGACGTTTCCTCACCAGCCTCGGCACCATTGCCTCGATGAGTCCGCTGATGGGCCTGTTCGGCACCGTCGTCGGCATGATCGAGATTTTCGGTTCCGCGACTGCCGCCGGCAACAATCCGCAGCAACTTGCGCACGGCATCTCGGTGGCGCTCTACAACACCGGATTCGGTCTCATCATCGCCATTCCCGCGATGATCGCCTATCGTCATTTTCGCGCCCTGGTCGATGGTTTCGTGATCGAGATGGAGCAGCAGGCATTGAAACTCGTCGAGCAACTGCACGGAGAGAGAAAGTGAATTTCCAGCGCGGCCGGCATCCTGAGGAACCGGAGATCAATCTGATCCCGATGATCGACGTGCTGCTGGTGATCCTGATCTTTCTCATGATCACAACCACCTATTCCAAGTTTTCCGGCCTCGAAATCAACCTGCCGACGGCAGACGAGCAAACGCAGCAAGATAAGCCCAACGAAATCGATGTGGTGGTGACTGCCACCGGTGATGTCCTGGTGAACAAGATACCGGTGTCGGGCGGCGTCGAGGCGATCGGCGTGGTGTTGCGCCGCACTGCCGAAGGGGCTCAGGAACCCGTGGTCATCATCAACGCTGACGCGAAGGCGACGCACCAGAGCGTCATCGATGTAATGCAGGCTGCACGCAACGCTGGCCTCTCGCACATATCCTTTGCCACTCAGCAAAAGCAGCCTTGAACGTTTGATGAGCGCATGGCGCCAGCGTGGTGTGCTGGCGCGAGTTTTGTGGCCGCTCGGCTTCATCTTCTCCATTGTTGTCGCCCTGCGTCGCATGGCGTATCGCCGTGGTTGGATGGGCGTCGAACGCTTGCCGGTACCTGTCGTGGTGGTGGGCAATATTATCGCCGGCGGGGCAGGGAAGACACCTTTGACCCTCTGGTTAGCGCAGCAACTGACCACCTTGGGACGCAAGCCCGGCATCGTCAGTCGTGGCTATGGGCGTGAAACGAGCAGAATACTTGAGGTAAAAGTCGGTACTGGCGGGACGGCAGCAAATGTCGGCGATGAACCGCTCTTGCTCGCGCAACGCTCGGGCTGTCCGGTTTTTGTCGGCAGCGACCGCGCTGCCGCTGCGCAGGCCTTGCTGGCTGCATATCCTGATAGCGATTTGATCCTCTGCGACGATGGATTGCAGCACTACCGTCTGGCGCGCGATGTTGAAATTGCCGTTATCGATCGGCGTGGTCTGATGAATGGATGGTTACAGCCTGCCGGACCCTTGCGCGAACCGGCAAGTCGACTGCGGGAGGTTGATGCCTTGGTGCTGAATGACACTGAAGCCGCGCCAGTTACAGGGGTGCCTTTGTTCAGGATGCATCTGGAAGGCGACATCTTTTATCAACTGGATAATCCGGCTACGACCTGCACGATAAGTGATCTGCAAGGGCTCAAACTGCATGCCGTGGCCGGCATCGGCGAGCCGCAACGTTTTTTCGATCACCTGGCTGCCTCGGGTTTGCGTTTCGAGTCGCAGGCCTTTCCAGATCATCATCATTACACCAGCGCAGATTTAAGCTTTGCTGGCGATGCGCTGGTGATGACGGAAAAGGACGCGCTAAAATGCGCCGGCCTTACCACGCTGCCGATCTGGGTGTTACCGGTCGATGCCTGCATCGAGCCTGATCTCGCCCGCTTTGTCTTGGAGAAAATCGATGGATCCGCGCCTGCTTGAAATCCTCGTCTGCCCACTCTGCAAGGGTCCGCTTGATTACCGCAAGCCGCAAGCGGAACTCGTCTGCAAGGCCTGTCGGCTGGCCTATCCGATCAAGGACGATATTCCGGTCATGCTCGAAGACGAAGCGCGCCAACTCGGGCCTGATGAGAACTGAGGAAAACTGAAATGTGTTTTCGCGTCGTCATTCCGGCGCGTTATGCTTCGACACGGTTGCCGGGCAAGCCCCTGGCGGATATTGCCGGAAAGCCGATGGTGGTGCGTGTGGTCGAAGCCGTGCAGAACAGTGGTGCTCTCGAAGTTATTGTCGCGACTGACGACTCCCGGGTACGCGATATTGTCGCTGCCCATGGCCACGCGGTGACACTGACACGCGCCGACCATCCGAGCGGCACCGACCGTATTGCCGAGGTGGCTCAGCAGTTCGGCTGGAACGAGGACGACATCGTCGTGAATGTCCAGGGCGACGAGCCCTTGATCGAACCCGCTTTGGTGGCCGAGGTGGCGCAGGCACTGGCTATTGATCGCGAGGCTGCAATCGCCACGGCCGCCCACGCCATTAGCGACATGGCCGACTTTCTGAATCCGAATGTCGTCAAGGTGGTGACAGCTGCCAGTGGTCGTGCGCTGTATTTTTCACGAGCACCGATTCCCTGGCATCGCGATGGCTTCGCAGCGCAGCGCGAGTCCATGCCCCCAGGCTACATTGTCCGCCGCCACATTGGTCTGTATGCCTACCGGGTGAGCTTCCTGCGTTGCTATGGACAACTGGCGCCGGCTCCCCTGGAACAGTGGGAGGCGCTGGAACAACTGCGCGCGCTCTGGCACGGCTTTCACATCAGTGTGATCGAATGCCCGCATCCACCCGCACCAGGTGTCGATACGCCGGAGGATCTGGCGCGCGTCCAAGCGATTTATGCTGCGGCGCACTAATCAGGGCGACTATCTTCGAATAGATAAAATCTAGCCAAGCTTTGAATTATTAGTGCGAACATTAGAAAGTCAAATTCAACACACGTTCATTACTGAGGAGATACACCATGCGTTTGATTCTCTTGGGCCCACCGGGCGCCGGCAAAGGTACACAGGCCAACTTCATCAAGGAAAAGTTTGGTGTTCCGCAGATTTCCACGGGCGACATGTTGCGCGCCGCCGTCAAGGCCGGTACCCCGCTGGGTGTCGAGGCCAAGAAAATCATGGATGCGGGCGGTTTGGTGCGTGACGACATCATCATCGGCCTGGTCAAGGATCGCCTCAAGGAAGCCGACTGCAAGAATGGCTACATGTTCGACGGTTTCCCCCGCACCATCCCGCAGGCCGAGGCCATGAAGGAGGCCGGCGTGGCGATCGATTTCGTGCTCGAGATCGACGTGCCGGATGCCGAAATTGTCGGCCGCATGAGCGGGCGCCGCGTGCATGTCGCCTCGGGCCGCACCTATCACATCAAGTTCAACCCGCCCAAGGTCGAAGGCAAGGACGACGAGACCGGTGAAGAGCTGATCCAGCGCGCCGACGATGCGGAAGAAACCGTGCTCAAGCGTCTTGAGGTCTATCACGAGCAGACGGAAGCGCTGGTCGGTTATTACACCAAGTGGGCTGACAGCGGTGCTGCTGGCGCGCCCAAGTACCGCAAGATCAACGGAATGGGCAAGGTCGAAGATATCCGCGACAGTGCATTTGCCGCTCTAAAATAACTCAAAGGGAGCAGTTCTATGGCAGCGAAGAAAATGAATGCGTTCTACGCGCAATCGGGCGGTGTCACCGCCGTCATCAATGCGTCGGCTTGCGGCGTCATCGAAACCGCACGCAAGAACAAGGACAAGATCGGCAAGGTCTATGCAGGCCGCAGTGGCATCATTGGCGCCCTGACGGAAGACCTGATCGACACCACCAAGGAATCCGCCACCGCTATCGCCGGCTTGCGTACTACGCCGTCGGGTGCCTTTGGTTCCTGCCGCTACAAGATGAAGAGCCTCGAAGCCAACAAGCGCGAATACGATCGCCTCATCGAGGTGTTCAAAGCGCACAACATCGGCTACTTCTTTTACAACGGCGGCGGCGACTCGGCCGATACCTGCCTCAAGGTCTCGCAACTCGGCAAGGCCATGGGTTATCCGCTCCAGGCCATCCACGTGCCGAAGACGGTTGACAACGATCTGCCGATTACCGACAACTGCCCGGGTTTTGGCTCTGTCGCCAAATACATCGCAGTTTCTACACTCGAAGCAACTTACGACGTGCGTTCAATGTGCGCGACATCCACCAAGGTGTTTGTCCTTGAAGTGATGGGGCGTCACGCCGGCTGGATTGCTGCCGCCGGTGCGATGGCATCAACCGCAGGCACTGAGTTGCCGATCATCGTGCTGTTTCCCGAAGTGTTGTTCGACCAGAAGAAGTTCCTCGCCAAGGTTGAGGGTTTGGTGAAGAAGTTTGGTTACTGCACCGTGGTCGTTTCCGAAGGCTGTCACCATCCGGACGGCAAGTTCCTTGCCGAGCAGGGTACGCGCGATGCATTCGGCCATGCCCAACTGGGCGGTGCCGCGCCGGTCGTCGCCAACATGATCAAGGATGCGCTGGGCTACAAGTTCCACTGGGGCGTCGCTGACTACCTGCAACGCGCCGCGCGCCACATTGCCTCCAAGAGCGACGTCGATCAGGCCTACGCGATGGGCAAGGCCGCCGTCGAGTTTGCTATCCAGGGCCACAATTCGGTGATGCCAACTGTTGAGCGCACCTCGAACGCGCCGTACAAGTGGAAGGTCGGTATGGCATCACTCTCCAAGGTTGCCAACGTCGAAAAGATGATGCCGAAAAACTTCATTACCAAGGATGGCTTCGGTATTACCGACAAGTGTCGTGAGTATCTGGCGCCGCTGATGAAGGGTGAGGACTATCCGCCGTATGGCGCCGATGGTCTGCCCAAGTATGTGACATTGAAAAATGTCGCGGTAGCGAAGAAGTTGCCTGAGTTCAAGCTGTAATAGTTTTGTTTTGTTCCTAGTATTCCGCCCGGCCAATCGTCGGGCGGTTTAGTAATACAACGTACGTTTGTTGCTGTCCATCAAATAAGGGGGGGCTATGTCATCAGGTCTTTTGTTCGCCATCGGTTGTGCGCTTGCTGCACTTGCGTATGGTATTCAGTCAAGTAAATGGATCATTTCGTTGCCCACCGGCAACGACAGGATGCGCGAGATAGCCAGTGCCGTGCAGGAAGGCGCGCAGGCCTATCTCAAGCGTCAATACACAACGATCGCCTGGGTCGGGATTGTTTTGGCGATTTTGATCGGCATGTTCCTGGGGATGTCGACGGCCATCGGCTTTATTATTGGCGCTGTGCTCTCGGGCGTAGCGGGTTTCATCGGCATGAACATCTCGGTGCGAGCCAACGTGCGCACCGCCGAAGCGGCGCGTAACGGCATCAAAGAGGCCCTCAACGTTGCCTTCAAGGGCGGCGCCATCACCGGTATGCTGGTGGTGGGCCTCGGCCTGCTCGGTGTTGCCGGCTACTACGCGGTGCTCAAGGCAACCGGTGGTAACGCGAGCATGGATCAGATCCTGCATCCGCTTATCGGCCTGGGCTTCGGCTCTTCGTTGATTTCCATCTTCGCCCGACTTGGCGGCGGCATCTTCACCAAGGGCGCTGACGTAGGCGCCGATCTGGTGGGTAAAGTCGAAGCCGGCATTCCGGAAGATGATCCGCGCAACCCCGCCGTGATTGCCGACAACGTTGGCGACAACGTCGGCGACTGTGCCGGCATGGCGGCCGACCTGTTTGAAACCTACGCGGTGACGATGGTCGCTACCATGCTGCTGGGTGCGCTGCTGTTCAAGATGAACCCCCTGTTCGCCGAACAGGCCGTCACCTATCCTCTGGTACTAGGTGGTTTCTCGATCATCGCTTCGATCATCGGCGTCATGTTCGTCAAATACACCCCCGGCCAGAAGATCATGACGGCGCTGTACAAGGGCCTGGTTGCTGCCGGTGTTTTGGCACTGATCGCCTTCTATCCGATCACGACCAGTTTCATTGACGACCACGTGCTTGATGCCGTGCTGAACATCAACGGTGGCGCCCACATGCGCCTTTACGCGGCGTCTGTTGTTGGCCTGATTCTGACCGGCCTGATGGTGGTGATCACCGAGTACTACACGGCGACCGAGTATGCTCCGGTGCGCCACATCGCCGAAGCCTCGACCACCGGTCACGGAACCAACGTCATTGCCGGCATCGGCGTGTCGATGCGCTCTACCGCGTTGCCGGTACTGTCCGTGTGCGCCGCTATCTGGGCATCCTACGTGCTCGGTGGTCTCTACGGTATCGCCATCGCGGCGACGTCGATGTTGTCGATGGCCGGCATCATTGTCGCGCTCGACGCCTACGGACCGATCACCGACAACGCTGGCGGTATTGCCGAAATGGCCGAGTTGCCGGAGTCTGTGCGCAACGTAACCGATCCGCTGGATGCCGTTGGCAATACGACTAAGGCCGTGACGAAGGGCTATGCGATTGGTTCAGCCGGTCTGGCCGCGCTGGTGCTGTTCGCCGACTTTACCCACGGTCTGTCGGCCATCAAGCCGGGCGTGACCTTCGCCTTTGACCTGTCCGACCCGGCAGTCATCATCGGCCTGTTTGTCGGCGGTATGGTGCCTTACCTCTTCGCTGCAATGGGCATGGAAGCCGTTGGACGCGCCGCTGGCGCCATTGTCGTCGAGGTGCGTCGCCAGTTCCGCGAGATCAAAGGCATCATGGAAGGCACAGCCAAGCCGGAATATGGCACCTGCGTCGACATGCTGACCAAGGCAGCGATCAAGGAAATGATGATCCCTTCGCTGTTGCCGGTGCTGGTTCCGCTCGTGACTGCCGTGGCGATGAACATCCTCATGGGCCCCGGCGCCGGCGTACGTGCGCTCGGCGGCGTGTTGATGGGTACCATCGTTACCGGTCTGTTTGTGGCCATCTCGATGACCACCGGTGGCGGCGCCTGGGACAACGCCAAGAAGTACATTGAAGAGGGTAACTTCGGTGGCAAGGGTTCGGAAGCTCACAAGGCGGCCGTAACCGGCGACACTGTGGGCGACCCCTACAAGGATACGGCTGGTCCCGCAGTGAATCCGCTGATCAAGATCATCAACATTGTGGCCTTGCTCATCGTACCGCTGGTAGCGTAATTCGGTTGGTTGCGACAAGCAAAACGGGCAGCTTGCGGGTTGCCCGTTTTGCATTGAAAAGTCGGCGCCGGCGGGACGGCGGCTATCACTGTGTATCAGGAAGGTGTGCCGTGCCGGCGAAAATCCCGCAAGCGAAAACCTGTAAGCCAAAGTGTGCCGAAGTAGGCGGCAATGCCGGCAGAAACAACCGCAGAAAGCCATGTAATCCGCTCCAGCGTCGGTGCCGCCAACCAAGCCGCTTCCTTGCCCATGCCAAACCACAGGGTGGCACTGAGCACCGTCAAGGCAAGTGTGAGCTTAAGCAGGAATCTGCCCCAGCCTGGGCTGGGCAAATAGCTATTCTTCCGCCGCAAGCCGCGGAAAAGCAGCGCAGCATTCAAGCAGGAGGCCAGGCCGATTGCTAAGGCAAGACCGGCATGTTTGAGTGTGCCGATGAAGGCAAGGTTCATCGCCTGGGTGGCAACGAGTGTCAGCAGGGCAATCTTCACCGGTGTCTTGATGTCCTGGCGGGCGTAGAAGCCCGGTGCCAGCACTTTCACCAGAATCAGTCCAATTAGCCCGATGCTGTAGGCTACGAGCGCCTGACGGGTTTGCAGCACGTCATCGGCACTAAACGCACCGTGCTGGAAGAGCGTGGAAATCAGAGGCACGGCAAGGATGGCGAGACTCAGCGCAGCGGGCAGCGTGAGCATGAAGGTCAGTCGCAGTCCCCAATCGAGTAGTGCAGAAAATTCCTTTGGGTTAGCACCGGTGTGGGCTTTGGAGAGGCTCGGTAACAAGATTGTGCCCAGCGCCGCGCCGAGCAGCCCGGCCGGAAACTCCATCAGGCGGTCGGCATAGTAAAGCCAGGACACGCTGCCCGACACAAGAAAAGAAGCGAAAACGGTATTGATCACGAGTGAAATTTGTGCCACGGAAACCCCTAGCACGGCCGGTGCCATCAGCTTGAGTACGCGGCGTACGCCAGGATCATGCGGCGCAAAATCAAAGCGTGGCAACATGCCGATTTTCTTCAGTGCCGGCAATTGAATCGCCAGTTGCAGCACGCCGCCCAGGAAAACTGCCCAGGCCAATGCCAAGATCGGTGGATCGAAATACGGTGCTGCAAACAGTGCCATGCCGATGAACGACAGATTCAGCAATACGGGCGTAAAAGCGGGCAGCGCGAAGCGCCCCCAAGTGTTGAGCATACCCGCCGATAATGCGACCAGCGCCATGAACAGGATGTAGGGAAAGGTGATGCGGGTAAGCGTGACCGTCAGCGCAAATTTGTCGGCGTCAGCAGCAAAGCCGGGCGCGGTCACCTGTACCAGCAAAGGGGAGCCGATGACGCCCAGCGCAGCAACCGTCATCACAATCAGGAACAATGCAGTGGCGACGCGATTGACCAACTGATGAGTTTCTTCGGTGCCACGCTGGTTTCGGTATTCCGCCAGCAACGGTACAAAAGCCTGTGAAAATGCCCCTTCGGCAAACAATCGACGCAGCAGGTTAGGCAGGCGGAAGGCGACGAAAAATGCATCGGTCAGCATGCCGGCGCCAAAGGCGCGGGCGATGACAAAGTCGCGAATGAAGCCGAGGATGCGCGAGAGCAGGGTAAGGCTGCTGACGGTGGCGAGAGTACGGAGCAGGTTCATGGCTGCGATGGTAACGGTTCGGCGTGGCGCGCAATGTTGAAAATGACTTGGAAAAGTGCCTTGCAAAGTGACTCAACTCTACCTATAATCGCGCGCTTTCCCCGATCTTAAGCTGAATATCACATGGCCAATACCGTACAAGCCCGCAAACGCGCCCGTCAATCCGCCGTGCGCCGTGTCCACAACATGAGCCTGCGCTCCGAATTGCGTACTGCCATCAAGAAAGTGCGCAAGGCAGTTGTCGCCGGTGACAAGGTTGCGGCTCAGTCAGTCTTCAAGGACTCGCAGTGCGTCATTGACTCCATCGCTGACAAGAGCATCATTCATAAGAATACTGCAGCTCGCTACAAGAGCCGCCTGGCCGCAGCGATCAAGGCTCTCTAAGCAACTTCATTCAAAATATGCCTCAAAGCGGTGCGAACATCCTCACGGGTGTTGGCGCCGTTTTCATTTGTGCTTTTGAGATGACTAAGCCTATACAGGCAGCTAAATTTCACTTAAGATTCTGATCCCGCAAGAACGGCGGCCGAGGTACCAGTGGCCGCCGTCTTCTTTTTACAGATGCTGAATCACTAAATTAGTCAGACATACTCCTGCGGAGCGAATCATGTCGCACCTGATGAACAATTACGCACGGCAAGCCGTGGCTTTTACGCATGGCGCAGGTTGCCAGCTCTTTGACGAGCAGGGGCGGCGCTATCTCGATGGGTTGGCTGGCATTGCCGTCAATACGCTTGGCCATAATCATCCACGTCTGGTGAGTGCGCTCAGTGTGCAAATCGCCAAGTTGATCCATGTTTCCAACGTCTATCGCATCAAGGAGCAGGAGCTGCTTGCCGACCAACTGGCTGCTTTGTCCGGCATGGACGAGGTATTTTTCTGCAACTCCGGTTGCGAGGCCAATGAGGCTGCGATCAAGCTCGCGCGCATGTTTGGTCACCAGAAAGGCGTCGATCATCCGGCCATCATCGTGATGGAGCATGCTTTCCACGGCCGCACCCTAGCGACCTTGTCGGCGACAGGTAATCGCAAGGTGCAGGCTGGCTTCGAGCCGCTGGTTCCTGGGTTTGTGCGTGTGCCCTTTGCCGATCTGGCGGCAATCGAGCAGGTGGCAGCGAATAATCCTAATGTCGTTGCCGTGTTGTTCGAACCGATTCAGGGCGAAGGCGGCATTCATGCTGCCAGTGATGAGTTTATGCTTGGCTTGCGCTGCATCTGCGACCAGCGGAGCTGGTTGCTCATGGTCGATGAAGTTCAATGCGGCATCGGTCGCACAGGTAAATGGTTTGCCCATCAGCATGCCGGCATCAAGGTCGATGTGATGGCTCTGGCTAAAGGTCTAGGCTCGGGCGTACCCGTAGGCGCCTGCCTGACGGCAGGCGCCGCAGCCGGGGTGTTTAAGCCGGGCAATCATGGCTCGACCTTCGGCGGCAATCCTCTGGCCTGTACCGCAGCGCTCACAACCTTGGCTGTGATGGAGGATGATCAGTTGTTGTCGCGTGCAACTACCTTGGGGAAGCGCATTCGCGCCCGCTTGCACGAGCGGCTTGCCAGACTCTCTGCAGTCACCGACATTCGCGGCAACGGTCTGATGATCGGCATCGAACTGGACCGTCCCTGTGGGGCTGTTGTGACAGCCGGGCTGGATGCCGGAATTCTCATTAACGTCACTGCTGATAAGGTGGTGCGCCTTTTGCCGCCTTTGGTGATGTCGGATGCCGAGGCGGATGAACTGGTCGATACGCTGGCGACGGTGTTGAAGGCCTTTCTCGCCGGTTGAGGATTGCCGATGAAAACTCCTAGACACTTCCTGCAGTTCAAGGATTTCAGCCGCGCCGAATTTGAATACCTGTTCGAGCGTGCGCACCGCATCAAGCAGCAGTTCAAGGCCTACCAGAAGTATTGGCCGCTGGAAGATCGCACTTTAGTGATGATTTTCGAAAAGGCTAGCACGCGTACGCGCCTCTCTTTCGAGGCAGGCATGCATCAACTTGGCGGCTCGGCGATCTATCTCAACACGCGCGATTCGCAGCTCGGGCGCGGGGAACCGGTTGAGGATGCGGCGGAGGTAATTTCGCGCATGAGCGATGTCGTGATGATCCGCACCTACGAGCAGGAAATCATTGAGCGCTTTGCCAGTCATTCGCGTGTGCCGGTGATCAACGGGCTGACCAACGAATATCACCCCTGCCAGATCATGGCCGACATCTTCACCTTCATCGAGCAGCGTGGTTCGATCCAGGGCAAGACGGTCGCGTGGATTGGTGATTCGAATAACGTCTGCAATACCTGGCTGCAAGCCGCCGAAGTGCTCGATTTCAACGTGCATGTGTCGACACCGCCCGGTTACGAAGTCGAACCTGAACGCGCCGGCCTGTATGGTACCGATCACTTCGAACAGTTCGCCGATCCGATGGATGCGACGCGCGATGCCGATCTGGTGACGACCGATGTGTGGACTTCGATGGGTTTCGAGGCCGAGAACGAGACGCGCATGAAGGCGTTTGCTGACTGGCAGGTCGATGCCGAGATGATGCGCGTCGCGAAGCGGGATGCGGTATTCATGCACTGCCTGCCGGCGCATCGCGGTGAGGAAGTTGTGGCCGATGTCATTGACGGGTCGCAGAGCGTGGTCTGGGAGGAAGCGGAGAATCGCCTGCATACCCAGAAGGCGCTGCTGGAGTTTTTGGTGCTGGGCAAGGTCAAGGAATAACCAAGGGAGTTGCAGATGGGTAAGGTAAAAGGCAAGTCGGACGTGAACAAGGTTGTACTCGCCTATTCGGGCGGCCTCGACACTTCGGTGATCCTGAAGTGGTTGCAGGACACCTACCACTGTGAGGTGGTGACCTTCACCGCCGATCTCGGCCAGGGCGAAGAGCTGGAGCCGGCGCGTGCCAAGGCGCTGAAGTTCGGCATCGATCCTAAGAACATTTTCATCGACGACCTGCGCGAGGAATTCGTTCGTGATTTTGTCTTTCCGATGTTCCGCTGCAACACGATTTACGAGGGCGAATACCTGCTCGGCACCTCGATCGCTCGCCCCCTGATCGCCAAGCGTCTCGTCGAGATTGCGCGCAAGACCGGCGCGCAGGCCATTTCGCATGGTGCTACCGGCAAGGGTAATGACCAGGTGCGCTTCGAACTCGGTGCGTATGCCCTGATGCCCAATGTCAAGGTCATCGCACCATGGCGCGAATGGGATCTGCTCTCGCGCGAAAAACTGATGGCCTATGCCGAGCAGCATGGCATTCCCGTCGACATGAAGCACAAGAAGGGCGGCTCGCCCTATTCGATGGATGCCAACCTGCTGCACATTTCCTACGAGGGCCGCCATCTGGAGGACCCTGCCGCCGAGGCGGAGGAGTCGATGTGGCGCTGGACCGTAGCACCCGAAAAGGCGCCAGCCAAGCCGGAATATCTCGACCTAGAATTCGCCAAGGGCGACCTTGTGGCGATCAACGGCGCGAAGATGAAGCCGCACGAACTGCTGGCCGAACTCAACAAGATCGGTGGCAAGCATGGCGTCGGCCGCCTGGATCTGGTGGAAAACCGTTACGTCGGCATGAAGTCGCGCGGATGCTATGAGACGCCGGGCGGCACAATTCTTCTGAAAGCGCACCGCGGCATCGAATCGCTCTGTCTCGACCGTGAAGTGGCGCACCTCAAGGACGACTTGATGCCGCGCTACGCCAGCCTGATCTATAACGGCTACTGGTGGAGCCCGGAGCGCAAGGCCTTGCAGGTGCTGATCGACCATACCCAGCAGAGCGTCAATGGCTGGGTGCGCGTCAAGCTCTACAAGGGTGGCGTCTCTGTGGTAGGCCGCGACTCGAAGACCGATTCCTTGTTCGATCCGACTATCGCTACCTTCGAAGATGATGCCGGCGCCTACGACCAGAAGGATGCGGCCGGCTTCATCAAGCTAAACGCCTTGCGCATGCGTATCGCGGAGAATGCGCGCCTCAAGCGTAGCAGTCGCGCCAAGACTCGTAAAAACTGACACGTTGCCGCCACAGCATGGAAGGCACGATTTTCGGTTTCACCGAGTCGCAGATCGCCGAGTTCGGGGTGACCTTCGGTCTCGGCGCTTTCATGCTCTATATGTTGTTCATCATCGGCGAACTGGCCTACCGCTCGAAAGCCGGCAAGGTGGGCACCTTCGCCTTGTTCTTCGTGCTCGCCTTCGGCATGATTGGTTTTGTCGCCAAGACCATCATCCAAAAAATGTGGGGAATCTGATATGAAATTCCATAATGTTTCCGTACTCAAGCAGGCCAACGTTTATTTCGATGGCAAGTGCGTGAGCCATACCGTGCAATTCGCTGATGGTACGAAAAAAAGTGTCGGCGTGATCCTGCCGTCCGCATTGGTATTCAATACTGGCACGCCGGAAATCATGGAAACCGTGGCTGGAGCCTGCCGCTACCGCATCAAGGGCGAGGACTGGAAAGCCTGCATCGCTGGCGAGTCTTTCAAGGTGCCGGGCAATACCTCATTCGACATTGAGGTGACGGGCGAGCCCTATCATTACGTTTGCCACTTCGGATAACCGCGCCATGCCTTCCTTTGATATCACCTCCGAAGCCGATCTCGTCGCGCTGAAAAATGCCGTCGATGTGGCGGGCCGCCATATCGGTAACCGCTACGATTTCAAGGGCTCTTCGGCCAAGGCCGAGCTGAACGAGAAGGACAAAGTCATCACCGTGCATGGCGATTCCGAGTTCCAACTTGATCAGGTGAAAGACATCCTGTTCCCCGAGATGGAAAAGAAGGAACGCGAAAGCACCAAGCGCCTTGATGCTGGCACGGTGCAGACTATTTCCGGCAACAAGGCCAAGCAGGAGCTCAAGATCAAGAGCGGCATCGAGCAGGAACTGGCAAAAAAGATCGTCAAGCTCATCAAGGACAGCAAGACCAAGGTGCAGGCGAGCATCCAGGGCGATGCCGTGCGCGTCACCGGCACCAAGCGTGATGACTTGCAGGCGGCGATTGCTCTGGTGAAGAAGTCGATTACCGACTACCCGCTGGAATACGGCAACTTCAGGGACTGAACGGTTCGGGCGCCGTCCCCATGTTGGCGGCGGCCCGGCTGTCGTCGTCTCGCCAGCGCCGACTTTTAATCCTTACGCAGCCCGCCACTCCAGCGCGTGTAGAGCCGGTCGGCGGCAACACGCATCGCGGCCAAACGCTCTTCCATCCGTTCGTTCATCTGTTCCGGCGTCAGCACCGACCTGCCGGGCGTAGCGAATTCGTCAGCCCATTGCCGGCACCAGAGGCGAATCATTGCTTCGGTCATTTCGACGTGGCATTGCATGCCAAGGTGCGGACCCATGACGAAGGCTTGGTTTTCACAGTAGGTACTTTTCAGAATGCGTGTTGCGCCGGGCGGGATAGAGAAAGTCTCGCCATGCCAGTGGAAGGCCTCGAACCTGTCGATGTCACCCAGCCACTCGCGTGCTGCCGGATCGCTCGCTTCGACCTCTCCCCAGCCGATTTCCTTCACCGGATTTTTCGTCACCTTGCCGCCGAGCGCCTTGCTGATGAGTTGTCCACCCAGGCAATGGCCGATGACCGGTAGATCGACCGCAACTGCGGCACGGATCAAACCGAACAAGGGCGGTAGCCACGACAGATTGTCGTTGACGCTCATCGGCCCACCCATGAAGCACAGGCCCGAGAAACCTTCTACCGTTGGCGGTGGCATTACGCCGGCGTCGATGCAGATCAATTGCCAGGGAATACCTTGGGCATCGAGGAAAGTGGCAAAATAGCCAGGTCCTTCCCCCGAACTGTGACGAAAGATGGCAATGGGTTTCATTAGCGTAAGAAATCAGTGGTCCAAGATGGTGAAGCGGCATTGTATCGCCCTGACATTGTGTGCATGGTGCTTGTCGGCGCAGGCGGCGGATGTTGCCTTGGTCGGCCTGCTTTCCGGCAAGGCCATGATGATGATCGATGGCGGCAAGCGGCAAACTCTGGCGGTAGGTGCAACCAGCGCGGAGGGCGTGAAACTGCTTTCAGTGGAAGCGGGTGCGGCCGTGTTCGAAATCGAGGGTAAGCGGCGCCGCGTGCAGATCGGCCAAAATATCGTGTCTGCCCCCGGTTCCGAGCGTCCTGCCACGACCTTGACGGCCGACGCGCGCGGTCACTTCATCACGCAGGGCAGCATCAACGGTACATCGATGCGTTTTCTGGTGGATACGGGCGCGACCTTTATTTCTCTCGGTGCCGCAGACGCCAAGCGGGCGCGCATCGATACGTCACAAGCAGAAACCGGCATGAGCATGACAGCCAATGGGCCGGCGAAGGTCTGGAAAGTGAAGCTCGCGAGCGTCAAGCTGGGCAATCTCTCGATGTCGGATGTCGACGCTACGGTGCATGAGCAGGACATGCCGGTGGTGCTGCTGGGCATGAGTTTTCTCAACCGCATGGAAATCCGGCGTGACGGACTCTCGATGACACTGACGCAACGTTTTTGAGGACGGCGGCGAGAATGTTGGTTACGGTGGATTGGATACGTCAGCGGTTGCTTGATGGCGGTCGGGCGGTGGGAAGTCAGGCGATCCACGAGACGTCTTCCCTCATCGTGTCGCCGATTCCTTCCGCCGTGCTGATACCTATCGTGAACCGGCCTAGCGGGCTGACCGTATTGCTGACACAACGCACTGCCCATTTGCGCGACCATGCGGGACAAGTCAGTTTTCCGGGGGGGCGTTGCGAACCTGTGGATTCCTCACCGGTTGCAACGGCGTTGCGGGAAAGCCGGGAAGAAGTGGGAATTTCCCCTGATCAGGTGGAGATTTTGATGAAACTGCCTGACTATTTCACCAGCACCGGCTTCCGGGTTACCCCCATTGTTGGGTTGGTGACGCCACCACTCAATCTGCGGCTCGACGATTTCGAGGTGGCGGAGGTTTTCGAACCTCCCTTGAGCTTTCTCCTCGATCCGGCGAACTATCAGCGTCATCAGGTCGAACGTGAAGGAGTTCTAAACACTTACTGGGCCGTGCCGTGGCAAGGTTATTTCATCTGGGGCGCGACGGCGGGCATGCTGGTTGGTTTGCGCGATTGCCTGATGCCCGAGGCTTGATGCCACTGCCCGATGGCCACGATTCAGCGCTGGAAGTGTAATATCCGATCCTTCTATAACGCGCAGTATTTTTGGTTCCGGCATGGTACGTGCCGCGTGTGTCTCAGACCCTCCCGAACCCTGTTTTCATGACATTCCTCTGCATTATTTCAGTTCTCGTTCTTGAGCAGTTGAAAGCCGCGCCCGCCGCGCGCCTGATGGTTTGGCAAGCGGCCTATGCCGAATTTCTGGAACATCAGTTTAATGGCGGCGAGCATCGCCACGGGGTGACGGCCTGGATGGTGGGCGTAGCGCTGCCTGCATTGCTGGTCCTGCTGCTGCATGTCGGGCTGGATTACCTTCACCCGTTACTGAGCTTTGGTTTTGATTTTGTCGTGCTCTACCTGGTCATGGGCTTCCGCCAGTTCAGCCATTATTTCACCGACATCCAACTGGCTTTGCGCACGGGTGAGCTCGAACGGGCGCGTCACTTACTCGCCCAATGGCGCGGTGTCAGCGCCGATCGGCTGGGTTCGGCCGAGATAGCCCGCTTGGCGATCGAGCAGGGAATCATTTCATCGCACCGCGATGTTTTTGCACCGCTGTTGTGGTTCATGGTGCTCGGTCCGGCGGGTGCGGTGCTCTATCGTTTGAGCATCGGTATGTCGCAACACTGGGCGGCATCGGCTTGGCCGATGGCTGAAACCGATAATTTCAGTCGCTTTGCCCGACAGGCCTTTCAAGTCATCGACTGGTTGCCGGCACGACTGACGGCAGTCACCTTTGCCGTCGTCGGCGACTTCGAAGATGCGGTTTATTGCTGGCGTACCCAGGCCAGCCAATGGGCTGATGCCTCCTCCGGTATACTTCTATCGAGTGGGGCTGGCGCGCTGGGCGTCAAGTTGGGCCTGCCCCTACCTGATGCCATTGGCGTTGAGGCCCGGCCTGAACTCGGTTTGGGCGAGGACGCCGATGTTGAGCATTTGCAAAGCGCAATTGGCCTGGTATGGCGCGCTTTGGTGTTGTGTTTGTTGTTGCTCGCCTTGCTCACCGTTGCAAGTTGGGTGGGGCCGTGATCGCGTAGTGATTCATCAAACCAGGAGTGGAAAAAATGTCTAATAAAGAAGTTGTTGTATTGAGTGCCGTGCGTTCCGCCGTGGGCGCGTTTGGTGGTTCGTTCAAGGATTTGGAGCCCGTCGATCTGGGCGGCATGGTCATCAAGGAAGCCATCGCGCGTGCCGGTGTTGATCCCAAACAGGTGACTTTTGCCACCGTTGGCACCTGTATCCCAACCGATTCGCGTTATCCCTATGTCGCGCGTGTCGCCACGATTCAGGGCGGTATGTCGATGGACTCGGTGGCGTTTGCGGTCAACCGTTTGTGCGGTTCTGCGCAGCAGGCCATCGTCAGCTCGGCGCAGGCCATCATGCTGGGCGATGCCGACTTTGCCATCGGCGGCGGTGTCGAAGTCATGTCGCGTGGCGCCTACCTGTTGCCCGCGTTGCGTTCCGGCGCACGCATGGGCGATACGACGGCAATCGATGCCATGGTTGCTACGTTGACCGATCCGTTCGGTGTCGGCCACATGGGCATCACCGCTGAAAATCTGGCCGCAAAGTGGGGCATCACGCGCGAAGAGCAGGATGCCTTTGCCGTCGAATCGCAGAAGCGCGCTGCGGCTGCCCAAGCAGCCGGTTACTTCAAGTCGCAAATCGTTCCGATTACCCTGAAGACCCGCAAGGGCGATGTTGTGGTCGATACCGACGAGCACCTGAAGCCCGCTACTACCATGGAAACCCTGGCCAAGATGAAGCCCGCCTTCAAGAAGGATGGCACCGTTACTGCCGGTAACGCCTCCGGTATCAACGATGCTGCAGCCTTCCTCGTGTTGGCGGATGCCGCCAAGGCGGTGGCCGGCGGCCACAAGCCGATCGCTCGTCTGGTTGCTTATGCCGTTGCCGGTGTACCGAATGAACTGATGGGCGAGGGTCCGATTCCGTCTTCGAAGGTCGCGTTGCAGAAATCCGGTCTGACCCTCGATCAGATGGATGTCATCGAATCGAACGAAGCCTTTGCCGCGCAGTCGATCGCCGTGGTCCGGGGCCTCGGACTCGACCCGGTGAAAACCAACCCGAACGGCGGCGCCATTGCGATTGGCCACCCGGTCGGTGCAACCGGCTCGGTGATCATTACCAAACTGTTGTACGAACTGATGCGCGTCAATGGCCGTTATGGCATGGCCACCATGTGTATCGGCGGCGGCCAGGGCATCACGACGATCTGGGAACGCATCTAAGCAGGTCACTGCTGTAAAACAAAGAGCCAGCCACTGATAAAGGGCTGGCTCTTTTTTATCGCCGTCCCGCCAGCGCCGACTTTTTGGGGCGGGCAAAAAATCTAGAAAAAATATGGACGATTCTGATTTCATCGAGGAAACATTATCGAGCAAGCTGGTTTTTGATGGCTGCCTGCTCAAGGTATTTTCGGACACAGTGCGCGTGCCTGATGGGCACGCGGCGGTCCGCGAATATGTGCGCCATCCGGGTGCAGTGGTCATCATCGCCGTTCTCGATAATGGCCGATTGCTGTTCGAACGCCAGTTCCGCTATCCGCTCAGGCGCATCTTCCTTGAAATGCCTGCGGGCAAGATCGATTCTGGCGAACATATTCTCGATACCGCCCGCCGCGAATTGCGCGAGGAAACCGGCTACAAGGCAAAATTGTGGCGCCATCTTGGCACCATGCATCCGGTGATCGGTTATGCCGACGAACGCATCGAAATATTCTGGGCACAGGGCTTGAGTTTTGTCGGTGCGCAGCTCGACCACGGTGAAGTTCTGGAAGTCATTGAAGTGACGATGGCAGATGCTTTGCTGGCGGTGCGCGACGGTGAAATCACCGATGCCAAGACGATTACCGCATTGCTGTGGGCCGATAAAACCTTGTCCGGTGAATGGCCTTTGCCCTTGTAAAAGCTGATGGGGCGGCCTTTTGCGGGGGCGGGAGGCGGTAGAATGATTCCGCGATAACGACAGGCCACCGACCGAATGTGTGGCGATGAGAGGAGTTGGATCTGATGGATGCCCCCGCCACGAACCAGCCAGTTGTGCTGGAAGTGGGCACCGATGAACAAACGCATTTGCTGGCGCTCGACATCTTTTCTGCGGTGTCGGCCAGCCTCGCCGACGAGGACGATGTCGAGGAATTGCTCGGTCGTTTTCTAGGCACAATGCTGCGGCTCACCAAGGCCACGGCGGGTGCTGTGCGCGTGGTGACATCCGATGGCAAGCATCTGCGGTTGGTGGCGGCGCGCGGCCTGCCTCAAGAGGTCGTCGAGCGCGAACGCCTCGTACCGATCGACTGCGGCCAATGTGGCAGCGCCATTGCGGACAACCATTCCCGCTATGAAATCGACCTCCATGCTTGCGCGATCCGTACGCAGCATCCTTACTTCGATCGCGACTGCCAGGCGATGGTGGTCGTGCCGCTCCAGCACGGCGGGCAGTTACAGGGTACCTACAACCTCTTCCTGCCTGAACGCTTCGAGTTGCCCGAGGAGGTTGCGCTACTGTTCCGTTCGATCGGCGAGCACCTTGGCATGGCGCTTGAGAATGCGCGCCTCAAACGCGAGAACCTGCGCATCACGCTGATGAACGAACGGCAGATGATGGCTGCTGAGGTGCATGATTCGCTGGCCCAAACACTCGCCTACATGAAAATGCGCATGGCTTTGCTGCAGGATGCATTGCGGGAACAGAATTGCCAGGATGACCAGGGTGTCGGCAAATATGCCAATGATGTTGGCCATGCGCTCGACGAAGCCTATAGCCAGTTGCGCTCGCTGCTCTCGCAGTTTCGCAATCGCATGGATCCAATGGGGCTGCAACCGGCGCTCAGCGGCTTGGCGGGTAATTTCCAGGATCGCACGGGAATTGCGCTCGAATACCGCAACCGTGTGTCCGACTTGCGGCTTTCAGTGGATCAGGAGGCGCAGGTTTTCTTTATTGTCCAGGAAGCACTGGCGAATGTCGTCCGGCATTCCGGAGCAACGCAGGCGCATCTGACACTCGAGGGTGCGGGAGACCATTACGTCGTCACTGTGGATGATAACGGCCGTGGCGGTCAGGGATTTTTCGCCATTGCCAATCCCACCGGGGGCTTCGAGGAGCATCCGCATCTGCGCGACCACTTCGGTTTGTCCATCATGCGCGAGCGCGCACGGATTATTGGCGGACGTGTTGAAGTCGCCAATCTCCCGTCCGGTGGTTTTCGCGTGCGGCTGACCTTCCCCGCGATCGGACCCAGCAACCATAGGGTAGCCGCATGAACAGTACGAAACCAATCCGCGTTTTTCTGGTTGATGACCACACCCTATTCCGTAAAGGCCTTGCCGAGCTCCTCGAGCAGCGCGGCGAGATATGCGTTGCCGGCATTGCCGGCAATGGTACGGAGGCTTTGCAGTTACTCAAGGAAAGCGTGCCGGATGTGGTGATTACCGATCTGAACATGCCCCCTCACGGCGGGCTGGCGCTGTTACGGCAACTGCGTGCCGAAGGTTGCCGTTGTCCTGTGTTGGTGCTGACTGTCAGCGATGCCGAGGAAGACCTCGCCAGCGCGATGAGTGCGGGCGCCCAGGGTTACCTGCTCAAGGATATGGAACCGGAAGATGTAGTCGACGCGGTGCAGCGCGCAGTACGTGGCGAAACCGTGGTGGCCCCGGCAATGACCCTCAAGCTGGTACATCTGTTGCAGAGTGGGCCGCAACCACCGAAAGTCGACGCGCTACAGCAACTGACAGCGCGCGAACGAGAAATTCTTGATCACCTTGCGCAAGGTTTGTCGAACAAGGTGATCGCGCGCGCGCTGGATATCAGCCATGACACCGTAAAACTTCATGTACGCCACATCCTCGCCAAACTCAACCTGACCTCGCGGGTCGAAGCAGCCATCTTTGCCGTGGAACAGAAGGTCAGCCAGCACGGAAAAGGCCGCTAGCTATTGGCATTGCTGCAATATATTTCATCAGATTGAAAGCCGTACCTGCTTACTGCGTCTGCGATAATACGCCCTCTTATGGCCGAATTGGCCTGTTCACCAACCCGCCATAGGCGGGAAAGCTCATGACAGAATCCTTCGAAAGCTTTGCCGCGCTGCAATTGCCGGCCGCTTTGCTGACGGCCCTCGCGGATGTCGGCTATGAAACCCCGTCGCCGATCCAGGCGGCTTGTATTCCGTTGTTTCTCGCCGGCCGCGATTTGATCGGCGAGGCGCAAACCGGTACCGGCAAGACGGCGGCTTTCGCCTTGCCGCTGCTGGCACGGCTCGATCTGGCTAAAAAAGTGCCGCAGGCGCTGGTGCTGACGCCGACCCGCGAACTGGCGATTCAGGTTGCCGAGGCTTTCCAGAAATACGCCCACCACATGCCTGGCTTCCATGTGCTACCAGTGTATGGCGGGCAAAGCATGGTGATCCAGTTGCGCGCACTGTCGCGTGGGACCCATATCATTGTCGGCACGCCAGGCCGTGTCATGGATCACCTTGAGCGTAAGAGCCTTAATCTCGATGGCCTGCAAACGCTGGTGCTAGACGAGGCTGACGAAATGCTGCGCATGGGTTTCATCGACGATGTCGAGTGGATTCTCGAGCACACGCCGGCGGCGCGCCAGACGGCACTCTTTTCGGCGACCATGCCTGATCCGATCCGCCGCATCGCGCAGCGTTATCTGCGCGCACCCGAGCAGGTGAAGATCCGTTCCGCCACGACAACGGTAGCGGCCATCAAGCAAAGATATTGGCAAGTGCGTGGTGCGGACAAGCTGGAGGCGCTGACGCGCATGCTTGAAGTCGAGGAGGAATTCGAGGCTGCCCTGATTTTTGTGCGTACCAAACTCGCCACCGTCGATCTGGCCGAGAAGCTCGAAGCGCGGGGTTATGAAGCAGCCGCCCTGAACGGCGACATGACCCAGGGCTTGCGCGAGCAGGTGGTCGAGCGGCTGAAAAGCGGTAGTCTCGATATCGTCGTGGCCACCGACGTCGCGGCACGCGGGCTGGATGTGCCGCGCATCAGCCATGTCATCAACTACGACGTGCCCTATGACACCGAAGCCTATGTGCATCGCATCGGCCGCACGGGTCGGGCCGGTCGTACCGGCAATGCCATTCTTTTCGTCGCGCCGCGCGAGATGCGTATGCTCAAAGCCATCGAGCGCGCCACGCGCCAGCCGATCGAAGCCATCCAGATGCCGACGCGTGGCGAAGTGGCCGAGCGTCGCGTTACGCAATTCAAGCAGCAGATCCTCGATGTGCTCGCCGAGGAAAACCTCGACTTCTTCTTCGAGGTGGTCCGCCGCATGGAGAGCGAGGAAAATGTTGCCACGCGCCAGATCGCCGCAGCGCTGGCCTTCCTCGCCCAGCGCGAGCGTCCTCTGCAGCCTATCGGTGTTGATGCGCCAGAATATCCGGCTGCGCCACCCCGCCCGGAGCGGCCTGTTTTTGCGGATCGTGGTGAGCGACCGGTGCGTGCCGAACGTCCGCCTTTCACCGAGCGCGGTGAACGCAGCGAGCGTCCCGCCCAGACCGAATGGATTGAACGTCCCGCGCGCGCGGAGCGCCCGCCCCGCGAACCGCGTGCTTTCACTGTCGGCAAAGTAGTGCGGTACCGCATCGAAGTTGGTCGCAACCAGGGCGCATTGCCGAAGGAAATTGTCGGTGCCATCGCCAACGAAGGCGGTATCGAGGGCAAGCTTATCGGCCAGATCAATCTGTTCGACGATTACAGCACGGTCGAATTACCCGAACTGCCGGCCGAGGTTCTCGATATCCTCAAGCGCACCCGCGTACGCCAACTACCGCTGAAAATTCGCGTGGCCGAAGCCGGGGAAGGCGAAACGCGCCGACCTGCCAAGCCGCGCTGGGAAAAGGATCGCGAGACGCCCCGGGAGATGCGTGAGCGCCGTCCCGCCAGCGCCGACTTTCCGGCGCGTCCCCGGCGGGACATCCCGCATTCCGCCAGTCCCACGGGGATTTCCTCCGGTCACGCCGACTTTTCCGCGAAGTCGCCTTACCGGGGCGACAAGAAACCGGCGGGCGAATGGCAAGGCCGCGGGGCGGGTAAAGGGGCAGGCAATCCAGCCGCTAAGCTGGGCAGTAAGCCGCCTGCCAAGAAGCGCCCTTACTGATGCAGTAACATGCTGCCACGATAATCTATCCAAGGAGTTGCCATGAACAGCTTGCCCATGACCCCGCTTGCTTCACTGATCGCGGGCATCCTGATCTTCATTTTCCCGAAGATGCTGAACTACATTGTGGCGATTTATCTCATCGTGATCGGCGTGCTTGGCCTGACCGGGCACGTCGCGCTGTGATGAATTACTACTTCTTGTAGCGGCCCATTTCGCACCAGTAGCGCGTACCCGCCGCCGCCAGTTGTTGCTCCTGGAACAGTTTTGCGGCCCTGACACAATTGGTGTGGTTGTAGCTCATTTTGCCCTGGGAGGATTCCGCCATGGATTCCGCCGAATCGAAGGTGGCGACGTGAATCCGCAGGTTGCCCGTCATGGCGTTGCCCCGATACAGCGTGTAGGTGCCATCATCCAGATTGCATGCTGATAATAGGGCGGTAGCCAGCCCGGCCAATGCAATTATCTTCGTTTTCATTTGAATTACTCCTCGGGTAAGGGGACTGCTCGTACCAGTATAGAGGCTGGTTACCCGCTTGCGGTGAGGCGACGCGGTTCGATCAGCACGGTTTGGGCGCCATCGCTGGTCGTCAGCCAGACTTGCCCGTCCTGGATCGTGCATTGCAACTGCATGCCCCGTTCGGCTAGCGCTGCGAGTGCAGCGGATTGAGCGGAGTCGATGACGAACACCTTGAGGTTGGCGATGCGCGATAACGCCTTGCCTTCCTTGCCCCACCAGATCTCGGCAGCCTTGCCGCCATAGACCAGCACAACGACGTCTGCGGCACGGCCGGCAGCTTTGCGCAGCGTACGTTCATCCGGCAGACCAACCTCGATCCAGCGTTCGATGGTGCCCGAATAGTCTTTCTGCCAGAGTGCCGGCTCATCTTCGGTCGACAGGCCGCGGCCGAATTCCAGGCGTTCATCGGCAAACATGATGAAGGCCAGCAGACGCACCATCATGCGTTCGTCGGTTTCGGAGGGGTGACGTGCCAGCGTGAAAGCGTGCTCGCCGTAATAGGGGCGGTCCATGTCGGCGATGCTCACGGTCGCCTTGAATATGGTGGATTTGAGGGCCATGGGGTTTATGTGCGCCGTCCCGCCAGCGCCAACTTTTTCAGGTGATGAAATGCCAACCGTTTGCATCGCAGGAGAGGGTCTCGCCCCGGTCGGCATGCCAGTCGCCCAGCACCCAGCGTTGGCAAGCACGGCTGTCGACCAGGTGCGTATGCTGGCCCTGACGATGGGTGTGACCATGGATGAGGGCCTGGGCAGCGTACTGACGCAGTATGGCGATAACACTATCCGGATTGACGTCCATGATCGCCAGCGGCTTGACCTTTTTTTCGTCCTGGCTGCGCTGGCGCAACGCGGCGATTTCTGCCTTGCGCTCACTCAGCGGCCGCGCCAGAAAGCGGGTTTGCCAGGCCGGATCGCGCACCATGCAGCGAAAACGCTGATAGTCGGCATCGTCAGTGCATAGGGTATCGCCATGGCTCAGGAGCGTCTTCACGCCATGGATGTTGCGGATGCAAGGATCGGGCAGCAGCGTCAGTCCGGCCACATCGGCAAAACCAGCGCCGATGAGAAGGTCGCGGTTGCCGGCCATGAAGAAAATTGTCACTCCGGCATCGGACAAGTTGCGCAATGCGCCGATGATCCGGGTGTTGAACGGGTCCGCCAGATCGTCGTCGCCCGCCCAGTAATCGAACAGGTCGCCGAGGATGGTCAGGCTGCCGGCAGTGCGCGCCGTACCGGAAAGGAAGGACAGGAAGCGAGCGGCCGTCGCGGGGGCATCCGGGGACAGATGCAGGTCGGAAACGAAAAGTGCTGCCCCGGGTTGCACGGCTCAGGAAACGACTTCGGCCTTTTCGATCTCCACGTCCTCGACCGGCACATCCTGGTGAAAGCCCTTGGTGCCGGTCTTGACGCCCTTGATTTTGTCGACGACGTCCATGCCATCGACGACGCGACCGAACACGCAGTAACCCCAGCCCTGGCCGGAAGGCGCGCGGTGGTTGAGGAAGTCGTTGTCGGCGACGTTGATGAAGAACTGTGCGGTGGCCGAATGCGGATCGTTGGTGCGTGCCATGGCGACGGTGTAGCGGTCATTCTTCAAGCCATTGGCCGCTTCATTCTCGATCGGCTTGAGCGTATCTTTTTCCTTCATGCCGACGCCAAAGCCACCGCCCTGGACCATGAAGTTGCCGATGACGCGATGGAATACCGTGCCGTCGTAATGGCCGGACTCGACGTAAGAGAGAAAGTTGGCAACCGTCTTGGGTGCCTTTTCGGCATCGAGTTCGAGGGTGATGGCGCCGTGGTTGGTGGTGAGTTTGATCATTTTGAAGTCCTTATTTTTTCTCGGGCAACAGGGTTACGGATTCGATCACGATGGGAGCCGTGGGAACGTTCTGGTGGCCACCGGCGTTGCCTGTGGCGACCTTGGCGATTTTTTGGACGACGTCTTGCCCTTGCACGACCTTGCCGAATACGGCATAGCCCCAGCCGTCCTGGCCAGGGTAGTCGAGGAAGCTGTTGTCCTTGAGGTTGATGAAGAACTGTGCGCTGGCCGAATGCGGGTTCGGCGTGCGTGCCATGGCGATGCTGCCGGTGACGTTCTTCAGTCCATTTTTCGCCTCATTCTGGATCGGCGCACGCGTCGGTTTTTCTTTCATGCCGGCCTCGAAACCACCGCCCTGGATCATGAAGTTGTCAATGACGCGATGAAAGATGGTGCCGTTATAGAAGCCATCCTTGACGTACTGCAGGAAGTTTTCGACGGTCTTGGGGGCCTTGACGGCATCCAGTTCAAACACGATCACGCCCTGATTGGTCTTGAGTTCGACTTGCGGATTGGCTGCCATGGCTGACAGCGAAAGGCAAAAGAGGGACAACAAAGCAAACAGTTTTTTCATGGGAACACTCCGGGGTAAAGAGATTGCGGTATCAGGTTGCGTCTTCGTGGGCGATTTTCCAGCGCCCGTCTTCCTTGATCCAGTATTGGCGTTTCTGCATCCGGTTCGACAGGTTGCTGCTCTGATAATCCTGCTCGAAGGTGACGACGACGTACTCGTCCTTGCCCGGATTGCGGAACATGCTGATGTTTTGCGTGCCGACCTTGATCCACTGCTTGCCGGCATTGACCTTTTTCTTCTGGGCGACCCAGGCGGCGAGATCCTTGCCGTCGCCGGAAAACTTCTGCGAGTAATGGCGGGCATAGCGGCCGATATCGAGGCTCTCCCAGTCACGCCGCCATTCGTCGATGACGCCGAGCAGGGATTTGCGTTCGGCCTGCCAGTTATCAAGCGAAAGCCATTCGATGCTGTTGCTGATGATGACGGGGGTGGTACCGATCTGCAGGTTCTTTGCCAGGGCGTCAAGGTCGGTGTTGGCCAGTACCACGCAGCCATCCGATGCTTTCGGGGGGCGCGAGAAAGTGTCGGAGGGTGTACCGTGCAGCCAGATGCCATGGCCGTTCTTGCCTTGCTTCTTGTCCCATGCATTGGGGTAATTGATGGGGAACGCGCCGCTCCCGTAGAAGTCGCCGAGTTTTTTGGTTGGCAGGCTGGAGGTGACGTGATAAACGCCGACCGGTGTTTTCTTGTCGCCTTCCCTGAGTTTGTCGGAACCCAGTTTGCCGTGGGTGATGTAGTAGTCGGCCACGAACCGCGGGGTACCCTTGTCGTTCTGATAAAGGTAGAGCCGCGATTTCTGGGTGTCGACGACCACGGCATGCTTCTGCTCCGGCCGTAACTGCAGCAGGTAGCGCGGCACCTGAGTTTCGGCCGGCTTGTTCTGATAAGCGTGCAGGCGGGCAATCGCTTCTTCGCGTAGGTCGGCGACCTGCTCGACGGCAGTCACGGCGCCGTCGCCGCCGAAGCTCTTCAGCGGGGTGATGCGGGCCATCAACAGATCCCCCTTGATCAGGTGGCCAAGACGAAAGTTGGGGTAGGCCTTGAGCATCGCCTCGGTTTCGTTGAGGGCGGCTTCCCAATGGTTCTTTTCGATTTGCTCGAATACGTGCGCCAGCAGGGGTTCCGGGCCGGAATCGGTGTAACGCGGGGCAACCGGGGGGCTGGCCGCCAGGGTGCCTTGCAAGCAGAAAAAAGCTGCCAGGGTGGCACTGATCAGTTTGCCCGCAGCTTTCAACCGCCCACCCGCTCTTCATGAATCAACCATTTGCCGTCGCGTTTGACCATTACCAGGGTTTTGCCGGAGGAAGATTCGAAACTGGCAGACTTGTAGTTCTGGCGGAAACGCACAATTGCCTTGTCGGAACCTTCGGCCTTGACAGTCAGTTTGTCGCGACTGACCTCGATCTTGCCAGGCTTGGCAACACGCTGACTGCGCTCTGTTTCCCAATCCTTGCGCGATTGGCCGCCAGGGGTCTGGAAGTCTCTGGCGTAGTGCGACAGATAAGCTTTCACATCCTTTTTCGACCAAGCGGAAAGCCAGCCATCAACGGTGGCGGTGACCTCGCTGCTGATGTCAGCCGGTTTGGCGGGTTCCGGCGCCGGCTTGCTCTCGGCTGGCTTGACTACGGGAACGGAGGCTGGAGATTTGACGGGTTCGACAACCTGCGGTTTTGCAATGGCAACCATGGCAGGTGCCACTGGTGGTACGGCAGGCGCGGGTGGAGTAATCCCCACCGGGCTTGGCGCGGCAGGCTTGCCAGTTGCTGCAATTGCCGTCTTGCCAGCGCCGACTTTTTCCTTGGGACTGCCAGCCCCGCCAACCAGTTCGTTGATCATCGACAGTTTGGTTTGTGCAGAGGCATTGGAGGCGTCGATCTGCAATGCCTTGCCATACGCATCACTCGCCAGTCGCGAGTAAATGTCACCGAGATTCTCGTGCGCGGTGGCATAGGCCGGATGGGTGCGGATTGCCAACTCCAGCGCCTGTTTGGCCTTGTCGTACTGCTTTTGCTGGGCGTAGATCACGGCCAGGTTGTTGTAAGGCTCGGGTAATTCCGGATAGTCTTCGGTGAGTTTCTTGAAGACCACAATGGCTTCGTCGGGCTTGTTTAGCCCCGTGAGGATGATGCCCTTGAGAAAACGTCCTTGCGCATCCTTCGGCTTGCCGGCGAGGTGGCGGTTGACCTGCTCCAGGGCCTTGGCATGCTGACCGGCCTTGAATGACTGGTTGGCGTCATCGAGTGTGTCTGCAAGGACGGGCAGGGCACTCAAACCAAGTGTCACCAGGCCCGTGAGCAACAGTAATACCCGCGAGAAAAACCGCGCACCGGGGTGAAGGCGAATTGCGGTCGAAAAAGCGGGGAAAATAGGCATGCGGTCTCTGGTCTTGACTGGGAAATTCGACGTATGATTCTAACAAAGAAGCAGTGCCCGGCACGCTGCCGGACAATGTTCTAAAGCCTTAATACGGTGCTTTTCCCTACCTTTATGGGCCTTTCCCGGCCTTTGTTCTATCTGGTCTGATTTCCATGCTGAAAATCTACAACTCTCTTGCACGTGCCAACCAGGAATTTGTGCCGATCGAGCCCGGCAAAGTACGACTCTATGTTTGCGGCATGACTGTGTATGACTACTGCCATCTGGGTCATGGCCGGGTGATGGTCGTCTTCGACATGGTGGTGCGCTGGTTGCGGGCGAGCGGGCTGGCAGTGACCTATGTGCGCAACATCACTGATATTGACGACAAAATCATCAAACGTGCTGCTGAAAACGGCGAAACGGTGCGGGCGCTGACCGATCGTTTTATCGGTGCCATGCACGGGGATGCACGGGCCCTGGGGGTGCAAATACCCGATCACGAGCCGCGCGCCACCGAATTTGTGCCGCAGATGCTCGACATGATCGGGGCGCTGGAAAAGAACGGCTACGCTTACCTCGCCGCCAATCAAGACGTTTGTTATTCGGTGCGCAAGTTCGCCGGTTACGGCAAGCTTTCCGGCAAATCCATTGAGGATTTGCGTGCCGGTGAGCGCGTCGATGTCATGGAAGGCAAGCAGGATCCGCTGGATTTTGTACTCTGGAAACATGCCAAACCAGAGGAGTCCGCCGAAGTGAAATGGGATTCAGCCTGGGGCAGGGGGCGCCCCGGCTGGCACATCGAGTGCTCCGCAATGAGTTCGCAACTGCTGGGCGAGCATTTCGACATCCACGGCGGTGGCCAGGACTTGCAGTTTCCCCACCACGAAAACGAGATTGCCCAGAGCGAGGGTGCGCATGGCAAGACCTTCGTGAACTACTGGATGCACAACGGTTTTGTACGCGTCGATAATGAAAAGATGTCGAAATCGCTCGGCAATTTTTTCACTATCCGCGACATCCTCAAGAAGTACGACGCCGAGGTGGTGCGCTTCTTCATCCTGCGCGCCCACTACCGCAGCCCGCTGAATTACTCCGACGCCCACCTCGATGATGCGCGTGCGGCTTTGTCGCGGCTCTATACGGCGCTGAAGGGTTTCGACGTTCCGGCGCAGTTTGATTGGGACGAAGCCTACGCCTGCCATTTCCGCGAGGCGATGGATGATGACTTCGCCACGCCTGAGGCCGTCGCGGTGCTGTTTGACATCGCCAATGAAGTCAATCGCAACAAGGATCCCAAGCTGGCTGCGCAACTCAAGGGATTGGGGGGTGTACTGGGCTTGCTGCAACGCGATCCGGTCGCGTTTTTGCAGGCCGGTCCGGTGGTGGCCGATGGCCTGAGTGCGGCGGAGATCGACGAAAAAGTCGGTGCTCGCAATACGGCGAAACAAGCGAAAAACTACGCCGAGGCCGACCGCATCCGCGCTGAACTTAAGGTCGCCGGTATCATGCTGGAGGACGGACCCCAGGGAACAACCTGGCGGCGGGGGTAGCGTTTCTCATCCTTCATCGCCCGCCAGATATTTTGGCCAGAAGAGACTACGATGGACTGGTGAAATTGAGTACTTTAAACACTCAGGGTTTTGGCGCGGCGAGCAAGGAGTGGTCGGTGTTTGCGCCTTTGCTCCTATTAGTTTTTCTTTGCCTCTTTGCCTCTTTGCCTCTTTGCCTTGGCGAGTGGCAGGGTGAGTGCGACTGTGCTGGAAATCGAAGCGCCCAAGGTTGTCGCCTTGCTGGAGCAGGGACTGGCGGCGGAGCAAGGTATCCGAGGCTACAAGCGTCCGGGGCTGGCATTGGCGCTTTACTGTGAAGCCGGCGAGTTGGGGAGCGCCGAGGGTTTTTTTCAGGTCGGACGTACTCTGCGCAAGTCCGCTTCCGTATGGTATAGCCCGTCCTTGGGGAATGCCTATCTTGCGCTGGCGGCCAGTCTTGGCCATCAACAGGCCCAAGAACTTTATGATCCGGCGTTTGCCAATGCGTTTTTACCGGAACTCTGCGGCGATTTCGACAACATCATGGTCAGCGGAAAATTCGATCTTGATGGCTATCTGGCTGCCTTGTCACCCGCGCGGCAAAAAATCGCCGCATTGATTCGTCGCCATGCGCCGCGTTATGCAGTCGATACACGCTTTGGGCTGGCGGTCGCCTTGGCTGAATCGAACCTGAATCCACTGGCAGTCTCACCGAAAAACGCCCAAGGGGTGATGCAACTGATTCCCGACACGCAGGAGCGCTTCGGCGTCAAGAAACCCTTCGATCCGGAAAGCAGCATTCGTGGCGGTTTGACTTACTTGAAGTGGTTGTCGGCACGCTTTGGCGGTGATCTGGCCCTGGTGGCGGCTGCCTACAATGCAGGCGAAGGTACGGTCGACAAATATCAGGGTATTCCGCCTTACTCGGAAACACGGCACTATGTACGTCGTGTGCTGTATTTTTCGGGTTTGGGGCTAACCGAACGCGCCAAGACTCCCCTGCTGCGATAGTCGGCGCTGGCAGTACGGCTGTATCACTTATGTCCCGAGATGCACGGGGATGCGTTGCGCGCCAAAAGGCCTGTCGAAGTGTCCGAAGCGTCCCGCGATGGCGGTGCCGCAGTGCTTGCAGTGTCCTGTGTCGTCGAGGGCATAGCCGAGAATTTCATACCAGTCACGTTCGATTACAGGCTTGCCGCAGCCGGGGCAATAGGTCGCATCGCCGGCGCGGTCGTGCACATTGCCGGTATAGACATAGCGCAGGCCGGCGCTCATGGCGATTTCTCGGGCGTGGGCGAGCGTGGTGGGCGGCGTGGCAGGTGCATCCAGTTTGTAGTCGGGATGGAAGGCCGAGAAGTGCAGCGGCACGTCGGGTCCCAGTTCCTTGTAGCACCACGCCGCGAGTGCCTTGAGTTCGCCATCGCTATCGTTGTGGCTGGGAATCAGCAGTGTGGTCAGTTCGATCCAGCAGTCGGTTTCGTGATGGACATAGGCGATCAGGTCAAGCACCGGCTGCAGATGGCCGACGCAAAGCTTGAAGTAGAACTCGTCGGTAAACGCTTTCAGGTCGATGTTGGCAGCGTCCATCTTGGCGTAGAAATCGTGCGCTGCCGGCAGGTGCATATAGCCCGCCGTGACCGCGACGGTCTGGATGCCTAGCGCGTGGCAGGCATCGGCAGTATCCATTGCATATTCGGCGAAGATTACCGGATCGTTGTAGGTGAAAGCGACGCTGTGCGAGTGGTAGCGCTGAGCTGCCTGCGCGATAGCCGCCGGACTGGCCTGGTCCATCAGGCGATCCGTGTCGCGTGATTTCGAAATATCCCAGTTCTGGCAAAATTTGCAGGCGAGGTTGCAGCCGGCGGTGCCGAAGGAAAGGATGCTCGAGCCGGGGTAGAAGTGATTGAGCGGTTTCTTCTCGATGGGGTCGATGCAGAAACCCGAACTGCGGCCGTAGGTGGTGAGGATCATCATGCCGCCCTGGTTGGCACGAACGAAGCAGGCGGCGCGTTGGCCCTCATGCAACTTGCAATCGCGGGGACAAAGGTCGCACTGGATGCGGCCATCCTCCAAAGGGTGCCACCAGCGGGCGGGGGAACCCGTCAGGATTTCTCGGGCTCTTTCCATTTTTGTACCTCGTAGCGATAGAGCTTGACGTCGGGCGACCAGAAGTCGGTGGTGAAGCCGGCCTTCTGCTTGAGATGGGTGAAGAACTGCCGTGGATCGGGCAGGCTTTCCCAGACTTGTGGCAGGAAGGTGCCACGCCGGCCGTGGCATTCGAGGATCATGCCGTCGATGCCGGGCCGCATCTGGCGGATGGCGTCGGTTTCGTCGCTGAAACTGAATGGCACTGCCGGCGTTAGTAGTGAAACCTCGACGCGCGTGTGATCGAGTTCGTTGCGCGTGAGTGGATTGAAACGCGGGTCACGGAAGGCTGCAGCTTTGGCGTTGGCGCGAATGTCCTGGTCGAGTGGTCGCCAAGCTTCCAGAGACCCGATGCAGCCGCGTAATTGGCCGTGCTGCGTCAGCGTCACGAAGGTAGCGCCAGCTTGTGTCAGCGCCGCTTGATCGGGTTCGGGCTGCTCTGCCACGCCGAATTCCCTGGCAATGGCGTTGCGGGCGCGAATCAATAGAGCGTTACCAAGTTCATCAAGCATGGCCGGGCTCCATGAAGGCGAAACTGGCATAGCCGACGACGCGCGACTTGTCTCCGGCCGTATCGCCGGAATTGCGCAGATCAAGAAGGTGCGGTTTCAATCCGCGCCGTTTGGCCACTTCGAGGAGGCCGTTGATCGGCGTTGCCCCGCAGGCTTGTTCATGGTCCACTAGTAGGCGCAGGTGGGCGATATCTTCGGCGGTGTGCCGGTCGCGGTGCTGGGCGTCTGCGTAGTTGTGGTAGTGCGAAAGATCGGAACTGATGACGATCAGCGTTTCCGGTCCGCCCCACAGAAGATCCAGTACTTCGGCGACTTCGTTGGGCGTGGCAGAGCCGACCGCAAGGGGAACGAGGCTGAAGTCGTCCAGAACCTGTTGCAGGAATGGCAGTTGCACTTCCAATGAATGTTCGGCGGTGTGCGCGCTATCGTGACGGATCACCTGCGGCATCTTGAGCGCGGCAGAAATGACTTGCTGATCGAGCGGCACTGTACCGAGTGGTGTGGCGAAACTGAGCGCACTGGGGACTGCCAATCCGCGTACGGCAACACGATGGCAGGGGCCGAGCAGCACGACACGCCGGATTTTTGTGGCAAAGGGTTCGAGAAGTGCATAAGCACTTGCTGCGATCGGCCCGGAATAGATGTACCCGGCGTGCGGACAAATCAAAACCTTGGGTTGCCCAAAAGTCGGTGCTGGCGGGACGGCGGCAGCAAGCAGGCTATCGACTTCATCGGCCAGCGTGGCGCGATTGCCCGGGTAGAACATACCGGCAACGGCCGGGGGGCGGGTGGTGCGATGTGCGTCCATGACAACGCTCCTTTTTACCCAAAGGGTAGAGACTCAGATAGCAAATTCAAGCCAACAGGAAAATTCCCAAGATAAATCCTACGCCGATTGCCGCCAGGCCGGGCAAGACGCGGCGCGCCAGCGGCTTGCCGCCGATGGCAATGACTAGTCCCGACTTGAAGGCAAGATTCGACAGGCTTGCCAGACCGATTGCGATGACGGCCGGGTTGGCCACGAGGGTTTGCTGATTGAACAGGCGCAGGGTCGATAAGGTGATGGCATCGACATCGGTGAGGCCGGAGGCGAGGGCGACGAGATACAGACCCTGGCTGCCGGCAATATCCTGCAGCCAGGCGGAGAGCAGCAAAACTGCTCCGTAGAGCAGGCCGAAGGAAAAGGCGGTGCGGATTTCGGTCGGATTTTTTACCTCGGGCAGGGGTAAATCACCCGCAGCGGTGAGGGTGCGCCACTTTAAGACCGCGACGACCAGGCCAAATGCCAGTCCGATGCCGAGCACGCCGGCGAGCGGCGCAAACAAAGTCGGCGCCAGCACGACGGCGACGATGCCGAGACGCAGGGTGACGACGAGATTGGCGATGAGAATGACTAGGGTTGCGGTGGCGGTCAGGTTGGGATCATCCCGGGCATTGCGCGCGAACACCAGCGTGGTGGCCGTGGAAGAGACCAGTCCGCCAAAGAATCCCAGCAGCGGCGCGCCGTGCCGGTTGCCGACGATGCGCAGGGCGGCGTAACCCGCCAGAGAAAGGCCGGAGATTAGTACCACCATCCACCAGACCTGATGCGGGTTGAGCGCATGGTACGGGCCGTAGTCCTGGTTGGGCAGGATCGGCAACACCACCATCGACAGCACGCCGAATTGCAGGATGGAAATCAGATCCTTGTGCGTCAGGCTACGCGTCACGAGTTGGAGTTGCCCCTTGAAATAGAGCAACACGGTGGTCGTGATGGCGAGCATGACCGCCAGCGTGGCTTGGCCGTACCAGACCAGCGCGCCCAGCCCGAAACAAACCATCAATGCAACCACCGAGGTAGTGCCCGGATCGCCATCATCTTGCGGGTCGCTGGCGAGCGCCACGATCATCATCGTTGCAGTCATCAGCAAACCCGCCGCGAGAATCCATCCGCTCCCCGATTTTTCGCCCAACAGCGCAGAGAGGCAACCTAACAACGCCGTCAGCGCAAAAGTTCGCAACCCGGCTTTGGCATCGGATTTGCGTTCCCTTTCCAAGCCGATCAGCAAGCCGATCCCGATACTAACGGCAAACGCCTGAATATTCGGATAAGCGGCAGGTTCAAAGGTAATCACAAGCTCATTATAGAATCCGCCCATGACTTATTTTGCACTTGTACCTGCGGGTGGCGGTGGTGCGCGCATGGGGGGCGACTGCCCCAAGCAATACCTGCCGATCGCCAGCCAGCCGCTGATCCGCCATACCCTTGGTGTGCTGGCTGCCGTGCCCGTGATCGAACGTGTTTTTGTCGTGTTGGCAGCGGATGACGCTCACTGGGATGGCTTCGATTGGCGTGACCTCGAGCCACGGCTGACGATATTGCGTTGCGGCGGGCCGACGCGGGCAGAGAGCGTCACGCGGGGCCTGCGCGCGATGCGCGAGCAGGTTGGGGCAGATGACTGGATTCTGGTGCACGATGCTGCCCGTGCCTGCCTGACGCGTGTCCATGTCGAAAAGCTCATCGCCGAGGTCGGCAATGATCCGGTTGGTGGCTTACTCGCCGTGCCGGTGGCGGATACGTTGAAACGTGCGCAGGAGCTTTCATCTGACGGTGTGCGCGTTGCCGCCACCGTGCCACGCGAAGGCCTTTGGCAGGCGCAGACACCGCAGATGTTCCGCTATGGCCTGTTGGCCGAGGCGCTCGAATATGCGCAGACCGTCACTGATGAGGCCAGTGCCATCGAGGCGCTCGGCCTGCGTCCGCGACTGGTCGCGGCGGATGCGACTAATCTCAAGGTAACCTATCCGCTCGACCTGCAATTGGCCGAATGGATTTTGCAGAATAGGAATAGCTGACATGGATATCCGGGTGGGGCATGGCTATGACGTGCATGCGTTGGTGACGGGGCGTCCGCTGATTCTCGGTGGCGTGACGATTCCTTATGAGCGGGGTCTGGCCGGCCATTCGGATGCCGATGTGCTGCTGCATGCCATCACCGATGCGATTTTGGGGGCCGCTGCACTGGGGGATATTGGCCGCATGTTTCCCGATAGTGACGACAGCTGGAAAGGTGCTGATAGCCGCGTTTTGCTGCGTGGCGCGGTGGCGGCAGTGCACGCAGCCGGCTGGCGGGTGGGCAACATCGATTGCACGGTGATCGCCCAAACACCACGCGTTGCGCCGCATGTAGCGGCAATGTGCGTGAACATTGCAGCTGACCTGGAAATCGCAACGGACTGCGTCAACGTCAAGGGCAAGACTACGGAACGGCTGGGTTTTGAAGGGCGCAGCGAGGGCATCGCCGCCGAGGCTGTCGCGCTCCTGATTCGTGCCTGAACCGGCAAGAGCGACGCGACGGGTATTTTTTGCCATTTGGCCCGATGCGGCGGCACTGGATGCTTTGGAGTTTGCCGCATCGTCCGGCGTTGCGCGCTGCGGCGGCCGACGCATGCGTCGCGACAGCCTGCATGTGACGCTGCAGTTTATCGGTGCGGTTTCCCCTGATCAGCTTGCCAGCCTGCATGATGCCGCCGCCACGGTGTGTGCTGCGCCCTTCGAGATGGTGCTCGATCGCTTGGGCTGGTGGCCCCACAACCACATTCTCTGGGCGGGTTGTCAAGAGATGCCGTCCCGCCAGCGCCGACTTGTGGATACGCTATCGCAGGTGCTGCTGACGGCAGGTTTTCAGCCTGATTCACGGCAGCAGGTTCCGCATGTGACCCTGGTTCGCCAAGCCCGCTGCGACGGATTGCCGACGCTGCAGGTGCCTATCCGCTGGCGGGTTGGCGAGTTCTCCCTTGTCGAGTCATTTTTGCAACCCTCCGGTGCTCGTTACCGGGAACTGGCGTGTTGGCCGCTGCAGGAATACGCATAGAATCGCCAGATGCAAAACAAGCCCACGCCCCTGATGAAAATTTTCGGCCCCAGAAAACTCACAGCGCGCCTCGCTCAACTGGCTCAGATTTCCTTGTTCAGCCAGCTTTCCCCGGCGGAACTCGACATCATCGAAGGGCTACTCCATCAGCGCGAATATCTGGCAGATGAAGTCGTTTTCGATGAAGGAGAGGAAGGACAGGCGATTTACATTGTCCAGCAGGGGGAGGTGGAGTTGCGTCGACAGGGTGAAGGTGAGGGTGGGCTGATCGGTACGCTAGTGCCGGGCCAGTTTTTTGGTGACCTTGCCCTGCTGGACAACCTGCCACGAGCGGCCCAGGCGCGAGCCACGCAAACAACCCGATTGGCGGCCTTGTTTCGTCAGGATTTTCTCGGCCTGATGGATACACATGCCCGCATCGCCAGCAAGATCGCCTTGCAACTCGCGCGGGAAATGGGCCGGCGCATCCGTCAAATGCAGGGTGGTGAGTCGCAATTATGGCGTCAGCACCTTTAGCTTTCCCCGACTCCCGGCAGCAGTCCGGCCCCCTGGTCTGGGCCGGGATCATCGGCGCTACCTGCCTGCTGCTGGCGG
This sequence comes from Rhodocyclaceae bacterium, assembly GCA_011391215.1. Lineage (GTDB taxonomy): Bacteria > Pseudomonadota > Gammaproteobacteria > Burkholderiales > Rhodocyclaceae > Sulfuricystis. The sequence continues at coordinate 42,783 of JAABQX010000013.1, forward strand.
CCTTGCAAAAACTGTTGTGGTTGACGGTACCTTTTCTGCTGGCGCTGATCCTTTACTACATGTTGCAACCCGTCATGGTGGGGCTGATCTATCGCGGCATGCGTCGGGAAACTGCCGCCGGCACGGCGATGGCCGGTTTCCTGGGTACTTCATTATTGATCGGAATGCTTTCGCTGCCGCACTTCGGCGCACGATTGCTCGACTGGCAGGCGACGTTGATGCGTTATTTGCATGGCGGCAACACGCTGCTTGACCGGAGCTTGCGGGTGCTTGAAGCCAATTGGGGCATGTTTGCCGATGCGCACGTGGCCGATGCAACCGCTGCGCGATTGGAAGAGGTTTCCGGATCGATGACCGGGCATATCGAGCCTTTGATGTTGGCGACAGCGGCTTGGGCGCCGGCGCTGTTGCTCACCCCCTTTCTTGCATTTTTCTTCCTGCGTGACGGCCGGGTGTTCCTGCGCTTTCTGGCGCGGGCAGTACCGAATGCCTTTTTCGAGCGCACGCTCAATCTGCTCGCCGAGGTGGATCGAACCGCTCGTGCCTATTTTCAGGGCTTGCTCTGGCTGACCTTGTTTGACACGGTCACCCTCGGCATGGGCCTCTGGTTGCTGGGCTTTCCTGGAGCCTGGTTGCTTGGTCTGATTTGTGCCGTGCTGGCCTGGTTGCCTTATATCGGTTCCATCCTGGGCGGCTTGCTGGTGGTTCTGGTCGCGGCGACGGACTTTCCGCAGGCCCCCGAGATGGCGTGGTGGGCCGTAGGCCTCTTCGTGCTGGCCCGCATGCTCGATGACTTCGTGTATATGCCGCTGACCATCGGCAAGAGCCTGCGCATGCATCCGCTGCTGACGGTAGTGATGATCTTCGTAGGGGGCGCTGTGGCGGGTGTTCCCGGATTGATGCTGGTTCTTCCGGTGCTGGGTATTGTGATGGTGGTCGGCCAGACCTTCGGTCAGTTGCAGACTGATCCACGCCTGTTGGCGCGCCACCGCCATGCGCGCCGTCTGAGGCGCCAACTCGCCGAGATTGATTTGCTACGTTGATTTGCTGCGCTGAGGCAGACGATTTCACCTGTTTTCTCCTGCCGAAATTTCTTTTTGTAAAGTTCTTGACGGTAGGGAAATGCTCCGTATAATGCGCCCCTCTCGTTGCTGAGGCAGCGACTGATCTTTAACAAACTAACAGCCGATAGGTGTAGGTGCTTGCTGAGTTGGAGCGAGCGACACGTGGTGGTAGCGAAATCGAAGCTACTGCTGCAGGGACTGAGAAGTTCTTGGTTGAAAGACTGTGCGCGAGCTTGTAGCTTAAAAAATTGAAGCAAAGCACTTACACGGAAACAAACAGTAAGGTTAAGAAATTGACCTTGTTGATTCTGAGTAAGTGAGCGAAGAGATTAAACTGAAGAGTTTG
>JAABQX010000014.1 GCA_011391215.1 Rhodocyclaceae bacterium
TGAAACGGTTCCTTTGCGGAACCGGAGGAGGAGACGAAAACGCTTAAATCTGCTTAGGCGGCTTTCCTGGCCTTCGGTGCGGCAGCGCCGACAGCCCTGACGGTCGCGGTGGTGGCGGCAGCAACGTTCGCTTCGGCCATCTCGGCAACCTGTTTGGCAGCCTTGTTCATGGTCTCGTAGGCCGAGTTGGCGGCGGCGATGGCCGACTTGACGGCGGCGACAGCGACGTCGGAACCGGCGGGCGCGCTCTTTGCAGCTTTGTCCAGCACGGAGGTGACGTTCTTGTTCATTTCGACGTACTGGGTGTCGAAAATCTTCGCGAACTCTTCCTGGGTCTGGGTGGCGATTTCATAAACGCTACGGGAGTAGGCAATGGCCTTTTCGAAAGCGGGTTGAGCCAGGGCGGTTTGCATGTTCAGCAACTCTTGCACGTCCTTGACGGACAGTAGGGCCTTGGTGTTATTCACGCTGTCTTCCAGCACGATGCGGGCGGTGTTCAGGTTCAGGGCGGCGAGGCGCTCTGCGCTGGCAAACGCGGTGTTGGCGACGGTCAGCAGGGTTTCGACGTTGGCTTTGTTGGCGCCGGCGAATTGTTCGGGTGTGTTGTACATGGTGAGCTCCTGAATTGAATGTCTGAAAGTCAATTAGTGTTTCTGTCCGATTGCAGCTTTATGTTGCAGTGCATCATGGATTGAATTATATGGACCGATGAGTCGAAGTCAAGAACTTTTTGCTGCAGTGCAGCAAAATATTTTTCATAGGGATATATAAACCCATAATCAATGGGTTGATTGCTTAATTCCGACGAATATTAGCCCGTATTACAGCGGGCTATGGTGCAGCGCGGATGGCTGCGGGAGCCCCGCTTGCGGCGTCCTTCTTGGTACTCTTGGGCTGGATGACGGCATGTACGCGACTTTGCTCGCTGCCGGGCTTAGCTCCTGGTGTGGCTGTCACCAGATACTGTTCGGTGATACCGTCGTAAGAAATGAAATCGCCGCGCACTTCGTCCATGCCGCTTTTGACGTAGGCGCGCTTGAAGAATTCAGCCTTTTCGCTGCGCGAATCGTATTCGATGCGCTCGCCTTCGCCATCCATATATTCATCCTTGCCGTCGCGCTTCTGGCGAAAGCGCGCCAGGCCATCCGCACCACCGGTGGCGACGCCCTTCTGAAAGCCTTCGGCATCCTGCGTGACGACCAGCTTTGCGCTCTTGATGACCAGGGTGCCCTGGGTGAGGACGACATTCCCCTCGAAGATATGCACGCGCTTGATGTCGTCGATGGTGACCTTGGCAGCATCCAGGTTGACCGGCTTGTCGCGGTCGGCACGTTCGGCATGAACGGCGCCTGCGGCAAAGATGCCGCTAGCGAGCAAAAGGATCAGGGTGCGCGCGGATGTGTTCATGTCATTTTTTGGGTTTCGGTTTGACTTTGGGTTTGGTGCTTGCCCGTGGTTTTTTCTTCGGCTTTGGTTTGACGATTGTCGAGGGCTTGGGCGCGGGCGGTGAAGTATTTACTGCGGGCACAGGCGCGGCGCTTGTCCGGGCAACGACAACATTGTCGCGGTGGAATATGCCATGAACCGGCCCTTCAAGCACGTAAATTTGCGTCTTGTTGTTGGCTTCCAATCCGCTGCCGGTGACGTTGGTGAGCCCCTGGGTGATGAGCACCGGCTCCTTAGTGGTGGCGATCTCGTCATCCGGATAGGCATCAAGATGGCTGGTGGTGAGCACGCTATCCGGCTTGCCGGCTTCGCCACGGCGCGTCACGCGTACGTCGTCGATGAGTTCCACATGCTTGGCCTGGCTGTCGACCCTGGCCTCACGGGCGCTGACCTCAGTGGTTGGTGCCCGGTGGTAAGTCAGTTCAGGGGAAAGAACGACGGTACTGTCGTCATCCGGGTAATGGCGCATGAGGGGCGCGCGCAGGGTATGTTGCCGGGCGCCTTCCGGATCGAATCGGCGTAACTCGAAATTTTCAACGATGTAATCGGGATCGTGGCGCGTCTTGCCGTCGTTGGGGCCGGTCGGGGCGCGCGAGGCTAAGTCGAGCCAGTAACTCACGCCTGCCAGCGAGCCGATCAGGATCAGCGGGAACAGAGTGGCGGCCGGGCCGAATCGGCTATGCATGCCAGTGCGGGTCAGACCAGATAGGGCGCCATGACACGTTCCCAGTTGCCTTGAACGCGCAGGATCAACTCGCAAACCTCGCGTACCGCGCCCGCGCCTGCGGGTGCCTGGGCAACGTAGCAGGCATGCTGGCGCACCAGCGCATGGGCGTCGGGCACTGTCGTGGAAAAGCCGCAAGCGCGCAGCAGAGGCAGGTCGATCATGTCATCACCCATGTAGCCGCACTGGGCAAAATCCAGGTTTTCACGTGCCAGCAGTTCCTCCATCGCGGTGCGCTTGTCCTCCACACCCTGCATGACCAGTTCGATGCCCAGATTGGCGGCGCGCTGGGTGACGATCGGGGAGTCGCGGCCGGTAATGATCGCGAGCTTGACACCGGATTTCGCCAACAGCTTGAGGCCAAGTCCGTCCCGACTGAAAAACGCCTTGCAGTAATCGCCTTCCGGGCCGAAATAAAGACGTCCGTCGGTCATCACGCCATCGATGTCGAAACCCATCAGCCGTACCTTGGCCGCCTGTTCAAGACATTTCATCACACCACCTTTGCGCGAAATAGATCATGCATGTTGAGAGCACCGACCAACTGGCTGGCGGCATCGGTGACGAGCAACTGGTTGATCTTGTAGCGTTCCATAATTTCGACCGCTTCAACGGCCAGGCGTTCGGGTCCGATGGTGCGTGGATTGCGCGTCATGATTTCGCCGACCGCAATCATGCGCAAGTCACCCAGCTTTTCGAGTGCGCGCCGCAGGTCGCCATCGGTGAAAATGCCGGTCAGCGTGCCGTCCACATCGAGAACCGCCGCCATGCCCAGCCCACCACGCGAGATGGCGGTCAGTGCTGCCGGTACCGCCGTAGCGGCGCTGACCAGTGCGACACGGTCGACTGGCTGCATGACGTCGCTCACATGCGTCAGCAGCTTGCGACCGAGCGCCCCGCCGGGATGCGAGCGGGCAAAATCCTCGGCGCCGAAGCCGCGCGCATCGAGCAGGGCAACCGCCAGCGCATCGCCCAGCGCCAGGGCCGCCGTTGTGCTGGCGGTAGGGGCGAGGTTGAGCGGGCAGGCTTCTTCTTCGACATGGGCGTCAAGGTGGATGTTGGCTTCACGTGCCAGCGCGGATTCAGCATTGCCCGTGATGGCGATCAACTTGCCACCCTGACGTTTTACCAGCGGTACGATGGTCAGCAGTTCGTCGTTTTCGCCGGAGTTGGACAGGGCGATCAGCACGTCGTCACGCGTGATCATGCCAAGGTCGCCATGCACCGCCTCGGCAGCATGCACGAAATAGGCTGGCGTTCCGGTGCTCGCCATGGTGGCGGCGATCTTGCGGCCGATATGACCGGATTTGCCGATGCCGCTGACAATGACGCGTCCCCGGCAAGCCAGGATCAGGGCGACGGCCTGCGCGAACGAATCGCCCAGCCGGTCGGCGGTTTTCAGTACGGCAGCGGCTTCGATGGCGAGGACGCGGCGGGCAAGATCGAGGGTGTGTGAGGCGGCGGCGCTTGAGGTCATGAGCAGGAAGAAGGCCGAACCGCGATAGGAAAGCGTTTCGGCGGTTATGATTGGGGCAAATTATAACCACCCGCCCTCTCAGCCTGACGAGTAATCCGTGTCCCTTCATCTGATCCTGCTATTGCTTGCCTCCGCAGTACTTGCGGTAGTCGCGTGTCGCAGCCTCAACCTGCCGCCCATTCTCGGTTACCTGCTGGTCGGTGCGCTGGCGGGGCCGCATGCTTTCGGCCTGATGCCCGATAGCGCCAGCGCCCAGCGGCTGGCGGAATTCGGCGTGGTGTTCCTGATGTTCACCATCGGCCTCGAATTTTCGTTGCCGCGTCTCTTCGCCATGCGGCGCATCGTGTTTGGCCTCGGTCTGGCGCAGGTCGTCGTAACACTTGCGGCGGTGGCGGCCAATGCCATGTTCTGGGGCGTGTCCTGGCAGGCTAGCGTGGCGCTGGGTGGGGCGCTTGCCATGTCATCGACGGCGATCCTCTCCAAGCTCTTGAGCGAACGGCGCGAACTCGACGCTGCGCACGGCCGCGAAGTGATGGGCGTGCTGCTGTTCCAGGATTTAGCCGTGGTGCCCTTGCTGGTGCTGATCCCCGCGCTGTCGCAACCGGTCGATGCCTTGGCTGGCGAACTGGGCCTGGCGCTGGTGAAAGCCGCCGCGCTGCTTGCCTTGGTGTTGTTTATCGGCCAACGCCTGATGCATGCCTGGTTTGGTTTGGTGGCGCGGCGAAAATCGAGCGAACTGTTCATGCTCAACGTATTGCTGGTAACACTCGGTTTTGCCACCGTGACCGAGCTGGCCGGGCTGTCGCCGGCGCTGGGTGCATTCGTCGCCGGCATGTTGATCTCCGAGACCGAGTACCGCTATCAGGTCGAAGAAGATGTCAAACCCTTCCGCGACGTGCTGCTCGGTCTGTTCTTCATCTCCACCGGCATGATGCTCGATCCGGTGGCGATCTGGCACGATGTCGCTGGTGTGCTGGCGATGTTGCTATTGTTGCTGGCGAGCAAGCTGGCCGTGGTCGGCGTGATCTCGCGCCTGTTGGGCAGTAGCCCGGGCACGGCGCTGCGCTCGGGTCTCTGGCTCTGCGCGGCGGGCGAATTCGGTTTCGTGCTGCTGGCGCGTGCCACCGACACTGGCCTGATCGATCCCGAGCGTATCCAGCCTGTGCTGGCAGCCATGGTGCTGTCGATGATGATCGCGCCGCTGATCGTGCATTTTTCCGACCGCTTCGTCTTACGCTTTGTCGCTGCGGAGTGGCTGATGCGTTCGATGCAGCTGACCCAGATCGCGGCCCGCACTGTGGCGGCCGAAAAGCACGTCATCCTCTGCGGCTACGGGAAAACCGGCCAGCACCTGGCGCGCTTTCTCGAAAGCGAGCAGATCGGTTTCATGGCGCTCGACCTCGATCCCGAACGGGTACGCGAAGCTGCCGCGGCCGGCGAACCGGTGGCCTGGGGCGACTGCGTGCGCCGCGAAAATTTGCTGGCGGCGGGGATTTTGCGGGCCAGTGCGCTGGTGGTGACTTTCGCCGATATCGATACCACCTTGCGCCTGGCCGAGCGCGTGCGCGAGTTGCGCCCCGATCTGCCCATCGTGGCACGCTCGCGCGAGGAGGAGGATGCGGAAAAACTCTTCGAGGCCGGGGTGGCCGAGGTGGTACCCGAAGCGCTCGAGTCCTCGGTGATGCTCGCCACCCATGCCCTGGCGCTGGTGGGGGTGCCGATGCACCGCGTTATCCGGCGCTTGCGCGATCTGCGCGAGCAACACTATGCTCTGTTACGTGGCTTCTTTCATGGTACGTCGGATGCCGGGGAGCATTTATCCGACTCTGAGCAGCACCGCCTGCACGCCGTTACCCTCGATGCGGGCGCGTGGGCAGTCGGGCGTAGCCTCGAAGCAATTGCGCTGGAAAAAGTCGGCGCTGGCGTGACGGCGATTCGCCGCCGGTCGCAGCCGCAGGTGGCTTTGTCAGGCGATACCTTGCTGCATGCCGGGGATGTGGTGGTGATTCGCGGCGGGGCTGCGGCGGTGACGGCGGGGGAAGAGCGGTTGTTACGTGGGTAAAAAAGACAAAGCCCGCCGCAGCGGGCTTTGTTGGGCAGAACGATGTTGGATCAGTTGGCTTGGCAGACGGTGAAAAGGACAGCGTCATCGGCCGGCACGACTGTGTGGAAGGTGCCGGATGTTGCAAACTCACCACCGGCGGCTGTACCAAGAACCCGTACGGTGCCGGTACTGGAGTCGCCGTCGTCCAGGGTGGTGTCAAGTTGGCGGACAAAGCGGCCTTGCACGCCGGACATGCAGACAAAGAAGTTTGCCGCCCAGACCGCTGCGCCAGTGAAAACTGCGTCTCCGGTCACGCCGAGACGTCCGCCGTCAGCATTGCGGGGGTAATAGACATCCCCTGGGGTGGCGGCGGCTGGCAACACCGAGGTGCCGCTCGCGAGTCCAGCGAGGCGAACATGCTGCCAGAACAGTACCGTTTCGTCGGTGATGGCAGTCGAGTTCCAGGTTCCGTTGATGCGGGCATTGCCGATTGAGGCTGCGGGTGTCGTTGCCAGAGTGCCGCCTGTAAAGTTGGTGTTGGCGCGCGGATCATCACCCGGCAATGCCCGAAAGCGATCCTGGTAGGCGTAAACCATCGTGGAAATGTTGCGAATGTCGCTGGCAAAGTTCTTCACCTTCGCACTATTGATCAACTCTTGCCCCTTCAGCACGCCGCCGAGCAGCAAACCGATGATGACGAGGACGATGGCGATTTCGACGAGGGTAAAACCGGATTGTCTTTTCATTTTGAACTCCACCTAAAGTTATAACTACAGACCATTAAGCACTTAGTGTGCCATGTCTCGGCTGTGCTTGAAAATCAAGAAAAGCGCGGGTAAGCGCTGCAATTCCGGTAACGAAGTGAAAAAGTGGTGGCCTTCCTGACGATACGATGAACCTTGAGTGTCTGAAAATTGACAGTATGTCGGAATCGCGTCACTCACGCTGTCCATTCCGCAGGCCCGGCGGTCTAGAATCTCGCAGGGTCCTGAGGTGCCAACTTTGCCAAACCAATTAGCCTTCACCACCAATCGTCGCTGGATATTCCTTGCGTTCCTGGGGGTTCTGCATCTGGTATTTCTCCAAGAGCCGACCACTACGCTGGGGCGCCTGCTGTTCCTGTCGCATATCGGTCTCGGCTTGCTGTGGCAACCTTTTGTACAGCCCAGGCGACGCGTGGGGTTTGCCGGAACAGTGTTGGTGGTACTGTCCGCCGCGTTATTGGCTTATTACCTGAACTGGGGTCTGCTCCTGTTATGGACGATGCTGCTGGCGGGCGTCGCGGGCGGCAAGGTGTTCCTGTTTCCCGATCGCTGGGAACGCCTGTTTCATCTGCTGGCGCTTGGCTACCTGGTCACGGTTGTTCTCGCACTCATCTTGCCGCAGTTGTTGGTAGCCGCGCAGCTTGCCGAAACGGCATTGCCAAACTTGATGATTTATCTGTCCCCGTTGGCCTTTCTCGGCATGGCGGCGTTGCCCATGGGCCGGTCAACATCGGGAAGTCGTGCCGAAATCGTTGATTTCATTTATGGCGTGCTGGTATTTCTCCTGCTAGCGGTTATCGTGCTGGGCAGCCTGAGTTTTTCATTGTTCTTCAAGGCGATCTATGCTGAAGCGTTGCTGACAACCTTGGCGCTGGCCTCCGGCACCTTGATGTTGCTGGGCTTCATCTGGGATCCCCGTTCCGGATTCGGCGGGCTTGGCGCTGCCATGGCGCAGCATGTCATGTCGCTCGGCTTGCCGGTCGAGGACTGGCTGGAATCTTTGGCCGAGCTCTCGCGAAGTGAAGAGGATCCGGATCGATTTCTCGCATTGGCCTGCACCGAATTACCCCTACGTTTGCCCGGAGTTGTGGGTGGCAGCTGGGATGACCAGGACGGCCACCATACCTTCGGAGAACAGCACGGGCACCATCTTGAATTGTCCAGTGGCCGTCTGAAAATCGGCTTGGTAACCCGCGTTCAACCCAGCCCCGGCATGCGCTGGCATTACGACCTGGCGGTGCGTATTCTGGCCGAGTTTTATCTGGGGAAATGGCGCGCGCAGGAACTCATGCGGCTGTCCTATATCGAGGCAATCCATGAAACCGGGGCGCGGCTGACGCATGATGTCAAAAACCTGCTGCAATCGATGGATACGCTTTGTGCGGCTGCGGAGCAGGAGGGCGGCACGCCTTCGGCGGGTTTCCATGCCCTGTTGCGACGTCAGTTGCCCGAGATTTCCACACGCTTGCGGCAGACGTTGGAAAAGCTTGCCAAGCCGGGTCAAGCCATGCCGGCACAGCCGATGCCCGCCACGAACTGGCTGGCGGCGCTGGAAAACCGCTATGCTGCCGACTGGCTGGTCTTTTCTGGGGAAGGCACTCTCCCGGCATGCATGGTGGATGATCCGGCATTATTTTCGAGCATCGCCGAAAACCTGCTGCAAAACATTGTCGAGAAGCGGCGCAGTGGCCCGGATATTACTGCGGAGGTAAGTCTGTTTTGCCGTGAGAACAAGCCATGGCTCGAGGTGAGTGATACTGGCGGTGATATTTCTGATGTGATCGCCACCAAGCTCTTCAACCAGCGCCTGCCCTCAGAAAATGGTTTGGGTGTCGGCCTGTACCAGTGTGCTCGTCTTGCCGAGCAGGGGGGATACCGGCTCGAGTTGGCGGAAAACCGCGTGGGTTGTGTGCGCTTCCGCCTGGTGGTAGCCGCTTAGCCGGCGTTAGTCTGCACGCTTGCGGCCAAGCAGCCGGTAGACTGTCATATTGCCCTTGCCCTTGAGATGGATGGTCTGCGGCTCCTTGAATTCGAAGCGGTCAGCAAGACGGCGGTGGGTGGCGGCATCGCAGTGAACCATGCCCGGTACGCCCTCGCTGGTGATGCGACTCGCCAGGTTTACCGTGTCACCCCACAGGTCGTAGATGAATTTCTTCTTGCCGACGACGCCGGCCACCACCGGTCCGGTACCGATGCCCATGCGCATTTCGAGGTGAGAGGTATTCACTGCAAAATCACCGTGAAGGAGCGTGTTCATCTCCAGTGCGAGATCGGCGATGGCCGCCGTGTAGTCAGCATTTTCCGTGTTGAGGCCGCCGGCGACCATGTAGGCGTCACCGATCGTCTTGATTTTTTCCAGGTCATACTTTTCCGCCATGTCGTCGAAGGCCGAAAAAATGCCGTTGAGCATTCTAAAAACCTCGCTCGGCGACATCTTTGACGCGACCTGGGTGAAGTTGACGATATCGGCAAACATCACCGAGGCATCGGCAAAACCGTCGGCAATGGTCTCTTCCGAGTTTTTCAAGCGCAAGGCAATGGGGGCGGGCAGGATGTTGAGTAGGAGTCTTTCGGACCGGTCCTGCTCCGTCAGCAACTGCTCGTGGGCCTCTTTCAGGCGCGCCTCGATCTTGCGCTTGCCCTGGATCGAATAGCGCAGCAATACGTAGATGATGGTTGCCACGGCGATGAAATTGAGCGCAAAAAACACCATGCTGATGCGCAAGGGAATAGCCAGGTTTGCCTTGGTGGTGGCGTCGGCGAGCAGGTAATCGAAAACTCCGGTCAGCGCAGTGAGGAAGACCCAGGCGATAAACCAGGCGATCGACTCGGTGACGCCGAAGAACAGGATGGCCCCGAACGGCGCAAACAAACCCCACAAGATGATGCCACTGCCGGTAATGAAGTTGCCGATATACCACTGCATCACGAAAGGTGCGAACAAAAAAAGGGCCAGTTGGGAAAGGCGGAAAAAATCAAAATTGCGCAGACGAATGTAAAGCAGCACGTTCCCGGCCAGCAGCAACTGGAACAGGTAGGGCAGGGTGGTGGAAAACTGCGGACCGATGGACCAGTAAATCAGCATCCACAGCATGGACGTGATACTGATCAGGCCGGTGGCGAACATCAGCAATTGCTTGTTGAGCCCCAATTCTTCGCTGTCGCCAGGTTCGACGCCAGCGGTACGCAGGCGCTCGAGAAAGCAAGCTTTGTTTTCGCAGGGTGGGGCTGAGTTCATGCGGTGAAGCGTCTCAACGAAAATGCATGGGGGGAGTGTCTCAGGAAGCGGGGCGCACGGTCAAGCTGCCCTCTCGCCAGTGCCGACTTTTCAGGGCAGACGGCCGGCGGAGATCAGGCGGGTGATGAGGATGCTGGATGGCAGCCAGACCAGCAAGTCGTCGAAACCCGTAGTGCCTCCGGTCTGGGTGTGCTGGACGAAGTCGGCGTCAGCAGCGACATAGGTCCTGTTTTTCAGTTCGTCCGCATCGGTGGGCGTCGCTGCGCCATTTTTCCCCAGTGACAGAACAACAGCGGGGAGTGCAGCGGCCAAGGCTGTGGCGCAGGTACTGGCTTCGCATACTCGTATGTCTCCTGCCGTTGACAAGGTGAATCCAGCTGTGCTGTCGGAGAATGTGGCGGCAACACGGTAACGGAACGGGTTGTTCCAGGCATCCTGACGCCCGAGCCCGAGCGTTGCCCAAGGCAGATTACCTTCTTGCAGAGTGCATGCGCTGCCGGTGCGATTCTCCAGCCCATCACCATCTGTGTCGGGGCACGGCAGATAAGGCTTGGTTTTGCTTGCCGCGAACCCGATCAGTGCCTCGCTGATGTTGGCAAGCTGCTTCTGGGTGTCAGTGTTGTTGCGAATATCCTGCTGCACCGACATCGGTATGACCATCCCGCCGATCAGGAGGGAGACGATGACCAGCACCACCGCCATTTCGGTGAGCGTGAAGCCGCGCGAAAAAGTCGGCACTGGCGGGACGGCAGGCAGCCGCATGGACCTCCAGCTGAATGTTTGCATTTGGAGCAACTTTACACGAAGAGAGAAAGTCGGCATTGGCGGAACGGCGGATTTCATGGCAGCCATGTGGTGAAGAAATCACTGATGGTGATGACTTGGCTTTGCGTGCTTTGACTTGTGGTGAAACCCAGGCGCGTGGTGCGCAAGGCTGGGCGGTAGCAGGTGTTGTCGATGCCGCAAAATTCGCCGGTAGAGCAGCTCAGGTTGGCGCCGCAGGTGCTGCCGCGGATATCGTAAATCTTCTGGCTGTCGTAGAGCTTGGGTTTTTGCCCCGTATAGCAGTAACGATGGGTGTCGGTTTCGGTGCCGCCGCACACCTGATCGACCGGGTTGGACGTGGGGCAGGTGCCGGTATCGCAGGTGCCGTAGCGGACAACCGGATCCATCTCGTTCATGCTGCTGGTGGTGATTTTCATGCGGGTGATCTGCTCGGTATTGCTACCTTCTTTCCAGACCTGCGTGGTGACGCGGGCGGCATAGAGATCGTTGACAACGGGCGGTGCGATGCTGATGTTGCTGGTGCCGGGCGTGGCGTCGCCGTTGAGGCGCCAGTAGGCGCCGGCGCCGGCGCCGTTGGTAACGAACCACATTGCTCCGTCTTTCATCCCGAGGACCGTGTCTTCAGGAGCGGCGCGACTCCAGCTGCCCTCAGCAGCAAGCCACACGCCATTCAGTCTGGGGTCGGACTGGCCGGCGAGCAGGATGCGGTCACCGGCCTGCGGGGTGTAGCCGCCGACGCTCGACAGGCCCGATGGGGTGACGTTACCAGTGGCAACTGACTTCACCGCCGCACGGAAACGCTGAATCTCGAGCGGGCTGACGCGCAGGATCGGCACTTCGGTGTTCTGCAGACGCCACAGACTGCCGGCATGAGCCGTGCCTTCCTTGACGAACCAGGAGGTGCCGGGCGCCACTTCGAAGGCTTCGTCGGCCATGGATGCGCGTGCCCAGGTACCGACCGCTGCAAGATAAACACCGTTGGTGGTGGCATCGGTCTGACCGGTAACCAGCAAAATATTGCCTGATTGCAGAGCGACACCGTCGATAGTGGGTAAATCCGACAAGGTAGCCAGATTCGTCGTGGCGACCACCCTGACTAGTCGGCTGGTGTCGTCACGCCCGGCATAGGCGCGTTGTACCTCGACACGCATGTGAATGGCCTGATTGACTGGCACGGAGCTCAGGCTGGGATCGAGTTTGTCCACGGCGTAGGGTGGATAGGGTGGCGGTGAGGGTGGTGCCGTCGGCGAGGTGCCAACAGCAGTCACTGGCGGCGGAAGTACCGGATTGCGCGGTGGCGGGCGTATTGCCGGGGTTACCGCAATGGGCAACTGTCCATGCACGTTGTCGTCTTCCTCCTGCTTCAGCTTGCAGAAGCCGGCATCGCAGCTGCTGGGGGAGAGGCAATCGGTATTGACGGTACAGGTATTAATGATGCCGTCGCTGGTGCTGATAGGAGTCTCCCCACCCCAATACACCAGACCAATGTGACCGCCGGCATAGTCCGGGTCGGCGCGACCGTTGGCGAGTGTGCGAAACGCCAGCGGCCCGCTCGTCGTTCTCCGTGCCGGATTGAATCCGTCGGGAACGAACGGCGGGTTACTCTGGAAGTTAAACCGGGTGTCGATTTCGAGCCCGATCTTTGGATAGAGGATGGGCGCGGTGTAGCTGTTGTTGCCCGAATAGCCGAGATGCTGTTCGCCCGCGCCGCAGACATAGGTGTTATTTACGTCACCATCCACGGCGGCAAAAGCGAAACCATCGCCGGCATCGGTAATGTTGAACTGGAAATAACTGCGAAAACCGCTGCCGGTGGCATGGGCTTCAGGTGCCCACACGCAGCCAAACAGCGCGGCACCGGAATAGCCCTGGTCCGACTCGACATTTACCCGCCCGAGTGTGACGGTGCGTGTGGCGGGATCATAGCGTGACAGTTCCGAGCTGGAAGGCAAGGCGGATGGTGCGGCGAGCATGCTGGCCCCCGGGAGGATGCAGCGCACGATGTCTTGTCCCAGGGTCTGGATGGGTGGGCGCAGCAGCTTGCTGATGCCTGCATAGGTGTCCCCGGCAGCATTGAAGCTGCTCAGATTGACGCCCTCGAGGTAATTGCTGGCATCGGCCTTTTCGGTGTTGTCGCGGCGCAGTTGCATTGTTACCCCATCGGTTTTTTTGTCACGCTGGTTGCCAAGCATCAACGCGCCTGCGCACGAGGGAGCCAGCACGGTATCCACCGTCACCGCGCAGCTCGCGCACTTGCTTACGAAAACCTGCTCACGGTAATGTGCGTAGTAGCCCGGCGGACCGAAGGCATCGAGGCCAATCGAGCAGGCGTCGTTGACCTTGCCATTTGTGCCAAAATTGCTCGCGGCGATCTGGTCGCGTGCGCACTCGGCTATCCGCTCGGTCATCTGGTCAATTTCGTTGCGAAAGTTTCTATTTTTTCGGACGGCGTCGAAGAGGGTGGCAGAGGTGATCTCCAAGCCGGTATCGTTGGCCACCAGCCCGCAATTTGTACTGCTCGAGGGACAGGTATTTTTGAAGCTGGTGCCGTCCTTGTAAACCTTGCCTTGGGTCGAAATGGCCAGATTGGTGGCGTCGGTGTTGCTGGTGGATACAGCGCCGGAAAAATAGGCGCTTGTGGAGGTGACGGCGCCCGCACTGTCCAGCAAGGATGCAGCCAGGCTGGGCTCGAGGTAATTTGCGGGGATGTAATTGCCGCCGCATTGCGTCACGACATTGCCGTCGGTGGCCCCACGGTTTTGATTGGCGAGTGGGGGGCCCGGTGAAAAGATGATGGCGGTCGGGCGCTCGTGAGCTGTGGCGATCAGACTTTTGAGCTTTGCCGGGTCAGTTTCGTTGGTGGTGACGATATCGATTTCGCCGAGGGTATCCCAGTTCATGGGCTCGATTTTCTCTATGCGTTGATGACTTCCAGAAACAGCGTACCAGAGGCATTCACCGTATCCATCGCGCAACGGTCCGGTACCGAAGAGCGCCCAGGGGAAACGCCCGACCACGGTTTTGTGCAGGGCGCTGCCGGAGAGGTTCGCATCGCAGCCTTCTCCTGAAGGGTAATCCGGGCAGCCAAACGGGTTGGTGTTGTTGTTCGTGCCCAAGTCGGGAAGGGGCAGATAAGCGTGGACATAATTGGGTGGCAGGTTGCCCGCATCCATTTGAATCTTGTTCTGCTGTTCGCGAAAGGTTTCGGCATACCAGAGAAGGGTGGCTTTCGCCTGTGCCAATGCCGCATCGGTCCTTTGCGCCCGCCGTGCCTCGATCATCTCGGGCGTCAGACTGTTGACGAGATAGGTCATGGCGCCCATCACCATCAGGATCATGAAGATTAGCAACGCCGCACCGCGTTGGAGTTGCCGCAAGTGCCGTCCCGCCATCGCCGACCTTTTACTTCTGCGGCGCGTGCCGCTGAATGCGGATTTCGCCATCGGCAAGACCACCGGTGGTTTCGCGCGTGGCCCTGTTGAGGGTGACTCCGACTTTCAGGTCGGCGGGAGGCTCGGTGCCGGCGCTGAGCGTGGCGCGCCCCGGTTCGCGCCGTGAGGTAGAGGCAATGACGCCGCTGTCTTGGGAATTTTCGGTCTGGGGACGGTTATTGACCCAGACCGTGGATTTGCCGGTCGAGCGCACCACGACGCCGTCAAGGCGAACGGAATCACCCTCGAGGTTGCGGGTTTCCTGGATGTTGAGCTGGCGTTGGCGCTCGAGATTGGCGCGCCATTCGGGGGGCATGAACAGGCGACCTAGTGGTTGCATGGGTGGCGCGGGTTCGGTAGCGCACACGGGCAGCACGTGCAGGGCGCAACTGCCGGTGATCAGGACGAGAATCAGGCGGGCCGTGCTCATGTTTTTTCCTGCAGGGTGATCCAGTCGATTTCGCAGGATGCCTTCAAGGTGGCGGCATTCGTCTGGTTTGGTGTGGCGGGAATCCGTTCGATCTTGCAGGCTTTGACGCTGATGAGCGCCTGCACTCGTGCCGACAGGTCGGCAATCAGGCCGAGCAGATCGTTTTCATGGAGCAGGGGCATTTCCAGTTTCATCGGGCTAACCATGAAAGTAAATCCGCCGCTGGCGGTAACTGCCTTGTCGTCGAGTGGCTTTTGCGGGGAAATCTCATAGTCGAGACCTAGCAGTCGCCGCGACTCCTTGATGCTGCGCAGGGTTTCGACCCACTCGAGACGCCGCTCAGGCTGGGTGCGCCCCAGGCGAACGGCTTCCTGATAGCGGGCGATTTTTTCGCCGATTTCTCGCTGATCGTCATTGGCGCGGGCCAGGCGGCTGCGGGTTTCGGTTTGCAGTGCCAGAGCCTGCTTGTGTGCAAGCTCGGTTTGGTGACCGAGATGAAGTATGCCGGTAATGGCTGCTGCAGTAGTCAGGCAAGCCGCCAGCAAAAGCAAGAGGCTCCAGCCAAGAAATTTGAGGTTGATGACAGAGGGAGCGCCGGGTTCCATGGTCTCAGGTCTCAGAGTTTACGCGTCAGTCGGAAGGAAAACTTTGGTGCTTCCGGTGTACTTTTCTCGTCCCCACTTTTAAGGGTTTTTCCTGACTGGGTATCGACGGGTTGTTGGA
Organism: Rhodocyclaceae bacterium; assembly: GCA_011391215.1. Taxonomy (GTDB): domain Bacteria; phylum Pseudomonadota; class Gammaproteobacteria; order Burkholderiales; family Rhodocyclaceae; genus Sulfuricystis. The sequence continues at coordinate 15,064 of JAABQX010000014.1, forward strand.
GGATGGTGACCAGCGTATCGGGAGCCGTGCCTAGATGCTTGATAAAGTCGGCAACCAGAGCTAGCTGACCGCGCTGGTTGCCGGCCATGCTGATGGGCAGTTGCGCGGCGACGATCGCCTGCGCATAGGGGCCGTTGGCCATATTGGCGGGTAATGGCGGTGGTGCGACAACGCCTGCGGCTACAACAGAGGGTGCGGACTCGATCCGTTCGGTTATTTTCCATTCGAGACGCTCGATCGTGATGTTCGGGAAGGCGTCGAGTGACTGGCTGAGTTGCATGAGCAGCGGTGCCGGCCCTTGGGCGCGCTTGGCCACCTGATCGGCGCGATCAGCCAGCGCACGCAGGTTATCAATGGAGAGCGGAATCTTTGGCAAGGACTGTAGCGTGGCGTCGTAGCGCTGCTGGTCGAGGCGTGTCTGCTGCTGGATCTGTTCGATGGTGTTCTGCGTATGCAGCATTTCCAGCCCCAACTTGGCGGCAAACAGCATGCCACCGGCCAGAATGACGGCGCTGACGGCTTTCAGTACATAGCGGGTTTGCCACAGACGGTGGAACTGGCGCTCTGCCGGCGGCGCAAACTGTTCTGCGGGTGGCTTTCTTGCCAGCAGGTGGCAGAACAATGCTTCCGCGTGCGAATCGGCAAGTGGCGAGTGCAGACCGACACGCTTGGCGGTCTCCAGCAGGTCGAGGACCTCAAAACGTAGTTCGGCATTGTCCCGACAACGCGCGCGCAAGGCGGCCGCTTGAGCCGGGTGCGCTAGCAACATGGTCGAAAGTGGCTTGCCACGTTCGATCAGGCGCTGGCTTGCCAGATACTGATGCATCTTCATGGCCTGCAGCGCGGATGCCATGGCTAGTTCGTCAGCCGAGCCCTCTGGCAAGGGGGTCAGGCGCGAAAAGCGCATCTGGCCTTCAACGAAGAAAGACTGGCGCAATCCGGCGTGCGTCCGCGTCAGCAGCAGCAGTTGTGGTGGGGGCTGCCTGGGGAGCAAGCCGAGGATGGTTTGGGGCAGCGAATAAATGCTGGCAAGGATCGCCTGCGTGTCGTGCATGACGGCGAGCCATGGCTCGAACTGTTGCGGCCGGGTCAGGGCCATCAGCAGGAGCCGCTCGTCACGCCGGCCGGTCTTGAGACGTCCCTGCGAAAGCGCGATGGAATAGGGCGTGCCGTAAAAGTGCTGGGCGAGTTTTCGCGTGATGATCGCGCGCCGGTCTTTCCCTGAACTGTTGGGGATGTCCTCGATCTGAAAGCCTTCTTCGGCAACATCCGCCAGCAGCATGAACACGCTGCGGTGCTGCTGTGTCAGGTAGGTGCCGAAAGCCGCTAGGCCGGCCGGATCGGCCGCGAACACGCCCTCCGGCTGCACGGAGCCACCGCCGATGCGATAAGCGGTGAGGTGGGCGGCGTCAAGAAAAAGGACACGGCGCTGGGTCATGGGGGTTGTATCGCTAGTACTTTAGGGACTTCAGATTTTAAGTTTGCTGATGGTGTCATAAATCGGGCCCAGCACGGAAAGCATGACCCAGCCAAGAATGGCGCCGACGATCATGGTCATGGCCGGTTCGATCATGGCCTGCACGCGGGCAATCGACTCACGTACATCACGGTTATAGAAATAGCTGACATTTGACAGTGCGGTATCCAGCGAGCCGGTATTTTCGCCGACACGCAGCATGCGGATCACTAACGGTGGGAACAGGCCGACGTTCTGAAAGGCAACAGTAATGTTCTGGCCGTCGCTGATCATTTCCTCGACGCGTTGCAGGCCTTCCTGGATGAAGGTGTTGCCGACGATGCCCTGCGTGGTGCGGATCGAGTCGAGCACGGAAATGCCCGAAGCGTACATCATGGCAAAGACGCCGGCGAAGCGCGACAGAATGATTTTCTTGAAGATTTCTCCGACCCAGGGGAGGGAAAGCTTTGCAGCATCGAAGCGATAGCGCATCCGGGGGTTGGTCTTGACGGCGAATGCCACGGCGCCGGCCAGCAGGATGGGCAGGAAAATGACCACATACCAATAGCTGAGGAGGAAGTTGGAGGTGGCGATCAATACCTGGGTATGGATCGGCAACTCCTGACCCATGTTCTTGATAAAGCCGACCATCTTGGGCACGAGGTAAAGCATCATGAACAATGTGACGAGGACGACGACAATGCCGAGGAATGCCGGGTACATCACGAGTTTCTTGGTTTGCGCCGCCAACTCGTCCTGCCATTTGATCGACTCGGTCAGGTTCCCCAGAACTTCCGGCAGGTTGCCGGTTTCTTCACCGGCCTGGATCAGGCTGATGAAAACGCTATCGAAAACCTTGGGGTGGCCGGCCAGCGCCTGCGAAAGGGTTTTACCCCCTTCCACGCTTTCGAGCAGATCGGCCAGCACTTCGCGAAAACGCGGGTTATCGAGGCTGTCGCGCAGGTCGGCCAAGCTTTCAATGATCGGTACGCCGGCACGCGAAAGCTGCTCGAGATGAAAACAAAATGCGATGAGTTCGCGGCGGGTGATGCGCGCACCGCCAAAGCCACCTTGTTTGAGCGGGTCGCCATTGATCAAATCCAATTCCATGCGCTTCAGGCGCATTTCGAGATCGACCGGATTGAGTGCATCCATGCGACCGAGCACCATGCGGCCGTTCGGATCCATAGCTTTGTAGGCGTAGAGTGACATGGGTCAGGTCTTGTGCGCCTACATGCGCTCGGTGAGGTCGACCACGCGTGCTACTTCCTCGAGCGAGGTCAGGCCTTCGGTGACACGCCGCAAGCCATCCGTGGCGAGCGTGCGGAATCCTTTGGCATCGGCCGCATTGCGGATTTCGCGATGGGTGGCGTGCCGGACGATCAGGTCGTCGATGTCGCTGTCCATGCGCAGAATCTCCATGATCGAGATTCTGCCGCGGTAGCCCTGATAATCGCAAAGCTGGCAACCGGACGGTCGGTAGAGGACAGGCGCTGTCGCGGAGCGTTCAAGGCCTAGAAGGTGCAACTCATCCGGGCCGGCGGGTGAGGGCTTGCGGCAGTGCGGACAAAGCTTGCGCACTAGGCGCTGGGCGATGACGCCGATGATGTTGCCGGCCATGATGTCCGGCAATACCCCGATGTCGAGCAGGCGCGGAATGACGCCCAAGGCCGAGCTGGTGTGCAGGGTCGAGAATACCTGGTGGCCCGTCATGGCAGCGCGGAAGGCCATTTCGGCGGTGTCGGCATCGCGGATTTCACCGACGAGGATGACGTCCGGATCCTGTCGCATCATCGAGCGAATACCGTTGGCGAAGTCGAGCTTGGCGGATTCGGCTACCGAGGTCTGACGGATCATGGCCATCGGATATTCGACCGGGTCTTCCAGGGTCATGATGTTGATACCCTCTTCGTTGATGTGGTTCAACATCGAGTAGAGGGTGGTGGTCTTGCCGCTGCCGGTCGGGCCGGTGACGAGGATGATGCCCTCGGGTCGCGCCATCATGCGCCGCAGGTGCGCCAGTTGTCCGTCGTCAAGTCCGAGCTTGTCGAGCGGCACGATGCCTTTCTGGCGGTCGAGAATCCGCAGGACGAGGTTTTCGCCATGAATGGTCGGTTGTGCCGCACAGCGGAAGTCGACAGCACGACCGCTGATGTTCATGGAAATGCGCCCGTCCTGTGGCGCGCGCGTCTCGGCGATATTCATGCCGCTCATCACCTTGAGGCGTACGGCCATGGCCGCCCAGTAGGATTTATGCAGGGCGCGGATCTGCCGCAGGATGCCGTCGATGCGGTAGCGGATACGCAGGAAGCTGGCTTCCGGCTCGAAGTGGATGTCCGAGGCATCGCGCTTGACGGCATCGGTGAGCAGCGCGTCGATCAGGCGCACGACCGGCTGGCTGTACTCATCCGACGAGGCCGACAGGCTGCGGAAGTCGATTTCGCCGGTTTCGATCTCGTGCAGGATGCCGTCGATCGAGAGTTCGTAGCCGTAGTGCTGGTCAATGCCGCGGGCGATTTCGGACTCGCCGGCCAGCACGGTATCGACCTGCAGGTCGGGTGAGATGAGGGTGCGCAACCGGTCGATGGCAACGATGTCGTTGGGGTCGGCAATGGCAATGGTCAGCCGGTTTTGCGCGGCTGTGTAGTCGAGCGGCAGCAGGCGATGGCGCTTGGCAATATCGCGCGGAATGAGGCGCAGAGCTTCCGGATCCACCGTGGCGCGGCCGAGGTCAATCGACTTGTGACCCAGCGATTCGCCCAGTGCATCGCGCAAGGTGGCCTCTGAAACGAAACCCAAGGTCACCAGCAACTTGCCGACCGGCTGGTTGGACTTCATCTGTTCCAGCAGGGCAATGCGCAGCTGATCTTCGCTGATGACGCCCCTGGCGATCAGAACCTGGCCGATGGGTTGGCGATTGGTGTTGGCGTTCATCCCCGGAATGCCTTGATCACGCTAGGTTTGCATGGTGGCCTATTGGCCGGCTTGCAGGATTTTGAGCCGCGTCGCAACCTGGGCTGCATCGAAGCCGACCGGCTGCTGGGCCACTGCGGCAAGTGCCTGCTTGTAGTACTGAATGGCCAGGTTGGGCTGGTGCAATTGATCGAGGCTGACGGCGAGATTGAAGAGGTAATCCGGGTTGCCGGGATCTGCGCTGTGGGACTTGAAATAGGCTTGCTGCGCTTCCGCCCAGCGCGTGCTGCGGGCGTAAAGATTGCCGAGCGCAAAGTTCAGGTAGGGTGAATCCGGCTGTTCCGCCAGCAGGGTTTTCAGGCGACTTTCGGTGGATTGCGTATCGGTCGGCGTTCTGAGGGAAACCAGGCCGGAGAGCGCCAGTGCGTCTTTCGGGTCGGCCTCCAGTGCGCGTAGGTAGTAATCTGCCGCTTCGCCCGTTTGCTGGCGCTGCTGGGCGACGGTGGCAAGGCCGTGCAGGGCATCGGCGTTGCGCGGGTCGGATGCCAGCACCTTTTGCCAGTTGGCTACGGCCAGGTCGATTTCGCCGCGATTGAAGGCCTGATAGGCTTGATCCAGCAGGGGGTTGATTTTCTGCTGCCCCATGCTCAGGCGAACCGGGGATTGCGCTTGCGCAGCAGGCGCTGCTTGTATTGGTCTGGCTTCGGTCCGTCTGGGCGGAGGGGGGGCGGCGTTCTCGTCGGCATCATAGTTTCGGCTTGTGGCCGGTGGCGCTGCCAATGGTGCCAATGCTGCCGATGGTGTTGACGCTACGCCAGGTTCGGAGAAAGTCGGCGCTGGCGGGACGGCGGCGGGTGGTTGCGACGCGACGATGGGAGCTGCAGACGCCGGGGTGGCAGGAGAAGGCAGGGGGGCGCCGGTTGCCACGGGTGCGACGATTCCGCCCTTGGGTTGCAGTTGCCACCAGAAGTAGCCGCCGATGCCGCTGACTGCAAGGAGCGTGATAACACCGACTGCAATGGCGAAGTTACGGTTATTGCTTGGTGCGGGCTGCTTGGCCTCGAAGAGTTTCCGCGCGGCTTCGGGCGATGTATCTGTTGCGCTTTCCCGTGGCTTGGCCACAGGTTCGGGTGGCGGGGGCGCGATGGTCGGGCTGGGCTTGAATGGTGTTTTGGCCGCATGGGCCATGAACTGCTCATCCAGGTCTTCAAGCCGGGTGGGTAATTCGGGCAGTTGATTCCCGCCGGGCTTGCCGGAAGGCTGGGGTGTTGCGCTGACTGCTGCGGGTGGAGGTGCCACGGGTGACAAAACCGGCTCCAGCTCCAAGCCAGAAGGCTCAACCATCGAGTCAGGCTGATTTTGCCCCGCAAGCCCCTGTTTCTGCTGCTCCGCCTTGCGGAGCGCATCCATCAGCAGACTCACTGTGCAGCACCCCACGGGTTGTTCAGGCGTTGCTGCGGAGGACCGATGTTGCCTTTCTCGAAGAAATCCTGACCGGGCAACTGGTTGCGGTATTCGGAGTAATCGCCCTGCAGGCTGGCATCCTTGATGATCACGGGGCGCAGGAAAATGACCAGTTCTGTCTTGCTGCGTGTGTCGTTGCGCTGCTGGAATAACGGCCCGAACAGAGGCATGCTGGACAAGGTGGGCAGTCCTTGGTCATTATTGGTGAGTCTATCTTCCATCAAACCACCCATGACGGCAATATTGCCGCTGTTGATACGCAAGATCGACTCCATTTCTCGAGTCCGAATTACCGGAATCTTGCTCACAAGCACGCTGCCATCGCTCTTTGTCAGTTCGGGATTGGGATCCTGTATCTCATTTACAACGCTGGTGATGGAAGGCCGGACATTTAGCGTGATGGTGTTGTTGTCACTGATCTGCGGGGTGACCGCCATCACGAACCCGACGGCAACTGTCTGTGGTGTGGTGGTGACAGCTTTCACGGGTGCGCTACCGCTGACCCCTGCGGCGACATCGGATTTAATAGTGAAATATACGTTGTTGGTCACGACACGCAGCATGGCGGTCTGGTTGTTAAGTACCGAAAGTTTCGGGCTAGAGAGGACTTTGACATTGCCATAATCCTCAAGCAGTTTGATCGTGGATTCGAAGGTGCCACCGCTCTCGAAGGTCCTTTTGGCGGTAAGCGTAAACAAACCGTTGACCGCTTGTGAAACCTGCACCCCGGTACCTAACGCTGCCGTGGCGAGGCCCGATCCGATCCGCTCCCAGTTGATGCCTTGCTGATAGTTGTCTTTTAATTCGACTTCAGCGATGGTCGCTTCGATCAGCACTTGGCGTTGGGCGGAAGTCATCACCTGGTCGAGAAATTCGCGTACTTTTTCATGTTGGCGTCCGGTGGCGCGGATGTTGATGATTCCGGCCTCTGCATTGGCCATCACCGTACCTTTGGGTTCGTACTTGCCGCATGTTGTCTCGTTGCTAGCAGCGCTACCGCTTTGTTTCTGACCACTCTCATTGCCCGGACCCGTAGACGACACGGGCGCGCCCACAGCAGGCACAACTGTGGTGTTGGAACGTGATCCGGAATTTGATTCGTTTGAGTTGCGCGCAGCTATGGATGTTTCATTGCATTTCCGCTCCCAAATCGTTTCGCCCTCTTCATTTAGGATGGCCGTGATGTTATTTTTCAAAGTTTCCCAGAATTTGTTTTGTGTCGTGTTCACAATCTTGGATTCTGAATTGTTGGTGTTGGAGTTTCCCCCCGCTCCGCCGATTCCCTGTGTCGCAATCTGCGAGGAAACCGTGACGGTGCTGGTGGCGTCACGCGACATGTTGACGTAGTCGACCTTGTAGGTGCGCAGGAATGGCGAGTCAGGCATGACCGCCAAGTTGGGGCCGTCCATTTCCCAGCGGATATCCACTTGCTTGGCAATACGATTCAGAAGCTGCTGCAGGGTCTGGTTGATGGCATTCAGGGTCACCATGCCTTCAATGCCGGGATGGATATCGACATTCAACTTGGCGTCGCGGGCCAGCGCAAACAATAATTCCTGCACGCGCACGTTATTGACGACAACGCTGTAGGTCTCGACTTTTGGCACCGCTCTCGGCTTTGGTACTGCCAAAGTTTGCTGAACAGGAGAGGGAATGGTCGCCGTATCGCCAGCACCGACTTTTTCGGCCCGCAGATGACTGTCGCCCGGCGGTTGGATGGGCGTATTGCTGCAAGCAGAAAGAAACAGAGCCAGCGCCGGGATAACGAAATATCTCTTCATAAGCGAAGAATGAGCCTTTTGTTTATCTGTCGGAATCATATTAGCACGTTGACTTAAGTCGATGGCATGGAAGATACGGCCAAAAACCCCCATGGTTTCCCGTATGGTGCAGCCAATTTACCCGCTATTTCAGGCTACTCGTTTTACGCAGGTACGGACCATAGGGTTTGAGCACGGGAGGCAAATCAACCAGTGCCTGTTGCGCGCTTTTCCGGGAAGCGTAGTCCCCATAAATGACGCCATACCTGCCGGTGTCACCCACTTCGGAGCGGTAAACGCGAATCTGCTCCTTATCGACGCCTTGTTGCAGGATGTTGGCAAGAAACTTTTCAAGCTGCGCACGATGGCTTTCATTGACCGTGTAAAGCTGGAGCACCCAGCGATTGTCCGCCACTGCATCGCGCCAGGCATGGCCATCCGCCAGTTTCTCTTCCAGCAGGCTGAGTTGTTTTTTCTCCGTCAGGGATGGCAATCCGGCAGGTGCTGCGGGGGCTATAGCCGAGGGAGCGGCAGCGGTCGGGGCTGCGGCCGGTTTCTCTGCCGGTACAGTCATTGGTGCAGGCACCGGCGGGACGGTTGGCTCGCTAACCGGCAGGGTGGTCAGGCGTAGTAAACCGAAGACTGCCAGAACCGCAACAGCGCCTGCTGCGGCCCAAATCAGAGGTGTGCCGGCCCTCCGGCCGCTTGCCGGGTTGCCCGCAGAGGCAAATTCGGAGTCCTTGATGGCGGCTTTGACTTCCCGATCCCCCACCAGGTGAACCCCAGCCGCATAGGATGCCAGGAGCGCCTTGTCGGCAAGAATGTTGATGCGCCGGGTCAGTCCCTGGGAGGCTTTGGCGATCAACTTGACGGCTTCGGGCGCGAATACGCTGGGGCCGTGATAGCCGGCGGCACGCATGCGGAAGTCGAGGTACTGCGCGATGTCATCGCGTACCAGCGGTTCCAGGTTGAAGTTGTGGGTGATGCGGTCGCGCAACTGGCGCATGTCGGAACGTGCCAGGGTCTCGTTGATTTCCGGCTGGCCAAACAAGACCAATTGCAGCAGTTTGTGCCGGTTCGACTCCAGATTGGACAACAGACGGATTTCTTCCAGCGTTTCGACCGGCATGGCGTGCGCCTCGTCGATCAACACGACGACCTGCTTGCCTGCGGCGTAGAGCTCGACCAGATGTTCCTGCAAGGCCCGCATGACCGTATTGGTACGGCTGTGTTCGGGTACTTTAATACCGAGTTCGTCGGCCAGCGCATACAGGATGTCTTCGCGCGACAGTGACGGGTTGGCGAGGTAGATGATGGCAACGTTTTCCGGCAGGCGCTCCATCAATACACGGCACAGCATGGTCTTGCCGCTGCCGACCTCGCCGCTGATCTTGACAATGCCCTCGTCGTGGGTGATGGCGTACAGCAATGCTTCCAGGGTGGTGCCACGGTTGGCGCCGGCAAAGAAGAAGTCGGTATGAGGGGTGATGCGGAAGGGCGCCTCGGTGAGGCCGTAATGTTCCAGGTACATGCGGGGGCTACCTCAATTTCTCTGCGTCGCTGGCTGGCAAGCGCTCGCGGGCGAGCGTATCCAAGCGGTTGTAGAGGGTCGTGCGGTTGATGCCGAGCAGACGCGCCGCCTGGCTGATGTTGCCGTTGGCCTGGCGACGAGCGGCTTCGATATAGGCGTCTTCCCAGCGCATGAGCGTGGCATCCAGGCTGAAGCTGCCTTCCGGTGCGGCGATCAACTGGCTGCGGGCACTTTCGATCAAGGCTTCGCGGTTATCCCGTACCTTGCCAGTCGGCGGCATGGTTGGGGTGGATGCCGTTGCCTGAACAGGTTCAGGCAGGTTACCCGGGTCAAACTCCTCCATCAGGTCTTCGGCTGCAATGGTTTGGCCCGCGTAGCGCGTGGCGAGGCGAATGACAATATTGCGCAATTCGCGCACATTGCCGGGGAATTCATAGGCCATCCAGAGTCTTTCGGCCCCAGGCCCCAGGGTGAAGGTCGCTTGGTTAAATTGCGCTGCAATCTGTGACCGGAAGTAGTCCAGCAGGCGCAAGCGATCTTCACCCAGTTCGCGCAACGGCGGCACCGTGACGGTGAATACCGAGAGCCGATGGTAAAGATCGGGCCGGAACCTGCCTGCACGTATCTCCTGTTTGAGATCGCGGTTGGTAGCGGCAATCACTCTGGCCTGCGATTGGCGCTGTTGAGTTTCGCCAACCCTCTGAAATCCGCCATTTTCGAGTACGCGCAGCAATTTTGGCTGCAACTCGAGCGGAAGTTCGCCGATTTCATCGAGCAAAAGCGTGCCGTCTGCGGCTTCTTCAAAGTAGCCGGGACGTGCGCTGCTGGCGCCGGTAAATGCGCCCTTGGCATGGCCGAACAGGGCGGATTCGATCAGCGTCGGGGCAATCGCTGCGCAATTGAGTGTCAGGTAGGGGCGACCTTTGCGCACCGACAACTTGTGCAGGGAGGCCGCCGCCAATTCCTTGCCGCTGCCGGATTCACCTTCGATCAGTACCGGAAATGGCGAGTCGGCATACTGCCGCAGCTGCGCCCGGACCTTGTAGATGGGTGGGCTGTCGCCCAGCAGCGGCAGGTCGGCGTCAGCGTCTTGTTCCGGTGCGATATCGAGCAGGCGCAGCAGCAGTTCACGCAATTGGCGGGGTGCCGCAGGTTTGGCGACAAACTCGACTGCGCCGAGTGAGCGAGCGTGGCGGGCATTGGCGCTGTCATTCTGGCCTGACAGAACGACAATGCGCATTTTGGGAGCCCGCGCCAGGAGTTCGGTGATGAGCGTAAAACCCTCCTGCGGCCGGTGCGGGGTTGGGGGCAGGCCCAGATCCACCAGGGCGAGGGCGGGCGGGGCGGCCTGGCTCTGCAGCCAGGCAATCGCTTCGGGCCGGCTGCCTGCGGTGGATATCCGGAAATCCTCTCTCAGAAAGTAATCCAAGGTATCGGCGATCAGCGGGTCGTCGTCGACGATCAGCAGGGAGGGTTTGTCGGTGGTGTTTGCGGTCTCTGGCATATGCGTTGATCTTACCCGATCAACAACAAAATTCCGGACGCGTCGCCCGGGTTGTCGGGACTATAGGAGCCGCGTGGTTATAATTGGCCAAAATATTTCTACTTATACCTGTGTCTGACGATCCTCTGGTCCAGATTCGCGACCTCAATTTTGCCTACGATAACCGCTCGGTCTTGTCCGGGATCAATATCACGATCCCGCGGGGCAAGGTGGTGGCGATCATGGGGCCGAGCGGATGTGGCAAGACGACCACGCTCAGGCTGATTGGCGGGCAGTTGCGGCCGACCTCCGGTGAGGTGCGCGTCGGTAGCCAGGTGGTGCACGAGCTGAGCGACTCAGGTTTGTATCAATTGCGCCGGCGCATGGGCATGTTGTTCCAGTTCGGTGCTTTGTTTACCGATATGTCGGTGTATGACAACGTGGCTTTCCAGATGCGTGAGCATACTGATCTGCCCGAAGAGTTAATCCACGATCTGGTGCTGATGAAACTGCATGCGGTCGGCCTGCGCGGTGCCCACAGCCTGATGCCTTCCGAGCTTTCGGGCGGCATGGCAAGACGTGTGGCGCTGGCCCGGGCGATTGCACTGGATCCGATGCTGATCATGTACGATGAACCCTTTGCCGGCCTCGATCCCATTTCATTGTCAATCGTCGGCGATTTGATCCGCACGCTTAACGATGCATTGGGGGCCAGCTCCATCGTTGTGACGCACGACGTGCAGGAGTCGCTGAAAATTGTCGATTATGTTTATTTTGTTTCCGAAGGACAGATTGTTGCCGAAGGCACTGCAGAAGAAATCAAGCATTCGAAGGCACCTTATGTCCATCAGTTCGTCTGGGGCGAGGCTGATGGCCCCGTGCCTTTCCAGTATCCCGCGCGGCCCTATGGCGAGGAAATGATGGAACAACCCTCAAAACCCACAGCGTGGTGGTCATGATGCCGGCCAGATTGTTGCGGCAGCTTGGGCACCGGGTGACCGATCGTCTGTGGCGGTTGGGCTTCGCCAGTCGTTTCCTGCTCATGACCATCCTGTATTCAGGCACGTCATTGCGGCGCTTTCAGCTGACGATCCGGGAAATCTATTTCACCGGTGTACTGTCGCTGATCATCATTCTGGTATCGGGTTTGTTCGTCGGCATGGTGCTGGGTTTGCAGGGGTATGACACGCTGCAACGCTATGGTTCGTCGGAGGCGTTGGGCATCCTGGTGGCACTTTCACTGGTGCGCGAACTCGGGCCGGTGGTCGCGGCGCTGTTGTTTGCCAGTCGCGCGGGTTCGGCGATTACCGCCGAAATCGGTCTGATGAAGGCGACTGAGCAGCTTTCCGCGATGGAAATGATGGCAGTCAATCCCATCGCGCGCGTGGTGGCACCCCGTTTCTGGGCCGGCGTGATTTCCATGCCGCTGTTGGCGGCCTTGTTTTCGGCAATGGGCGTGCTGGGCGGATACCTGGTAGGCGTGCAGCTGATTGGTGTGGACGAAGGTTCGTTCTGGTCGCAAATGCAGGCTGCGGTAGATTTTCGGCAGGACATCATGAATGGCGTCATCAAAAGCTGCGTGTTCGGCGCCATCGTTTCCTGGATTGCTGTTTTTGAGGGTTATGACGCCGATCCCACTGCTGAAGGTGTCTCCCGTGCCACAACTCGTACCGTTGTAACCTCTTCGCTGGCCATCCTGGCCGCCGACTTTGTTTTGACCGCTTTCATGTTTAGGGGGCTCTGATGAATCGTGCAGTAATCGATCTCTGGGTGGGTATTTTTGCCGCGCTGGGTTTGGTCGCGCTGTTGTTTTTGGCGCTCAAGGTTGGCAATTTGAGTTCCACCGATGTCGGCGAAACGTACTCTCTCCAGGCGCGCTTTGATAACATCGGAGGCCTGAAAGTGCGTGCCCCGGTTAAAAGTGCCGGTGTGGTGGTGGGGCGGGTTGCCGAGATTCGTTTCGACGCAAAGGACTACATGGCGCTGGTGTCGATGCAGATCGACAACCGCTACCAGTTTCCGCGTGACACCTTCGCGACCATCAATACTTCAGGTTTGCTGGGTGAGCAATATGTCGGATTCGAGGTGGGCGGCGATACCGCGCTGCTCAAGGCGGGAGATGTAGTTAAGAAGACGCAATCGGCCATGGTGCTGGAAAAATTGATCAGCCAGTTCATGTTTAGCAAAGCCGCAGAAGACGAAGGCAAGAAGACCACGGATTAAAGGCGCATGAAATGAAACAGAAGAAAATTGCAACCCGTCTCAAGTCGACACTGTTTGTGCTGGTGATGTCCGGTGTATTGGTCGGTTGCGCCAGCCCGGGCAATCCCAAGGATCCGATCGAGGGCTTCAACCGCGCCATCTACGGCTTCAATGAAGCTGTCGATACCGTCTTGATCAAGCCTGTCGCCCAGGGCTACGATGCGGTACTGCCTTCTCCCGTGCGTACCGGCGTGACGAACTTCTTCGGCAACATTGCCGACTTTTTCATCGGCGTGAATAATCTCCTGCAGGGCAAGCCGGATCAGGCGGTCAGCGACCTCGGCCGTCTCCTGGTGAACAGCACCGTCGGGCTGTTGGGCGTCATCGACTGGGCGTCCGACATGGGGATGGAAAAACACGAGGAAGACTTTGGTCAGACCTTCGGCCGCTGGGGCGTGGGTGATGGCGCCTATGTGATGCTGCCGATTTTAGGCCCCCGCACAGTTCGTGATACGGCGGGTTTCGTTCTTGATTTTGTTGCGGATCCTGTCGGCAATGTCGGGCATATTCCGACTCGCAACACTCTGTATGCCATACGCTTTATCGATGTGCGCGCCGATTATCTGCCCGCCGACAAGGTGATCGAGGAGGCTGCGCTCGACAAATATTCCTACGTCCGTGACGGCTATCTGCAACGCCGCAACAACCTGATCCATGACGGCAATCCGCCACGGGAAAAGATGGATTGATTGACCCTACCGATAAACGAAAGAAACTTTATGAAGCGTTTGCTTGTTGTTCTAGCGTCATTTCTTGTCTGCGCCGCCGCCGCCGCCGATGTAGCGCCTGATCTGCTGGTGAAGAATGTGACCAACGAAGTGCTGGAAGTCGTCCGCAAGGATAAGGACATCCGTAACGGCAACACCCAGAAGACACTTGATCTGGTCGAGGCCAAGGTGCTGCCCCACTTCAATTTTGTGCACATGACCCAATTAGCCTTGGGGCGCGATGGACGTCAGGCAAGCCCCGAGCAGCTCAATGTACTGGTGAATGAGTTTCGCAATCTATTGGTGCGCACATACTCCAAGGCACTGACCGAGTACCGTGACCAGGAAATTTCCTTCAAGCCCTTCAGCATGGAAGCCGCTGATGCCGACGTAAAAGTCCGAAGCGAGATCAAGCAGTCAGGCGGAAAGCCGATCTCCCTTGACTACTATCTGGAAAAAGTCCCCGCAGGCTGGAAGGTCTATGACATGGAGGTTGGCGGAGTCAGCTTGGTGACCAACTACCGTACTGCGTTTTCCCAGGAAATCCGGGCGAATGGCATCGATGGCCTGATCCGCAGTTTGCAGGCGAAAAACAAGACGACAGAACCTGCCGCCAAGGCAAAATGACCGCCAGCGTTCAGCGTATCGACGATCACATCGCGGTTTCCGGTGACATGACGCTGGAAACTGCGTCGGATCTGCTGGCAAGCGGCGTATCCACCCTTGCGGATGGTGACGCGGTTTTCGACCTGGCGGCGGTCACCGATGTCGATTCTTCGGGCCTCGCGGTTTTGTTCGGTTGGCAACGTGCCGCCCAGGCGCAGGGCAAAACGCTGCGTATCGAGAACCCGCCGTATAACCTGATCAGTCTTGCAGAGGTGTACGGCGTTACCGAAATATTGCCGATATCCTGAACGGACGTCCCAAGCGACTGTCTTGATTTCAATTGTGGATATTCGGATCGGGGTGCGTATCCCAATTCTTTTGCCGCTTTTTGAAATAGTGGCACCTGTCGAGGAGCCTATCAATGCTGACCCCGCAACAAGTCGATGAATGGATTAGAGCCGGGCTCGATTGCACCCATCTTGTCGTTGAAGGTGATGGTCAGCATTTCGAGGCGATGATTGTCAGCACCGCATTTGCGGGGTTGAATCGTGTCAAACGGCAACAACGCGTAAACGCTGTACTGAGTCCCCACTTTGATACCGGTGTGCTACACGCCTTGTCGATGCAGTGCCTGACGCCTGAGGAAGCGGCAGAGCGAGGGCTGCGTGGATAAATTATTGATCGAAGGCGGAACGCCACTGGCTGGCGAGATTGCCATTTCCGGTGCCAAGAACGCTGCTCTGCCTTTGTTGTGCGCCGCCTTGCTGACGCGCGAACCGCTGACTTTGACGAATGTGCCGGCGCTCAATGACATCTCCACCATGCTCAAGCTGCTGGCACAGATGGGGGTGAAGATCGAGTGCCATACTGTACCGGCGGCAAAAGTCGGCGCTGGCGGCGCGGCGTTTGCGGCCGTCACACTCGATGCTTCCGGACTCGATCACCCTGTGGCTCCGTATGAAATGGTCAAGACGATGCGGGCTTCGGTACTGGTGCTCGGGCCACTGACAGCCCGCTGTGGCGAAGCGCGCGTATCGTTGCCCGGAGGGTGTGCGATCGGCGCGCGGCCAGTCGACCAGCATATCCACGGCCTGCAGGCAATGGGCGCTGAAATTACTGTCGAGCAGGGCTATGTGCAGGCGCGTACCACGGCGGCAGGAGGCCGACTCAAGGGCGCGCGGCTGTTTACCGACATGGTGACAGTGACCGGCACCGAAAACCTGATGATGGCAGCCTGTCTTGCCGATGGCGAAACAGTGATCGAAAACGCTGCGCGTGAGCCCGAAGTTGTCGATCTCGCCAATTGTCTGATTGCCATGGGCGCACGGATTTCCGGTGCGGGTACCGACGTCATCCGTATTCGGGGTGTGGAACGTCTCTCCGGAACGACGCATCGCATCATGCCCGATCGTATCGAGACAGGTACTTATCTGTGTGCTGCGGCTGCTACAGGGGGTGAAATCAGGCTGACGCAAACCTCCAGCAGCTATCTGGATATCGTGATCGACAAGCTCATGGATGCAGGTTGCGAGGTAACGCTCGAGCGCGAGGCCATTCGCTTGAAGGCTCCGGCACGTTTGCACGCGGTAAGTGTCCGCACTGCCCCCTACCCCGCTTTTCCCACCGACATGCAGGCTCAGTTCATGGCAATCAATACCGTGGCCGAGGGCACGGCGGTGATCCGTGAAACCATTTTCGAGAACCGTTTCATGCATGCGGTAGAACTGATCCGTCTCGGCGCTGATATCAAGATTGATGGCAATACCGCGTTTGTCAGGGGTTTGCAGCGGCTTGAAGGTGCAACGGTGATGGCGACCGACCTGCGTGCTTCGGCCAGTCTGGTGATTGCCGGACTCGCGGCACAGGGCGAAACACTTATTGAGCGTATCTATCATCTGGATCGAGGTTATGAGCAGATGGAAGCCAAGCTTGCTGCCCTCGGGGCCCGGGTGCGCCGGGTAAAATAAGCGCCATGAACGCAATTGGAATGATCACCATCGCTCTTTCGAAAGGGCGCATCTTCGAGGAAACCCTGCCGCTTCTGGCGGCGGCCGGCATCGTGCCGGATGAAAACCCCGAGCAATCGCGCAAGCTCATCATCGGCACGAGCCGGCCGGATGTGCGCGTCGTCATCGTGCGTGCTTCCGATGTGCCGACCTATGTGCAATACGGCGCCGCCGATCTGGGCATCGCCGGTAAGGATGTGCTGATCGAGCATGGTGGCACCGGCCTTTACCAGCCGCTCGACCTGAAAATTGCCAAATGCCGCATGTGCGTGGCCACGCCTGCCGGTTTCGATTATGTAGCCGCAGTGCGACGTGGGGCGCGCCTGCGCGTGGCGACAAAATATATCAACACCGCCCGCGAACACTTTGCCGCCAAAGGGGTGCATGTCGACCTGATCAAGCTCTACGGTTCGATGGAGCTCGCACCACTCGCCGGTCTGGCTGACGCTATTGTCGACCTGGTGTCGAGCGGCGGTACGCTGAAAGCCAATAACCTCGTCGAGGTCGAAGACATCATGCCGATTTCGTCGCGCCTGATCGTGAACCAGGCCAGCCTCAAAATGAAACGCGGGCTGCTGCAACCGGTGCTGGATGCCATCGAGAGCGCCATTCAATGAGCCAAACCATTCGTCGCCTTTCCTCCCGCGCCCCGGAGTTTCTGGCCACCTTGGACGCGCTGCTCGCCTTCGACAATTCGACTGACGAGGCGATTGAGAGCACTGTCGCCGAGATCCTCCGCAACGTGCGTACGCTCGGCGATGCTGCCGTGCTTGATTACACGCGGCGTTTCGACCACCTTGATGTCAAGGCGATGAGCGACCTGGAGCTGTCACCCACCGTACTTAAGACAGCCTTTGATGGTTTGCCGGCCGGGCAGCGTCAGGCGCTCGAGCAGGCGGCGACCCGTGTGCGTGGCTACCATGAGCGGCAAAAGCTCGAATCCTGGGAATACACCGAAAGCGATGGAACTCGTCTGGGCCAGAAGGTGACGCCGCTGGACCGTGTCGGACTCTATGTGCCGGGCGGCAAGGCAGCCTATCCGAGCTCGGTGCTGATGAATGCACTGCCCGCAAAAGTTGCTGGGGTCAAGGAACTCATCATGGTGGTGCCGACCCCGCGCGGCGAGAAGAATGCGCTGGTACTGGCTGCCGCACATCTCGCTGGCGTTGACCGCGTGTTCTGCATCGGCGGCGCCCAGGCAGTGGTTGCCTTGGCCTACGGCACACAGACCATCCCGCAGGTGGACAAGATCGTCGGGCCGGGCAACGCCTATGTCGCGAGCGCCAAGCGGCGCGTTTTCGGCACGGTGGGCATCGACATGGTGGCCGGGCCTTCCGAGGTGCTGATTATTTCTGACGCTTCAGGCGACCCGGACTGGATCGCCATCGATCTCTTTGCCCAAGCCGAGCATGACGAACTGGCGCAATCCATCCTGCTGTGTCCCGATGCTGTCTTCATCGAGCGCGTGGCGGCGAGTATCGACAAACTGCTGCCGACGATGCCGCGCCGCGAGACCATTGCCGCCTCGCTTGCTGGCCGTGGCGCCTTGGTTCATGTCAGCGATCTTGATGAGGCTTGCGTCATTGCCAACCGCATCGCACCCGAGCATCTGGAGCTCTCGGTGAAAGAACCGCGTGTGCTAAGCGAGAAAATCCGTCACGCCGGCGCGATTTTCATGGGTCACTACAGCTCGGAATCACTCGGCGACTACTGTGCCGGCCCGAATCATGTGCTGCCAACTTCGCGCAGTGCGCGCTTTTCCTCACCGTTGGGCGTCTATGACTTCCAGAAGCGGTCGAGCTTGATCGAGGTATCGGAGGCGGGCGCCCAGACGCTCGGCCCGATCGCTGCCACGCTCGCCCATGGCGAAGGCCTCACCGCCCACGCCCGCGCGGCAGAGTTGCGCATCAAGCGCTGAGAATTTCCCTTAAGGCTTCAACCAATGCGGCACATTGCTCGTCGGTGCCGACGGTGATCCGCAGGAACTGTTCGATCCGCGCTGCCTTGAAATGCCGCACGATGATGCCGCGTTGCCGTAGCGCCAGCGCCGATTTTTCGGCATCGTGCTTGGGGTGGCGCGCGAAGACGAAATTGGCCGCCGAAGGCAATACCTCGAAACCTAGCGATTCCAGATTCTGCGTCAGCGCGGTGCGGGTGCGGATGACTGCCTGACGCGTGCGCTCGAACCATTCGCGATCCTCGATGGCGGCTGTGGTGCCGGCAATGGCGAGGCGATCGAGCGGATACGAGTTGAAGCTGTTCTTGACGCGCTGCAAGGCGTCGATCAAGTCATGGTGACCGATGGCAAAGCCGACGCGCAGCCCGGCGAGCGAACGCGACTTTGAAAAGGTCTGCACCACCAGCAGATTCGGGTAGAGGCCGACCAGCGCTACCGCTGATGCGCCGCCGAAATCAATATAGGCTTCATCGACGATCACCACTGAAGCCGGGTTGGCTTTGAGCAATTCCTCGATATCGGCTAGCGGCAGGGCGCGCCCCGTTGGTGCGTTGGGGTTGGGGAAAATAATACCGCCGTTGGGTTGGCGGTAGTCGGCAATACGAAGCGCAAACGTATCATCCAGCGCTACGGTACGGTAGGCAATCTCGTAGAGCTTGCAATAGACCGGATAGAAACTGTAAGTGATGTCCGGAAAGAGGATCGGCTGCTCGTGTTTCAGCAGCGCAAGAAACGCATGAGCCAGCACTTCGTCTGAGCCGTTGCCGACAAAAACTTGCTCAGGCTCGATATTACCGAAAAATGCCGCAATGGCTTCCCGCAGCCGGTTGCTTTCGGGGTCGGGATAGAGCCTGAGCGAGTCGGCGGTTTCCCCGCGTATGACTTCCAGCACACGTGGGCTGGGTCCGTAGGGATTCTCGTTGGTATTGAGTTTGACGAGGTTGGGCAGCTTCGGCTGTTCGCCCGGGATGTAAGGTTGCAATGCGCGAACGGTCGCGCTCCAGAATGGGCTCATGGCAGAGTAGCGAAGGATGTGGCTGTGGGGGTTTTCAACAGATGCGAAATGGTATCATGGGCGTGTTCACTCACTTTGAGCGCATTCTCCGATGACCAAGACGCGTACTGCCGACATACATCGCACAACGCTGGAAACGCAGGTCCGCGTCAAACTCGACCTGGAAGGCACGGGCAAGTCACAGCTGGCGACGGGCGTAGGATTTTTCGACCACATGCTCGATCAGATTGCCCGGCATGGCTTGATCGACCTGCAAGTTGATGCGCGCGGTGATTTGCATATCGATGCCCACCATACCGTTGAGGACGTGGGCATCTCGCTCGGTCAGGCGTTGGCCAAAGCGATTGGCGATAAAAAAGGGCTGATGCGTTACGGCCATGCCTACGTGCCGCTTGATGAGGCGTTATCGCGTGTCGTTATCGATCTTTCCGGTCGCCCCAGCTTGTCGTTTAACGTGGATTTCACCCGGGCCATGATTGGCGAGTTCGATGTCGACCTGATTCGTGAGTTCTTCCAGGCCGTGGCCAATCATGCCGCGATTACCTTGCACATTGATAATCTGCGCGGCGACAATGCACATCATCAGGCTGAAACCATCTTCAAGGCATTTGCCCGGGCTCTGCGCATGGCCATCACGGCCGACCCCCGTGCGGTTGATGTCATGCCTTCGACAAAGGGCTCCTTGTAGGAATCTGGCAGTCCCCAAAACATTCGCATGAAATCCAGATGAAAACAGTTGCGATCGTCGATTACGGCATGGGTAACCTGCGCTCGGTGGCCAAGGCTGTCGAGCATGTGGCCCCCGATCACACAGTTCTGGTGACTGCCGATCCTGGCGTGTTGTCCAGCGTAGACCGTATTATCGTGCCCGGCCAAGGTGCCATGCCCGATTGCATGCGCGAGTTGAAACAACGTGGCCTGGCAGAGGCTGTTGCCCGTGCGGCCGCAGAGAAACCTTTTCTGGGTATCTGCATCGGTTTGCAAATGTTGTTCGAACATAGCGAAGAAGGCGATGTAGCAGGCCTCGGCATTTTCCCCGGTCAGGTGCGGCGTTTCCCCGATGCAGCCATGTACGACACCGCCGGTGTCCGGCTCAAGGTACCTCACATGGGCTGGAACGAGGTGCGTCAGGCCGAGGCGCACCCGCTGTGGGGGGGCATCACTGATAGCGCACGTTTCTATTTCGTGCATAGCTACTACGTTGAACCGGCTGCGCCGGACGTGATCGCCGGCTCGACTCACTATGGCATTCCCTTTACCAGTGCGGTGGCGCGCGCTAACATCTTCGCCGTGCAGTTTCATCCTGAAAAGAGTGCCGCCGCCGGCCTTAAGTTGCTTGAAAATTTCATGCACTGGCATCCCTGATTTTCGTTCCCACTCAAGACGAACTCCCATGTTGCTGATCCCCGCGATTGATCTCAAAGACGGCCATTGTGTACGCCTCAAGCAAGGCATGATGGACGATGCCACCGTATTTTCGGAAGACCCGGGCGCCATGGCCCGCCACTGGATCGACCAGGGCGCGCGCCGCCTGCACCTCGTTGATCTGAACGGTGCCTTTGCCGGCAAGCCGAAGAACGAATCCGCCATCAAGGCCATTCTGGATGAGGTGGGTGAAGAGATACCGGTACAACTCGGTGGCGGCATTCGCGACCTCGATACCATCGAACGTTGCATCGACGATGGCATCAGCTACGTCATCATCGGTACCGCTGCGGTGAAGAACCCGGGCTTCCTGCACGACGCCTGCACGGCCTTCCCCGGCCATATCATCGTCGGGCTGGATGCCAAGGATGGCAAGGTGGCGGTGGATGGATGGTCGAAAATGACCGGCCATGACGTCATCGATCTGGCCAAAAAATTTGAAGATTACGGTGTCGAAGGCATCATCTACACTGATATCGGCCGCGATGGCATGCTGTCGGGCGTGAATGTCGAAGCGACCGTGAAACTCGCCAAGGCTCTGCGTATCCCCGTCATCGCCAGCGGTGGCATCGCCAGCCTGGAAGACGTCAAGGCGCTCTGCGCCGTCACCGACGAGGGCATCATGGGCGCCATTACCGGCCGCGCGATTTACGAGGGCCGGCTCGATTTCCGCATGGCGCAGGCCGAAGCGGACAAGTGCGCCCGCAGCTGAACAGTCACGAAGCCAGGCCACCATGCTCGCCAAACGCATCATCCCTTGCCTCGACGTCAACGCGGGACGTGTTGTCAAGGGTGTCAATTTTGTTGAATTGCGCGATGCCGGTGATCCAGTCGAGATTGCGCGCCGTTACGATGATCAAGGCGCCGATGAGATCACCTTCCTCGACATCACGGCCAGTTCAGATGCCCGCGACATCATCCTGCACATCGTCGAGGCTTGTGCCGAACAGGTATTTATTCCCCTCACGGTCGGCGGCGGGGTGCGCAAGGTCGAGGATGTGCGTCGCCTGCTGAATGCCGGCGCCGACAAGGTGAGCATGAATACCGCTGCGGTGCAGAACCCGCAACTCATTGCTGATGCTTCCGGCAAGGTCGGCAGTCAATGTATCGTCGTCGCCATCGACGCCAAGCAGACCAGTCCAGGCAAGTGGGAAGTGTTCACCCATGGCGGGCGCAACAACACGCACATTGATGCCATCAAATGGGCAAGGCAGGTGGCCGCGTTGGGGGCCGGGGAAATCCTGCTGACCAGCATGGATCGCGACGGCACCAAGAATGGTTTTGACCTGGGCTTGACGCGGGCGGTTGCCGACGCTGTGCCGATACCCGTGATCGCCAGCGGCGGCGTAGGCAATCTTCAGCACCTGGCCGACGGCGTGACCCAGGGCAGGGCCGATGCCGTATTGGCAGCCAGCATTTTTCACTATGGGGAATACACCGTGAGACAAGCCAAGGAATTCATGCATGCCCAGGGTATCGAGGTGCGACTATGAGTAAGACCTGGCTTAATCAGGTGAAGTGGGATGAGCAGGGCCTTGTGCCCACTATTGCCCAGGATTCGCAAACCGGCGAAGTGCTGATGTTCGCCTGGATGAATCGTGAGGCGCTGGAAAAAACCGAGAAAATCGGTGAGGCGGTTTATTGGTCGCGCTCGCGCCGGAAGTTGTGGCACAAAGGCGAGGAGTCGGGCCATACCCAGAAAGTCCTGGAAATCCGCACCGATTGCGATAGTGATGTGGTGTTGTTAAAAATTGAGCAGACCGGGGGCATTGCTTGCCACACTGGTCGTCGCAGCTGCTTTTTCAACAAGCTTGACCAGAGCAGTTGGCTGGAGGCTGAGCCGGTACTGAAAGACCCTAGGGAAATATATAAATGATTGATTTAGAAGTTATCCATCGCGTTCAGGAAACCCTCCAGGCGCGCAAGGGCGCGGCGCCTGATTCTTCCTACGTCGCCAGCCTGTATGCGAAAGGGACCGATGCCATCTGCAAGAAAGTGATCGAAGAGGCTGCTGAAACGATCATGGCGGCGAAGGATGGTGACCGCCTGCACTTGGTGCGTGAAACCTGCGACCTATGGTTTCACAGCCTCGTGCTACTGACGCATTTCGGTATCGGTGTTGATGACATCATGATGGAGTTCCGCCGCCGCGAGGGAATATCCGGGATAGATGAGAAGGCCAGCAGAGGAAAATGAGGGGGCAAGTGAGATGAGCGACTGCGTTTTCTGCAAGATTGTCGCGGGTGCGATTCCCTGCAAGAAAGTCTATGAGGATGAGGATATCTTCGCCTTCCACGACATCAACCCGATTGCCCCGGTACATTTCATGGTCGTTCCCAAGCAGCACATTGCTTCTTTGGCAGAGACCGATGCCAGTCATGCGGAGGTGCTGGGCAAGCTGTTTTCGAAACTGGGTGATTTGGCGCGTGGCCAAGGCCTGACAGATGGCTTTCGCACCATCGTCAACACCGGCAGGGTGGGGCAACAGGAGGTGTATCATCTCCACGTTCATGTCGTCGGCGGGCCTGACCGGCTCGGACCGATGGTCGTCAAGCAAACGCAGTTTCAGTAAAGACTGACGCCGGCTTGACCGGCGTTAAGCTTAGTGGCCGTAACTAAAAGGAGTAAGGCATGGGAAGCCTCAGCATTTGGCATTGGCTGATCGTTCTGGTGATCGTGATGTTGGTGTTTGGTACCAAGAAGCTGCGCAATATTGGCTCCGACCTCGGCGGTGCCGTCAAGGGCTTCAAGGAAGGCATGAAGGAAGGCACTGCTGCTGCCTCTGACAAGCCGACCGGCCCGGCAGAGCAGGTCGGCCACACCATCGAGGGTGAGGCCAAGAAGGAAAAGGTTTGAGGCCGGTTCAGTCACGCAAAAGAGCGGGTACCCCCCGCTTTTTTTTCTGACCAATCCCCATGTTCGACGTCGGTTTTTCTGAACTTATTGTCATCGGTCTGGTGGCGCTGATCGTCATCGGACCGGAGCGCCTGCCCGGTGTGGCGCGCACCGTCGGCCATCTGCTCGGTCGCTTGCAACGTTACGTGAATGACGTTAAGTCCGATATCAATCGCGAGATGCAACTCGACGAACTCAAGAAACTGCAGGAGCAGGTAACCTCCCAGGCGCGCGACATGGAGCGCCAGGTCAATGAGCAGATGCACTCGGTCGAAACCTCCCTGAATGCCTCGATTGTCCAAGGCATTGAGGAAACGCCGCTGGAACCGCCCCCTACCGCCGTCCCGCCAGCGCCGACTTTTTCTGCGATCCCTGTTGCAACCACCGATAAACCCGTTGCCTGATGGAAGCCCAGGAAAGTTTCGTTTCCCATCTGATCGAGTTGCGTGACCGCCTGATCAAATCGGTCACGGCTATCCTCGTGGTGTTCCTGTGCCTGATGCCCTGGGCCGGTGATGTCTATGATTTGCTGGCCATGCCGATGATCGCCACCCTGCCCGCCGGCACCAAGATGATTGCCACCGGCGTCATTACGCCGTTCATGGTGCCGATCAAGGTGACGCTGCTGGCGGCTTTCATTGGCGCCCTGCCGGTGGTGCTATACCAGGCTTGGGCCTTCGTCGCGCCGGGCCTGTATGCGCACGAGAAGAAATTTGCGTTGCCGCTGGTGGTGGGTACCACGCTGTTGTTTATCGCCGGCATCGCTTTCTGTTATTTCTTTGTGTTCAACACTGTATTCAAATTTATCGCCGAGTTTGCCCCGGCGAGCATCACGCCGGCGCCAGATATCGAGCAATACCTGTCCTTCGTCATGACCATGTTCATCGCTTTCGGCATCACCTTCGAGGTGCCGATAATCGTCATTCTGCTGGTCAGGTTCGGCGTGGTGAGTATCGACAAACTCACCGAGGCGCGCCCCTATGTCATCGTCGGCGCTTTCGTCATTGCCGCCGTGGTCACGCCGCCGGACGTGGTTTCGCAGTTCATGCTGGCCTTGCCGATGTGTTTGCTTTTCGAACTGGGTATCGTGCTGGCACGTCTGATCGGCAAGCGGGAAAGTTCAGGTGAGGAAACTCCGGCAACCCAGACACTCGCCGAAAGCGCCATGGATGCCGAGCTCGATCGTGCCGAGGCCGAGTCGGCCCAGAACCGCAACCGGGACTGACCCGAAGCCTATTTCGTCGGCTTCGGCCGCTTGCCGATGGTGACTGACACGTCCACCGGTTTGCCCTCCCGGCTCAGGCCGAAATGCGCGGACTCTCCCGGCGCCAGTCCGGCGATTAACTCAAGCATCACTTGTGCGTCATCCACCGGGCGCTTGCCGACCGTCAGCAAAACATCGCCGGGCTTGATGCCGGCCTTCTCGGCGGGGCTGCCACGCATTACGCCGGCGATCAAGGCGCCACGGGTCGATTTGACGCCGAAGGATTCGGCCAGTTCAGCGGTCATGTCCTGCACTTCGACGCCGATCCAGCCGCGCGTCACTGTACCGCTCTTGATGATCTGCTCCATTACGCTCCTGGCAAGAGAGACGGGAATGGCGAAGCCGATACCCATCGAACCACCACTTTGCGAGTAAATCGCTGTGTTGATACCGACCAGGTTGCCATTGCTGTCGACCAGCGCCCCACCCGAATTGCCGGGGTTGATGGCGGCGTCGGTCTGGATGAAATTCTCGAAGGTATTGATGCCCAGATGCGTGCGCCCAAGTGCCGAAACTATGCCCGAGGTGACTGTTTGTCCAACGCCGAACGGGTTGCCGATGGCGAGCACGATGTCGCCGATGCGCAGTGATTCCGCCGGCGCAAAGGTGATGGGGGTGAGCGGTTTGTCGCTGGTGATGCGCAGTACGGCGAGATCCGACTCGGGGTCGGCACCGACTACCTTCGCCTTGGTCTTGCGGCCATCATGAAAAGCGATCTCGATTTCATCGGCCGACTCGACGACATGGTTGTTGGTCAGAACAAGACCATCGGCGGAGACGATAACGCCACTGCCCAGCCCGGATTGGCGCTGGGCATCGGCGCCAAAGCGGTCGCCAAAGAAATGCCGAAATACCGGGTCGTCGATGAACGGGTGGCGCTTGACGTCCTGGCTGGTGAAGATATGCACCACGGCCGGCAACGCTGCTTGTGCCGCATCGGCGTATGAGGCGACCTTGCGTGTATCCCTGTTTGGCACAGCCTGCTGAATTGCCACTACTGCTGAGCCAGTGTTCTTTTCAATCAGCCGGGTGGATAGCCATTCCGGTTTGAGTGTCTGCACGACGAACAGCGCGGCAACGCTGATCGTGACGGCTTGGGCAAAAATGAGCCACAATCGATTCATGGGGTATTTATCAGGAAGGAGCGGGGGAACATGCGGCGTAACGAATTGGTTGCTTATCTGGATGAAATGCTGGCGTCAGCGCGCTTTCGTGATTATTGCCCAAACGGGCTACAAGTGGAAGGGCGTGCGGAGATACAGCATGTCGTCTGCGGTGTGACCGCCAGCCAAGCGTTGATCGATGCCGCTGCCGAGCGCGGGGCAGACGCGATTCTGGTGCATCACGGCTGGTTCTGGAAGGGGGAGGATGGACGTGTCACAGGCTTCCGCAAGCATCGGCTGCAAACCTTGTTGGCGCACGACATCAACCTGCTTGCCTATCATCTGCCGCTCGATGCCCATGCCGAATTCGGCAACAACGCACAACTGGCCCTGAAGCTGGGCTGGTCGGTGACGGGGCGCTTCGCCGAACAAGACATCGGCTTCATTGGCGTTCCTTTCAATGCGACAGCCGAGGTAAGCGCCGTCCCGCCAGTGCCGACTTTTGCAGAGGAGATCGCGGCACAAGTCGAGCAGCAACTTGGTCGCAGACCCATGCTGGTGGGGGATGGGCAGCGCAGGGTTTATAAAGTGGCCTGGTGCAGCGGCGGTGCCCAGAGCTATTTCGAGCAGGCCATTCTGGCCGGGGCAGACCTGTTTGTGAGCGGCGAAATATCCGAGCAGACAGTCCA
>JAABQX010000015.1 GCA_011391215.1 Rhodocyclaceae bacterium
ATACTATTTTTCAACCGCTAGTTCTCGGTGTGGAGTTGCCAGATGCGGGAGATGACTTGCGCAACCTCGCCACGCTCTGCCCCCTCGGCCAGATTGAGGGCCTGCGTTGGCGGATGCAGCAGCTTGTTGGTTAGCCCTTTCGACAGGGTCTCCAGTACCTGGGCCGGATCATCGCCGCGATGCAGCAGTTTCAGCGCATGCTCCAACTCATGCCGGCGCGCCCGCTCGGCACTATCGCGCAGGGCGCGAATCGTCGGTACTGTCTCGCGCGACTCCAGCCAGTGAATGAAGTCATCGACCCGGTGGGTAATGATCTCCTCGGCCTCAACGATGGCGGCCTGACGCGACTCCTGGCCGGATTCGACGATCTGCCCCAGATCGTCGAGCGTGTACAGAAAGATATCATCGAGCTGGCCGACCTCGGCCTCGATGTCACGCGGCACGGCCAGATCCACCATAACCATCGGCCGGTGGCGGCGTGTCTTCAGGGCACGTTCGACCATGCCCAGCCCGATAATCGGCAGCGAACTCGCGGTGCAAGACACGACTATGTCATATTCGGCCAGCCGCTCACTGACCTCGTCCAGGCGCATCACGTCGCCCCCAAAGCGTTCGGCAATCGGCTGGGCGCGTTCGGGCGTGCGGTTGGCGATGGTCAGCAACTTGGGTTTACCGCCGGCGAAGTGGGCGGCACACAGCTCGATCATCTCGCCGGCCCCGATGAACAAGACCTTCTGATCCGACAAACGCTCGAAGATGCGCTCGGAAAGGTGAACAGCGGCGGCGGCCATGGAAACAATATTGGCGCCAATCGCGGTGGTGGAACGCACTTCCTTCGCAACGGAAAAAGTGCGCTGGAATAACTTGCTGAGCAAGGTGCCAAGCGTTCCGGCTTCTTCAGCCAGGCGCGCCGCCTGCTTCATCTGGCCGAGAATCTGCGGCTCGCCCAGGACCATCGAATCGAGCCCGGAGGCGACCCGAAACATGTGGCGCACTGCATCGCGCTGCGGATGCTGGTAAAGATAGGGATCGATACGGCGCGTCGACAGGGCATGGTATTCGGCCAACCAGTCGATGGCAGCGGCAGGCTCTTCGGTGGCGCAATACAATTCGGTACGGTTACAGGTCGACAGGATCGCTGCCTCGCGCACCGGGCGGCCTCGCAACAGGTCGTGCAAGGCCTGCACCAGCTGCGCCGGGTCGAACGCTACCTGCTCACGAATATCGAGCGGTGCGGTATGGTGGTTGATGCCGAGGGCGTAGACCTGCACGGGATAGGGGGCTTCCTGTTACGTAGGCGCGTAATTAGAAACGATTTGCAATTGTCAGGCAACCGCGTAGAACAAGATAACCAAGAAAAGGCCTTATCATGTTCACAAACCTCTCTTCAGGGGCCGCTTCAATGAGCCACAAGCACGCACACCTGCTTCACACTATTTTTACCGACCCGGTCAGCGCAAACATTCACTGGCGCGAGGTCGAGTCATTGCTCCACCATCTGGGTGCAACAGTCGAAAGTGGTCATGGAGCACGCTTCCGCATCTTACTTAACCGTGTCGAATTCTTCCTGCACCATCCGCACAATAGTACAACCTGCTCGAAAAATGACATAAAACTGTTACGGGAAAGCCTGGCGCACGCCGGCGTCACGCCCTCCGCTTACGATCGCAACTGACATCGAAGCGCCGCCTGATTAAGGTTAGTCACTCAATCAACCAGTACATGCTGGCGCTACGCTTCTGGTAACTGTCGAGTGAAATCGACTACCTCAACACTGGCAAGGTAAATCAGATTGACTTCTTCATCGTAATGGCGCCGCGAATCTGTCCCGGACGATAACCTGTGGCCTTGTCATCAGGATAGAGTTCCTTGATCTTGGCGTGTGCCTCATCGTTCATGTGTTTGTCCGTACCATGGCAGGCAAGGCATTCAGCCTGCGTTGGCACCGCCTTCATGTAACGCACGACACGCTTGCCTTCCTCGACAAATTCCTTGCTGACTTCAAGTGAGCCAGGAGTTTCTCCAGCCTCGACACGCTTGTCGAAATCCTCAAGCACTTGGCGTTCCCAGGCATCCGGTACAGCTTTCGGGCTGCGGTTACGGAGACTGACGCGACGGATTTGCATGTTCTTGGCTTCGGAGGTTGCCTTTGCCATGGCGGGAGCCTTCTCGCGGCAAACGGATATGGCGTTGGCAAAGCCACTCTTCTCAATCTCGTCATTCAGGACCTTAATCATTTTCGGTGGCATCGCCAAAGCCACCTCCTTCATTTCCGCAAGCGGGTCGACCGTCTGCCCCGCCCCCTGGCCCTGCGCGGTTGCGTTACACGAAAGACAAAATGCCGCGACACCTGCTGCAACCATTACCTTGTTCATCATTTTTAGCTCCCCATTGCTAAGTATTTCTGGTGTTCTCACTGCCAGACGAACCGGGTTGATGCACCCAGCCTGACCAGCAGCGAACCTAGGCGACAAAAATTACATTACATCACAATTTTCGATATGTGCATAAGGAAATACTGATAATCCATATTTACAGTAACCCTCGACGTTACAGCCCGTTACAACTCCGGTGTCACCTGTCCCGGGGCTCCAGCGTTATTACTTGAACGAATAACGCTTGGAGCATGTGATGTCATCCCTTATCAGACTTTTGAAGGTTTCAATACTCAGCGTTGCAACCTTGACCGGCCTTGCAGCTTGCCACCCAACGTATGTTCATGAAAGCTATCATGAGTCCTACGTTCCAGCATACGGTGCCACGCCCATTTACCCCCCAGCCCCGGCCTATTCGGCTCAGTACTACTCGACCGTACCGACTTATGTGGAAAGAAGGACAGTAGTTGTACCCAGGGTCGTCGTGACACCGCCTCGCGTCATCTATTCAGATAGCCCCCGTCACTATGGTTGGAATGGACACAAAGGAAACCGGGATGCTACGAATAGGGATGATGGCCGGTACAGGCATAGCCAGGTCGACCACCCTAATCTCGCCGGAGCCAAGGCAAGTCCGATTCAGGTTGTCCAGCGCGGCAGAAATGAGGCCGTTCAGCCTGGATTCTCCAGATCGGCCGAAAGGGTTTCAAAACCTCACAGCGAGGAACGTCGCAATCGCAGGGAAAAGGACGACTGAACAGATCGGTCCACCTATTCAAGCTAAGGTTGCGGCCCCTCATAACCTGCCACGATGACCAGATCAATGGTTGCAGCCGACAACCGGTGCTGCATGGCGACCTGATATTCGGGTGATTGCCAGCAATCGAGCGCATCCTGATAGGTGGGAAACTCGATCACTACATTGCGGCTGCGGCTTGTACCTTCGGGATTTTGAAACTGGCCTGCCCGGACCAGAAAACGCGCACCATATTTTCTGAATGGCTTAGCATTGGCGGCGACATAGTTCTTGTATGCGTCCGGTTCTGTGACATCGACCCGCCCGATCCAGTAACCTTTGGCCATACGATTCTCCCGCCAGTGAAACCCTACACCTTCTTCACGAATTCCGACTTCAGCGCCATGGCACCAATCCCATCAATCTTGCAGTCGATGTCATGGTCGCCCTCTACGAGTCGGATGCTCTTCACCTTCGTTCCAACCTTGACCACTGACGAGGAACCCTTGACCTTGAGGTCTTTGATGACCGTGACGGTATCGCCATCCCGAAGGACATTCCCGACTGCGTCACGGACAATGCGCTGATCGACTGCAGCTTCAGCCGTGGCGTCTTTAGACCACTCGTGGGCACACTCGGGGCAAACGTAAATGCTACCGTCTTCGTAGGTGTACTCAGAACTGCATTTCGGGCATTTCGGTAAAGGGGCCATGGTTACGCACTCAGGGTCTCACTGTCCTGAAGAACCTGGTCCATGTCGCTGGTACTGGAAGGCCTAGCTTCGGTCAATTCCACAGAATCCTTTGTACTGTCATCGGCGGCGCTATTGCCTACAGCTTTCTGCCGGCGTTTTTCTTCCTTTTTATTCTTTTTCGCTAGCTCTTTCTGACGTTTCTCGAATTGGTAATTGGGTTTGGCCAAGAGGTCACCTTTGATCGCCGTACAGGCCGAATTGAATAAACATTGTGGGAGCGGTCATCCCTAATGTACGGGATCTGTGCCGGGAAAGCTTCTTGTCACCCTGGCGTTTGCTGCCCTGCGTTCAGGGTGATCCTAGCCTTGCTCTGGCACTGGGATTTATTGTCGGCAGTAACACGCTTGCCAAAGGCGTCACGGGTCTCGCGCCCGGCCTTGGTGGCTTCGATGCTCTTGATACAGCGCCAGCGTTTGCCGGTCTTGGTTACCAGCTGGCGCATTTCCTCGATGGGGTGGTGTCTTCCGCAGTGATAGCAATAGGCTGTGGTCATGGCAATTCTCGGCGAAGTAAAGGGTCAGTCTTTTGTAGCAGGCTTAGCTCCCGGCTTTCTGCCAGGCGCACTGGGAGGGATTGAACCGGCGACGCGGCAGAGAAACCCCTCAAATGGCTTGCCGTCGCTGAAGCGGGTGACGCTGCACTGGGAGATTTCACCCCGCGACTTCAGATCTGCCAGGGACGTACGTACCTTTTGCAGCGAGATACCTGTCGCGGTGGCAATCTCGGAATCGAGGTGTTGGCCGTGCCGCCTCAAGTATTCAAGGATGGGTGCATCGTTTATTGGGGCAGTGTGCATCTTGAATACCTCTGGAGGGTGGCGCTGCGGGCACGGATTGATGAAATCCGGATACAAGGGGGTTACATGCAAACCAAAAAGCAGAAAGCCAACCCCGAAGGATTGGCTAGCCACTTGATTTTGTTGGTGGCCAGGGGCGGAATCGAACCGATGACACGCGGATTTTAAGTCCAACCTACTGATTTTGAACATCTTACCATAAGCGAAGAAAGGTAACAAGTTTTTCTTATCAGGGGTGTCTGCTACGAGTCTCACCGAACCAGTTACCGAACCAAACTGCAGCATACGCCTTTCGCCGGGGCTGTATGTCGAGGTGGATCAACGCATTGCGTATGCCATGGGCTGAACTTCAGGCGAACCGGTATGGCAGGGGGTGAACCTTGGCCGAACCGCTGCTGAACTTGTCGGTTTTTCTGGGGGGGGGAATTCCGTTTCGGGTTGGGGGACGCCAGCCCTCCCCGATACTTAGTTACCGAGCCACTGTGGTTTTGCCAGTGGAGCCATTCGCGCCTGGAGTCACTGGATCAACATGTGACACCACATAGGCGGCGACCAGTACGAAAATGCCAACCAAGCCACCTATCAAGGCTCCTTTTTTCATATCCTTCATGTGCCCTCCCGTCAATCTAGTTACATGATTGCGTTGCTTGGCATATCAGCATAGATTGAGTCCATAAACTGCTGTAAATCGGGTGGCGGGTAGGCATCGGGCAAGTCTCGGCCACCAAGAGCCATTCAACCCAGAAAAACGAGTGAGTGCTTCAGGCTTATTGTGTTGCCAAGATTCGGCTAACGATCAGTGCATCGCCTGATAGCCACTTAAGGGTGGGGCGGTTTGCCCAACACTTCTTCTGGTTGTTGTTCGCCCGGAAGGTAATCCCACGGTAACAGACAGTAATTTAATTCGCGTCCGAACTCGTCTGTGGGCACTGATGCTGGTGGGGCCGTAATGACCGGCTGTTCGGGTGGCATCTTTACATAGCGAGGTGTGGAGGCGGCCTCAAGTGCAGGTTGCTGATCCGCTTCCTCTGCTGCGAAAGCAGGATATGCAAGGATGCTGCAAATAAAAGTAGGCAGACGAGTCCAGTTCATGTTGACCACCTTTGTTTGGCATGTGCTAGTAGCTGGTTCGGCTTGATTGCCATGTCAAGCTGATGACTTTGCGGGCCACAATACAAGGGAACACACCACTCGAAAGCAGCGTGCTCCCTTTCTCCACTATTGATGATCAGTAAATAGTGGTTGAGACACGCTTAGCGCGGCAAGCCTGCAATGAACTCGGAAATCTTCTTGACCTGAACGTTATTGGGCGTCTCACCACACTCTTTCATTACACTTTCGTGAGTCCTGCTCGCGAGGAACTTCATGGTCTTGGCGCTCAAATCATGTGCATTCATACCAGCCAGTTTCGGAACATTTGCTGTCTTGCTGGACTTGGCATCTGCGCCATGACACTCACCACATTGGTAGTCCTTATAAAGCTGCATGCCCTCAGCAATGCTTGAACTATCTGAGGCCATCGCGCTCCCTGAAGTGAGCAAAATTGTCGTAATAAAAAATGAATGTATTTTCACAATGCGTCCCTCCTGTTTGAGTTGTGATAAATCGGTTTTGGTTATCGCAACATACGACGTTGCTGTTAAGCAACGGTTATAACACTAGATTAAATATGATATATATCAATAAGCTATAAATACAATCAATGCTTTTTGACTAACCCTTTAAGTAAACTTCATTACTAAAGTAATACGTCGTTTTCGTGACGATTCTTTGGTTGCCTCGGCTACGACTGCTTTTCAGGTAACTACCAGCAAGACAACAATCGACATATTAAATAGTCAGATAATCATTGCTTATTGACGAAACGGTGGCGTCTGGCCAGAAAAGCAAAGCAACCTGAAAGGCTGCCGCAAAAATCGACAGTGCCTACTTTCAAACTGTGCAAAGGGGTCGGCTAGACGCCTCAAACACCTCCTTGCCGCAAATAAGAATATTGCCTACATTGGGGTATGGCTATTTCGTGGCAGCGAGTTCAGTTGGCGTTCCTAAGGAGGAGGCAATCATGAAAAAGAGCGTGCTACAGGCGGTAGGGTGGGTACTGGTGGGGATGGCCCTGATGGGTCTCATCGTTTGGTTTGCGATGCCTGCGATGATGTTGGTCAAGCACAAGAGTAGTCGCAGTTATGACGAAACGGTTACGGTATTGAGCGAAGCTATCAAGGCTAAGCAAGACTGGCGTGTGCTAACCGTCAATGACTATCAAATGAGTACAGCCGCCTTCGGCAAGCTCGAGCGAGTAGGTAGTGTGACGATATGCAATCCTCGTTACGCGTCAAGGATTCTCGCCAATGACACGGATCGGGGGGTTACGGCATTCATGCCTTTGGGGATTGGGGTCTATGAGGACAAGGCTGGACAGGTCTATGTGTCGCAGCTGAATGTCGGTTTGTTGGGCATGATGTTCGGTGGAACTATCGCGGATGTCATGGGCTCGGCTGGAAGGGACCTAAACAGTGTGGTTGCGTCCGTTGCCGCAAAATAGGATTGGGATTGGTCTGCTTTGGTTCGGTAGCACTCGGACAGCCACGAAACCTAAATGATTCTTCCCAGTCTGTAGCACGCGTTCGACCTAGCGGGAACCGGCACGCGGATTGAATGTCAGCAATGGAGCAAGCTGAACTTCGGCTGTGCAGCGGGAGGAGCCGGTCAGGTCAGCGACACCACGGGCAAGTCGCAGTCAAAAACTGCCGGTCCCCGTACCCCTCCTAAGCGGTCATTCACTGCATCGAAGGAAAAGCAGGTTGGCCTACGTCATTGGCAACATCCACGTGCCCACCTGATGTTTTGTCATTTTGGCGCTACGCAGGTCGTACTCAGTCATTCGTGAACAATGTTGCCACCGACGATGGTGGTAAGCGCCCTCAACTCGGCCAGTTCATCTGATGATGCAGTGTATACATCGTGCGACCAAACCACCATATCGGCGACCTTGCCCGGTTCGATCGAGCCCTTGATGTGCTCCTCAAACGAGGCATAGGCTGAACCGAGGGTGTGCATGCGCAGCGCATCGCGGATGCTGATGCGCTGTTCCGGCGCTGGCGTATAGCCGCTGCGCGTGGTGCGGGTGACTGCACCGAGTAGTGCCCATTTCGGCTCGATCATGATGGTGGCGGGCACGTCGCAGCCGAAAGCGATAGGAATGCCCATTTCCATCATGGTTCTCAGCGGAAAGGATCCTTCCATCGTGACATCGTTGGTCATTTGACGGTATCCATCGGCATGGAATCTGATCCACTGCGGCGAGGTTGAGACCACCATCCCCAGCCGTTTCATCCGTTCCAGCGCTTGCCGGGTCGGAAACTGCAAATGTTCGATGCGGTGGCGGTGATTCTCCCTCGGGCTGGCATTCAGCGCCGCCTCAACCGCGTTGATCGCCATGTCGATCGCGCGGTCGCCGGTCGCATGAAACGCCACCTGCAAACCGGTCTTGTGCGCCTGGAAGACGATGCGGTCGAGAGTGCTCTGATCGTGGTAAACGTAGGAGCGGTTGGCGGCGCGCAGGGTACGATCATACATGAGGCTGGTCCCTGCGCCGGGACCGCCATCCACCGCCAGCTTCCAGCCACCGAAGGTAAGCCATTCGTCCTTGAAGCGCTGTACCTGCGGCAGCAGCTTCAATGCCTGTTGCTCCGAGTGCAAGTACTGCATGATGTAGAGGCGCATTTTCAGACCGCTTTCGCGCGCCAGCTTGCGGTATGTGTCTATGTCTTCTTGCCTCATAACGATCACATCCTGGGCGCTGGTGTAGCCGGTGGCCAATGCCCGCCGTTGCCCCTCCCTTACCGCGGTCAGGCGGTCAGCTTCGCTGCGAATGCCATACGCCCGGCGGCCAACCAGATTTTCGGCCGGGTAATGGAACAGCAGGCCGTTCGGTTCACCGCTGGTCGCATCCCGCCCGATCTTGCCACCGTAGGGATCTGGAGTTTTGCGATCGATGCCGGCCTCTTGCAACGCGAGCGTGTTCACCACCGCGAACTGACCAGAAAAATGCCGAAGATAAACCGGGTGGTGCGGAGCGACCGCATCGAGCTCAAAACGAGTCAGCGTATTGTCGATACCCATCGTGAAGCCCTGATTACCGGTGATCCACTCACCCTTTGGTGTTTCTTTGCCGCGCATCTCGACCAATCGCAATAGTTCTTCCTTGCTGCGCGCCTTGGGAAAGCGAATGTCCAGCAGTCCTTCTCGGAATTGCTCGCCGTAGTAAAGGATGTGGATGTGAGAATCCACCAGACCGGGCGTTACACATTTCCCGCCCAGGTCAATGACGCGCGTGTTCGCCCCAGTCAGCGCGCGGATTTCTTGCGTCGTACCCACGGCGGCGATTTTGCCACCCCGAACCGCCACCGCTTCGATGATTGCATCGTCGGCACTCACGGTAATGATCTTGCCGTTGAGCAGAATCAAATCAATCTCGCCGGCAACGGCCACCGGGGCATTAAGCGCATCGACGGCGCGCCCCAGTGAGGTGGACAAAACCGCCGTACCTCCTGCAATGGCAGCGAGAAATGATCTTCGGCTCAGGTTTGACGTAGCCCCACCTCAAAAGATAGGAAATTCAACGATACTTTGTACAGTATCTCTAAGTGGCAGCCACAGTCAATCTCAGTGAATAGCCCCAGATTCCTTAGACACAATTAACGACTGCTTTCAGGAGAGTAGAGTGGCGGCTCAGGGTAGTTGGCCGACGACCACCGCAGAAAATCGAGAGTCTCTTGTCAGTCTTTAGCACCCATCCAGATTCCCCGCGAGCAGTCATTCAGATGTGAGTCTGCATTGGCCGCAGCGCTAGAATCGCCAAGATCCCTGCGCCCGGAGTATTTCTGAATGACCATTTCATCCCTTCCGGCATGTATTGCTTTTTCCCTGATGCTGGCAGCCTGTGGAACCTTGCCAAAACCCTCAACGCCGCCCGACAACAGCCAGCTCGAATTCAGCCTTGCGAGCGGTTCATATCACTGCGAACATGGCGTCCGGGTACTGGTCGAACGTGAAATCCGTGACCGCGTAACGTACCGCATCATTATCGGCTGGAACGGCAATAACTACCGCCTCGAGCGCGACCACTCATACTCGGGACTGCCACGCTTCGAGGACAGTTCCAGCGGCTTGGTGTGGATCGATCTGCCCTGGAAGGGCTTGCTGCTGGACGGCAGGAGCAATAGACCGCTGGCCAACGAATGTCGTCCGGTCTGACTCTATCCGGTACAACAAACCTCTATTCGGGCAATCCATTGAGCAGGAACATTACCTTGAGCGCCTCTCCTGGTTTTCCGATAGCCACGAACCAGCGCTGGAAAACCGGGGATATCTCGCCGGTAGCCGTCTGATAGATTATTTTGACAACTGACCCTGCTAGCCGGCGGGCAGTCAAAGCAATCTGTTTCCCCGATGCTGTGACGTTATCCAGAAAGCACGAAGCCCATATCGGCTAGACATGGGCTCCTCAAATCTTTGGCCTTGTAGAAATTGATCAAGGCATACGGCAACGCCGTTTGGGTACTACGCAATCATCTCGTACTGCGGCGGACTTCCATCCATATTGCCTCCAGTCGTGTTGTTGCTCTCGGGCCAGATCAAACTATCCGATCCGACTTGGCTTCAAACTACGCCATTCAGCGGGAATGTCAACAACGAGCGTGACACGCGTGAGTGGTACCGCGTGTGAGAGATTCACCCAGACAAGCCCAAGATGCAGCCTGTCCGGGTGTCCCTTCGCCTACCCCTACGCCGCCACCTTAAGGAATGGCACGATGTTCGATGCCGTGATTTCCTGAGGGGTCCCCCGGCAACGCCGGGGGATTGCCGGGTTTATTTATGGTGTGATCTGCACGATCGAAGCGCCAACTCCATCTTTGGAGGTGGTGGCATTGGCGTCAATGTTTTGGCGGCGTGGCACGTCAAAATTAGCTACAAAAATACTATTTCCTGTAACCACGAGTGCTGCGGGAAATTCTAGAGGCCCTTGGCTGCCGTTTTTGATAATCGTTTTGACCTCGCCAGCAGGTGTTACAGAAACGATGGCGTTCAACTCGTTGGCTGCGACCCATAGATCTCCGTTGCCAAGAAATGCCATGTCATCTGCACCTTCCAGCAAAGGACTCTGTGCAAGAAGAGTGGGGTTTCCAGCTTTCCCATCAGCGCCCATCACAAGCTTCCAGATGGCACCACGGGATGTATCTGCCACGTGCAGGACACCCTTCACGTCAAATTTCAGTCCATTGGCTACAATGGGTTGCTGCGCCTTGCCATCTGGTAGTGTTCGAACGTTTTTGTCGATTTGTGCGATAGCCTGTGCTGCGCCACCATTGTGGCCAACGCTATATACAGTACCGCTTGCGCCACCCGAAATATACAGGGTGCCGCGCCCGTCAAAGGTGATGCCGTTGGCTCCGGGTACGCCGGTGGCGAAGACTTGAGCAAGACCGGGCTTGGCCGGATTCAGATCTGCAGCCCTTATCCTCACTACCTCGCTGAAGGGGCCGGCAGCAAGATACAAATCCCCTTTGGCGTCAAAAGCGATGCCGCCCGGTGAAGGGTCAACCTTTTTGCCGTCGATAGTGCGGGATTCGATTTTGCCTACAACAACCGCTTTGGGTGATTTGGGATCAACGCGCAATACGTTGCCCGTGACACGGTCTGAGGTGTACAAAATGCCGTCATGGTCAGCCGTGACGTTTTCAATAATGACGGTGCGGTCCACGCTGGCCGGATCAAAATCTAGCAGTATGGACGTTTTTGGGGTGCCTGCCTGCATGCTGGCGCAGCCGCCAAGTGTGAGTATCGTCGCCAAGGCCAACAGGCTTGTTGATAGCAGTTTCATGAGTTACCTTTGTAAAGTTAATTAACCAAACCCCAGCCGAACTACCCTGCCATCAGCCCTTCCTGAGGTTTAGCGAGAAGAGTCTCTATGCTGATCCCCGGCTGGGTCAAGAAAGAACGACATTGCCGCTTGGGTCATGGTCAGTCGCACGCCGATTCATTTGCTGCCTATCCGCCGGTCAACTTGCTGGCTTGGATTGGCGAATTTCCCTGAGACTTCACCCGCTGAGACACCTCTTGGTCAAGAGAAAGAGCCAAGACAAGAAACTTAATGAAAAAGAATGCAGCAACCATCGCGAGCACGACAAGTGACGAGGCGAACGGGATGGGCATGGTAAGTAGTTCGGTCATGATGGGCTCCTTTCAGTGATTTGCTAGCCAGGAAGACAAGCTACAGTGGCATAGTAATATAGTCAACTATTGCCAGCTAGGCACCTCACCGAACTCCCAGCCGAACTCCCCCAAACTTCCGAGAGACGGACCCGAGACAGCCCTGCGGTCGTATCCCAAGCAAGCCCCGTATCAATCCGGAGAGCCCGAAGATCTCCATACGGGTCCCGGAAAAGACAAAGCCCCAACCGGGAGAACCGGTCAGAGCCTTGAATTAGTTGGTGGCCACGTCATTATCTCAAACCACCAAAGATATCCCCATCGGACTGGATGTCCACAGGCCGGTTTGCCAGCGGGAGCGGCCATACGCGCTGCTGGAGTCGGTTTGATGTATGAATGGCAGGTTTACGGCGGCCGAGTTGAACTCCGCTTTGGCTCGACCCGGCCACAACCGGTCGCTCGTGGTTTCCGCAATCTGGCCACCTGGGCGACCGCAGCACTTCGTAACCTGCCGTCGGGCCGATTCACACAACTTGGCCAATGCCGCCGTTGCTAATCTCATCCCGAGACTGCTGCTCACTGGCCGACAGGGGACGTCAAATCGAGGGGGCTTGGTGCGAATCTAACCCAATCTCACGCAGCTTGTCGTGAGCCGCTTCCTCCCCGTGCTCGGTCACCCTCATGCAGTTGCGCTTCACTTCGTTCGTTGTTGCCAACTTACGAGAGGACTTTCACCTCCAGCATCGCGCCCATGCTGGGCGGAAGGCTAATTGCAGGAGAAGACGACGCAAACCCCGGGGTGCGAAGACATGGCGAGCAGGGCGCGTTCGCCTGGTTCCTCGACGGACATTTCCTTCCCGCCTTCGACACAATGGGCCGTGGCCCGCTTCAACAAGCGGGATTCCACCTTCCCCGGACTGTCTTGGCCCAAGGTGCTCGCGCTGAGGTAGTAGATCACCTTGTTGCTGTCGCTGTCGAGCGCGACCGGGCCAGGCTTGTTCGTCGCGCATCCCGACAGCGCGAGCAGGACAATCGACAGGACAATGATTCGCGTCATATTAACCTCCGGTTACTGAAAGATGAGATGCCTGACGAAATAGTTCCTGGAGTCGTTTCGGATTACTGCTCGTAACGACGAACACTGCCAGTTCGACAGGAATTTCTAAAGTCAGGGCAGTGTGCAGTTGCTGGCCAAGTTTCTTCATCTGGTGCATGACCTGTACTTTGCCAGACGAGGCCAACAGCTGAAGTCAGGAACAGGGGTGCTCTAAATCCTGTTTTCGGAGCCGCATGGTTTCGACACAGTCGTACAACCTCACCGAACTCCCGGCCGAACCCCACAGAATCTACCCCACAAGTTCAGCAGCGTTCGGTGAGATTATTTAAGCAGCCTATGCCGCCAGCCTTGCATCTGGAGTGTCAATCACCTTTCGTCCGTCCGGAAGGAATGAGGCTGGACCTAACCTCGCTCAGGGCAGCTATCAACTGGTTCGAGAGGTTTTGTAGATCAACTTTCTGGCGCTTGATCTCTTTATGGTTCTGGTTAGTTTTGACAGCGGCTGTCATCTCGGCGGCAGTGATGTGAAATATTGCGTGCAGTGATTGAACATATTCGAACTGATCGGGAAACGGAAGCGACTCTTTGTTGGCGTAAAACCACTGACCAAAGCTGCAAACGGTGCCATCCCCTACCACCTCAGGGTCTAGCTGATCTCTTTCGACGCCGGAAAGATGGTTCTTGAAGATAACCAGCCATTTGATATGTGCCACCAGGGCGGCATCGATCTCACCTTTGAGCATCTAACTTCCTTGTTGTTCTGACGGTAATAGGTTTGATGCCTATCCGCCGGTCAACTTGCTGGCTTGGATTGGCGAATTTCCCTGAGACTTCAAACGCTGATGCACCTCTTGGTCAAGAGAAAGAGCCAAGACAAGAAACTTAATGAAAAAGAATGCAGCAACCATCGCGAGCACGACAAGTGACGAGGCGAACGGGATGGGCATGGTAAGTAGTTCGGTCATGATGGGCTCCTTTCAGTGATTTGCTAGCCAGGAAGACAAGCTACATTAACATAGTAATATAGTCAACTATTGCCAGCTAGGCACCTCACCGAACTCCCAGCCGAACCCCCTTCTCCCAAGGCCAATCAGCATCAAGGGATAGCCACGTTCGCCAGTCTTCGGGGTTAGAAAGAAAAACGGCCACCCGATTAGGGCAGCCGTCTGTAATCAGTGGTGGCCAGGGGCGGAATCGAACCGTCGACACGCGGATTTTCAGTCCGCTGCTCTACCAACTGAGCTACCTGGCCACAGTAGGGCACAAATCAAACTAACGGGGCCCACATTTTTGCAGGCCCCTTTTTTGTTTGGTTGCGGGGGCAAGATTTGAACTTGCGACCTTCGGGTTATGAGCCCGACGAGCTGCCAGACTGCTCCACCCCGCGTCAAGTCGGCCATTATGCAACAGCAGTGCGATGGCGTCAACTTCAAAGTTGAACGATTGTTGCGAGTTTTTGATCTGGTCGATATCTGCAGTACGCCTGCCTGAAGCGGCTCTTGGCATCAAAAGCATTGCAGCAGGTTCGCATCGCAATAGAGCTTCTTCAGATACGCCAGCGCGATCCAGAGCCAGAACAGCACGGCGAAGGCAATGAACGGGATATGCTTGTCGATGATCTGCCGGGGTGTGATTTTGCGCATGGCTTTCAACACCGGGGCAGTGACAATCACAAACAGCTTGTACATCGTGTTGTTGTGGCGGCGGCGGCCGGCCAGCAGGGCCAGCAGGCCCTGGCCGAGCAGAAACAGCATGGACACTTCGACCAGCGCACGCAGCACGCCAAGGACGAGCAGTTCGGGATGGCTCATGGTATGTTTCTGTCTCCATTATAAGGTGGTCCAATTTCATGAATTACGAACACTGGCGGCATTATGCCCGCGGTTGGTTGCTACACTTCTTCGGCCGCGAAGAAAGTGCCTTCGAGGCTTACAGCACGGCGTTTCGCATCAACCCACAGGATGTGCAGTCGGCGCGCCATCTGGCGGCGATTGCGGCGAAGAAAAAGAATTTCGCGGTCGCGGAAAAATGGTTCGAGGCAGCGCTGGCCCTGACGCCGGACGACGGCGCCAACTGGTTCAACCTCGGCTACGTACGCGAGCACATGGGCAAGCCGCAAGAAGCAATTGCCGCCTTTGGCGAAGCAGTGCGCCTGGTGCCGACACAGGACATGGCCTGGTACGGCATGGGTCTGGCGCATGCGCGTCTGGGCCAGCACGATAGGGCGGTGACGGCACTGGAAAAGGTGGTCGAGTTGCAACCCATGAGCGGCGAGGGTTTCTACCAGCTGGGCATGGCCTACCATCACGCCAACCGTCCCGATAATGTGAAGGACATCGTCAAGCGCCTGGTCAAGTTCGAGCCCAAGCGTGCGAAGAAACTGGTGCACGACGCCGGGCGCGCCGATCTGGTGAGCCTCATTCCGGAGCTTCCCTTTTAATCTGCACCTGCCCGCCGGCATAAAAAGTCGGCGCTGGCGAGACGGCAAGGCGGCAAAAAAAACCGGCCCGTGGTTGCCCAGGGCCGGTTCAGATGAGGGCGCGGGAATATTCCCGCGCCCCTTCTTCTTCTCCAGTAGCTTTTAGTGAGCCGCGCTACCGGCGGACATCGTGCCGTCCAGGCTCGGGTACCGCACATGGTCAACCATGTCCTGGATCTCCTTGTTCGGCGCCTTGGTGAGCAGGCTGCCGATGATGATGCCAAGGAAGCCGGCAGGAATGCCGAAGGTGCCAGCGGAGATCGGGTTGATGTCCCACCACTTCGGTGCATTGACGCCGAAGAACGGATAGGTCATGTACATGTAGTAAGCACAGATACCCAGACCCAGCGTCATGCCCAGCACCGCACCAAAATAATTGGCACGTTTCCAGAACACCCCGCAGACCAGCGCCGGGAAGAAGCCCGAGGCTGCCAGCGAGAAGGCCGCACCGACGAGGAACAGGATGTCGCCCGGCTTCAGGCTGGTGACGTAAGCGGCACACAAGGCCACCACGAGCAGCAGGCCCTTGGACACCGCCAGACGGCGCACCGTCGAAGCGTTCGGGTCGATCATCTTGTAGTACAGGTCGTGCGACATGGCGTTGGCGATGGTCAGCAGCAAGCCGTCAGCGGTGGAGAGCGCCGCCGCAAGACCGCCAGCCGCCACCAGACCCGAGATCACGTAGGGCAGACCCGCGATTTCCGGGGTTGCCAGCACGATCAGGTCGCCGCCGATGACGATCTCCGCCAGCTGCACGATGCCGTCCTTGTTGATGTCGGCAATGTTCATCAGCGTCTTGTCGACCGTGGCCCAGTTACTGACCCAGGCAGGGAGCGAGGCGAAGCTGGTTCCCACCAGGTTGCTATACACCTCGAACTTGGCCAGGATGGCCAGCGCCGGCGCGGTGAAGTAGAGCAGGAAGATGAAGAACAACCCCCAGAACACCGAAACGCGCGCCTCATGCACCGAAGGCGTGGTGTAGTAGCGCATCAGGATGTGCGGCAAGGCGGCGGTACCGATCATCAGACACGCGATCAGGGCGAGGAAGTTCTTCTTCGCGATGCCACGGTTCTTCTCGATCTCCTCCGGCGTCTTGCCACCTACGGAGAATGCTTCCGAGTGCGCTTTGACCGGTGCGGCGCGGGCGCTGACGCCCTTCTCCGTCGTCCAAGCCTTTTTGGCAGCCGCCGCGTCAGCCGGGAAGTCCTTGACCGCTTTCTCGGCCGCTTCCACCGCTTTCGCATCCGGAGCCGCTTCGGCCTTGAGTGCTGCGGCCTTGTCTACCAGCTTCTGCTTCTCGGCAGCGAGGAAGGTGGCGCCGTCTTTTTCCAGCTCCGCCAGTTTGGTGGTTGCAGCAGCAGAACGCTCACGGAAGATGGCGCGCACCGACTCTTCCGCCGCGCCCTTGGGCGTGGCCTTGTCGTTGAACTCCTTTTCCAGCGCTGTGATCTTGGGCAGGGCCGTCGTGTAGGCAGTGATCTGCGGGATCGGTACGCCGGTATGCTTCACCGACAGCCAGACCACCGGGATCATGTAGGCCACGATCAGGATGATGTACTGCGCCACCTGCGTCCAGGTCACCGCCTTCATGCCGCCGAGGAAGGAACACACCAGGATGCCGGCCAGACCAACGAACACGCCGACCTGGAATTCCAGACCCGTGAAGCGGCTGGTGATGATGCCGACGCCGTAGATCTGCGCGATCACGTAGGTGAAGGAACAGACGATGGCCGCAACCACGCCGATAAAGCGCGGCAGGTGGCCGCCGAAGCGTGCGCCGAGGAAGTCCGGAATCGTGAATTGACCGAACTTGCGCAGGTAGGGTGCCAGCAGGATGGCCACCAGACAGTAGCCGCCGGTCCAGCCCAGCACGAAGGCTAGGCCGTCGTAGCCGGACAGATACAGGGTGCCGGCCATACCGATGAAGCTAGCGGCCGACATCCAGTCGGCGCCGGTCGCCATGCCGTTGAACAGGGCAGGCACGCGCCGTCCGGCGACGTAGTATTCGCCGACGTCGGACGTTTTAGACATGAAGCCGATGCCGGCATACAGCCCGATGGTGGCGAACAGGAAGATGTAGCCGAGGATTTTGTTCGGCACGCCCATCTGTTCGAGGATGCCGACGAGAATGACGAAGGCAACGAAGCCGCCGGTGTAGAAGCTATAGTAGCGCTTCAGGTTGGCGGTAAATTGGGATTGGGTTTGTACGGCAGCCATTAGTCGAGCTCCCCTTCGTGGACGCCATACTCTTTGTCCAGGTTATTCATGTAGTGGGCGTAATACCAGATGATCGCAACATAGATGATCAACGAGCCCTGCGCCGACATGTAGAAGCCCAAGGGGCCAATGAAGTTGATCTCGTTGAGTTCTCGGGCAAACCAGCCCATGACGAACGTGGCCACAAACCATAAGACCAGCAGGAAACTGCTCATCTTCAGGTTGATGTTCCAGTACTGCTTGTGTTTCTCGGTGAGTTGCATGGACCCGCCTCCTCGATGTAATGGACTTCGTTTATCCGTGTCCCGGTAAAGGGAAACGGCATCTGCCTGACCCTGATCGTCTATGCGATTTCTGTTGCGGGTCGGCGAGATCTTTTACCTTTTACCTTACAAAAAACTTACAAGCACCAATAAGCAATTGATGCAGCGCAATATTTATGCGGGTAGCTTGGCCGTAATTATTTCTTTGGCATTGTTAAAGGTCAGGCGCACTACGGTAC
Source organism: Rhodocyclaceae bacterium (assembly GCA_011391215.1). Lineage (GTDB taxonomy): Bacteria > Pseudomonadota > Gammaproteobacteria > Burkholderiales > Rhodocyclaceae > Sulfuricystis. Next base: position 18,129 of record JAABQX010000015.1, read on the forward strand.
CGCGCCCCTCAGGATTTTCGAGGACCACGATACTGGCTCGATGCAGTTCGGCAATCTCGCGCACGATGGCCAGGCCGAGGCCACTTCCCTCGGCATCCGTACCCAGAGTGCGATAGAAGCGTTCGAAGACCCGTAAGCGGTCCTCTTTGGCGATGCCGATTCCGGTGTCTTCCACCTCCAGCATCCAGTCGGATGCAGCACGTAACCGGACGGTGACACGACCGCCGGCAGGGGTGTATTTGATGGCGTTATCGACCAGGTTGTCGATCATCTCGCGCAGCAGCAAAGGCACCCCAAAAATAATCATTTTTTCTTCCGCTGCCTCGAATCCGATGTCGATGTTGCGCGCCAGCGCGCGTGGCACGCAATGGATCAGCACTTCGCGCGCCAGTGCATCGAGATCGACCAACTCCAGTGCGGGCGGCTGCTCATGGCTGGCCTCGGCCCGCGCCAGTTGCAACAACTGGTTGGTGAGATGGGCAGCTCGATCGACGCCGCCGGCAATACGCTGCAAATAATCGTGCAATTGCACGCAATCGGTTTCCTGCAGTGCCAGCTCGGTTTGCGTCTTCAAGCCGGTCAACGGTGTTTTTAACTGATGGGCCGCTGCGGCGATGAAACGCTGCTGGGCATCGAGGTTGTCCTGCAGGCGCACCATCATGTCGTTGAAGGCCGCGATCATCGGTCGCAATTCTTCAGGAAGGTTACGTAACTCAATGGGCGACAAGTCGTCGGTCCGCCGCTCGCGAATACGCGACTGCAGACGTGTGAGCGGCACCAGTCCTCGTGTCAGGCCGATCCAGACCAGGATCACCGCCAAGGGGATGATGGCGAATTGCGGCAGCAGAACGCCGGAAATGATGCGCGAAGAAAGTGCCTGACGCTGTTTGCGCGTTTCGGCTACCTGCACCAGTACGGGGCGTGCATCCCCCAGTGACGGCATCAACCAATAGGCGATACGTACCCGCTCACCCATCACCCAGTCATCGCGAAACAGAACTTCGCCCAGTCGATGCGGCTCACCGGCCAGCAACGACGGAATTTCCGCATCACCCGCAATGAAGTCGCCGCCGGCAAGCGCGACCTGATGGAAGCGCCGGTCCAGATCGTCGTTATTGTCCAGCACCGCATGCGTGTTTGCCGGCAGGTGGACGGTCACCCCCTCCAGCGTAATCTTCAGTTGCCTGGCGATGGTGACAACACTGTCGGACAACACCTGATCGTAGGGCTGGTTGGCGATGTCATCGGCGATATGGTGCGTCGCGACAATCGAGATCGGCCAAAGCAGCAGCAGCGGTGCCAGCATCCAATCGAGAATTTCCCCGAACAGGGAATTGAGCGTCGGATTGAGATCGCTAAAAATCGAGGGGCGTTTGGTTTTCCTAGGTGCCTGCAACGACATCTCCGCGCGGCTTGTCGAGGCAGTAACCTAACCCGCGCACTGTGGCGATGCGAATACCTTCCGGTTCCAATTTCTTGCGCAGGCGGTGGATATACACCTCGATGGCGTTGGTACTCACTTCCTCGCCCCAGCCACACAGGTGATCGACAAGTTGATCCTTGCTCACCAGTCGGCCGACGCGCAGCAGCAAAATTTCCAGCAGGGCGAGCTCGCGTGCCGAAAGATCGAGGAGATGCCCGTTGCAGCGCGCCACGCGCTCGCCCTGATCGTAGCTGAGGCAGCCGAACTCGATCAGATTTGACTGCGCACTGCCGCGCCGGGTCAGCGCACGCACGCGTGCCTCGAGTTCCGGCAGGGCAAACGGCTTGGTCAGGTAATCGTCAGCGCCGGCATCCAGGCCACGCACTCGATCTTCGAGTCCATCCTGCGCTGTCAGAATCAAGACCGGCAAAGCGTTTTTGCGCGCACGCAAGCGTTTGAGCACTTCGATGCCTGGCAGCTTGGGCAGGCCGAGATCGAGAATCAGCAGATCAAAAGGCTGTGAGGCCAAAGCGGTATCCGCATCGGCACCATTATTCACATGATCAACGGCATAGCTGGATTTGCGCAGCGCGCGCACCAAGCCATCGGCGATCATGGGGTCATCTTCGGCAAGGAGGATGCGCATGATTCAGGAGATAACGGAGACCATGGTGTAAGTTGGCAGTAAGCACAGGCCGGTAAATTGCAAAGCGCTGTTCTCCTTTTCGGTCATAGGAGGCGCTACGGTTCAGACTGATCAGTCGCGACCATATCGCCTCAGGGGGCGGACGCTCAGGAAGTTTCATGCAGCGCCACCCCCTGCCGCCTTTTTTCATTTTCGAGTCTACCACGCGCCTTTCGGCATCCTGCCGATTGCTTCGCCACGCCATCCCGCCAGCGCCGACTTTTCCCGGCACCCAAAAAGCAAACGCCCCGCACGGTTTCCCGCGCGGGGCGCTGCCTAAAGGAAGGCGGGTAACGGGAGGAAACCTGGGTTTCCTCCCGTTCCTAGCCTGACATGATGTAATCGCTAGGCGATTACATCATGTCCATGCCGCCCATACCGCCCATACCACCCATCCCGGCGCCCATGCCGGCGCTGCCGGCCGGCTTGTCTTCGACCAGCTCGGCCACCATGCAATCGGTGGTGAGCATCAGGCCGGCGACGGACGAGGCGTTGAGCAGCGCAATGCGCGCGACCTTGGTGGGATCCAGCACACCCATCGCCACCAGATCACCGTACTCGCCGGTGGCGGCGTTGTAGCCAAAGTTGCCCTTGCCTTCGAGCACCTTGTTCACCACCACGCTCGGCTCGTCGCCGGCGTTGGCGACGATCTCGCGCATCGGTTGCTCGATGGCGCGCAGCACGATCTTGATGCCGGCGTCCTGGTCGTGGTTGCTGCCCTTGACCGAGACGTTGGCGCGAGCACGCAGGAAAGCCACGCCGCCGCCGGGAACAATACCTTCTTCAACGGCAGCACGGGTGGCGTGCAGCGCGTCTTCGACGCGGGCCTTCTTTTCCTTCATTTCGACTTCGGTAGCAGCACCGACCTTGATCAGCGCAACACCGCCGGCCAGCTTGGCCACGCGCTCTTGCAGCTTCTCTTTGTCGTAATCGCTGGAAGCCTCTTCGATCTGGGCACGCACTTGGGTAACGCGACCCTTGATGGCATCCTCGGAACCGGCGCCGTCGATCAGCGTGGTGTTTTCCTTCGACACTTCGACGCGCTTGGCCTGACCGAGATCCTTCAGCGTGGCTTTTTCCAGCGTCAGGCCGACTTCCTCGGCGATCACCGTGCCGCCCGTCAGGATGGCGATGTCTTCCAGCATGGCTTTGCGACGATCGCCGAAGCCCGGAGCCTTGACGGCAACAGTCTTGAGGATGCCACGCAGGTTGTTGACCACCAGGGTCGCCAGCGCTTCGCCATCGACGTCTTCGGCGATGATCAAGAGCGGACGGCCAGCCTTGGCGACTTGCTCGAGCACGGGCAGCAGATCACGAATGTTGCTGATCTTCTTGTCGTGCAGCAGGACAAAGGGGTTGTCCAGAATGGCGATCTGCTTGTCGGGGTTGTTGATGAAGTAGGGCGACAGGTAGCCGCGGTCGAACTGCATGCCTTCGACGACTTCCAGCTCATTCTGCAGCGACTTGCCGTCTTCGACGGTGATGACGCCTTCCTTGCCGACCTTGTCCATCGCCTGGGCGATGATCTCGCCGATATCGGCGTCGGAGTTGGCCGAAATGGAGCCGACCTGGGCGATTTCCTTCGACGTCGTGCAGGGCTTGGAGATCTTCTTCAGCTCTTCGATGATGGCGGTCACGGCCTTGTCGATGCCGCGCTTCAGGTCCATCGGGTTCATGCCGGCGGCGACGTACTTCATGCCTTCGCGGATGATCGACTGGGCCAGCACGGTGGCGGTGGTGGTGCCGTCACCGGCGATATCGGAGGTCTTGGAAGCGACTTCCTTGACCATCTGCGCGCCCATATTTTCGAACTTGTCCTTCAGTTCGATTTCCTTGGCGACGGAAACACCGTCCTTGGTCACGGTCGGGGCGCCGAAGGATCTCTCGAGCACGACATTACGACCCTTGGGGCCGAGGGTTACCTTGACAGCGTCAGCGAGCACATTGACGCCACGCACCATGCGCTGACGCGCGGAATCACCAAATTGGACTTCTTTAGCAGCCATTGTTTATCTCTCCAGTAAATTCGGTTAATTAAGACAGATCAGGCTTCAACTACGCCCATGATGTCTTCTTCGCGCATCACCAGCAGTTCCTCGCCATCAACCTTGACGGTCTGGCCGGAATACTTGCCAAAGAGCACGCGATCGCCGGCCTTGACGGCCATCGGACGCACTTTGCCGTCATCCATGACTTTGCCGGTACCGACGGAAACGACTTCGCCCTGATCGGGCTTCTCGCCGGCGGAATCAGGAATAACGATGCCGGAGGCGGTGGTGCGCTCGGCTTCAACACGCTTGACGATCACGCGATCATGCAAGGGACGGATTTTCATGAAGTTTTCTCCTTCTGGACTGAACTCACCCGCAGGTGGCGTTTTGGCTTATGGGAACTTGTCGCGAGGCGCTGTTAGCACTCCTCACTGACGAGTGCTAATAATAGAGGTCAAGTGTAGGGTTTTCAAGTAGGCAGGAAGCTTTTTTTACGGCCATAATTGCAATTACCATGGGACTCTTCGACTGGTTCAAGCCGCCACCGCCGATCGACGCTGCCACGCAGGCACTGATCGAGCGTGCCGTCGTCACGGTTGATCCGATGATCCGGCAGGTCGTCGGCTACGAGCGGAAGCTGTTGCCGGTAGTACGGCGCGCCATGACGTACTGTGACGATATTGCCGCACGAATTCCCGGCCCATTCGAAATCAGCCGTGCCGCCTTCGCCGCCGACCCGATGGTACATGCGCTGTTCGGCAGCGCCGACCAAATCGAGGAGATGCTCGCCAGAAGCCAGTGCGTACGCGATCATCTGCTGGAGCTGTCCCTGACCACCGGCCAGTGCTGCGCGTTGCTCGGCATGCGCCACCGTGAAAAGTCCGGTTTTGGCGCCGAGCTGGCCGGTGAAATTGTACGCAAGGATGTGCCGCAGAAGACCTTGTACTTTAGCGATCACACGCTCGCCGAGCCCAGCCCCGATTTGGCAGCGGCGCGGCGGCGCCTGAGCAATTTGCTTTACGACGGCTTGCTCAAGGGCTTTGCCGCCCACGTTGCCGAAGTCCGCTTGGAGAGGGACGAACTGCACCGTGATCATGCCATGGCCCATGCCTGCGTGCGCAGTGGCCGCAACCCGGAAATGCATACGCGCCGGCTCGAGACCTTGCGCACACAACTGCGTGCCACGGCCGATGCGCTGCAACCCGAGCGCCTGCTTGATATCCTGCTCGCCTCGCTCGCCGACCCGGAACCCCATTTGCGCCTCGATCCGGTCAGCATTTCGGTCGATCACGCCGGCGTCATTACTGGCGTGGGGCATGACGGCGCGGGTGAGACATTGCACTTTGGCGAACTGACCACTCGCGAACAACGCCGTTGGGTGGTGATCCTTGCCAGTATCGAGTGTGAAGAAGCCCGCCGGGCGCTCGAGCGTTTTGAAACTTCACGACGTTACATCGTTATCTGATGGCATACCTGCTGGTATTTCTGTTAGCCGCGCTTTGCTACTTGCCAGCACATGCGGCGCCAGAATTGGGGCACCTGCCGGCCTCCGTTTTACATTCCCTCAAATCGGCTGGTATACCTATTCAAGCGGTAGCAATCGTCACTCAACCGCTAGGTATTGGGAAGCCGGCGCTATACCACCAAGGCGATGTACCGATGAACCCCGCATCGCTGATGAAATTACTGACAACGCTGGCGGCGCTCGAAATCCTCGGCCCGGCCTATACCTGGCGCACCGAGGCATTGGCTGCCAACCCAATCGACAACGGTGTGCTCGCCGGCGATCTTTACTTGCGCGGCAGTGGCGATCCGAAATTCACCTATGACCGCCTCTGGTTGCTGCTACGCGAATTGCGCGGGCGCGGCCTGCGCGAGATTCGCGGCGACCTGATCCTCGACGGCAGTGCCTTCGCCCCTGTCGGACACGATCCGACAGCTTTCGACGGCAAGCCGCTGCGCCCCTACAACGTCGGCCCTGACGCCCTGCTCTTCAACTTCGCCACCCTGCATCTAACGCTCTGGCCGGACGAGAAAGGCGGCGCTGCGGTCAAGGTGCTGGGCGAGCCGTTGCCCGCCGGCTTCGAGATCGTCAACCGGCTGCAAGCCAGCGATGCCGCACAGTGCGGTGACTGGCGCGAAAGGCTGGAGGCGAAGCTGACGCCGACGCAAGTCATTCTCTCCGGCCCGTTCCCCCGCAGTTGCGGCGAAAAACGCTGGCATCTGGCAGGCCTGTCGAATACGACGCTGCTGCATGGCGTATTCACCCGCCTCTGGCGTGAGCTGGGCGGCCAATTTGCCGGTCAGGTCAAAACCGATATCGCGCCGGCACAGGCAACAGCGCTCGCCAGCAGCGAATCACCGACGCTGGGCGAGCTCGTCCGCGACATCAACAAGTATTCCAACAATGTCATGGCGCGCCAGGTGTTTCTAACGCTCGGTGCCGGGCCGTCCCAAGCCGCCGCCCCTGCGGGGGGTAGCGAGCCGGGGTTGCGAGCGCGGGGGGCCATAAAAGTCGGCGCCGGCGAGACGGCAGCCGCAGAAGCCGCCATCAGTCAATGGCTGACCCAGAAATCACTGAACTTCCCCGAACTCGTCATCGACAACGGTGCCGGCCTCTCGCGCCGGGCGCGCATCAGCGCGGCCAACCTCGCCCGCTTGCTCGCCACCGGCTGGGCCAGCCCCGTCATGCCCGAATACCTCGCCTCGCTGCCGATCGCCGCCATCGACGGCACCGTCAAGAAAAAATTTAAGGGTAACGGCATCGCCGGCCAGGCCCACCTGAAAACCGGCTCGCTCGAAGGCGTACGTGGCATCGCCGGCTACCTGCTCGACCGCCAGGGCCAGCGCCATCTGGTGGTATTCATGGTCAATCACCCCAGGGCCGGCGAGGCACAGCCCGCCTTCGATGCTTTGCTGGAATGGTTATGGCAGGGCGATTCCTGACCCTGCTGCTCGCTTTTGCCGGCATGGTGCTCGGCATCGAAGGCATCCGCCGTGCTGTCGATTGGTGGAACGGCGTCCTGCCAGCGCCGACTTTTATCGATTACGCGCTGATGGCGAGCCTGCCGCTGATCGGTTGGCTCTGGTGGCGCTATCTGTCGCCCTTCGCCACTGGCCGCGGGCAATGTCTTACTCACCAGAAGCCCAAAAGCAGGAGCGCGACTCATGCCCCCATTAAAAAGTAATATTAGAGTTTTCTAATATTAGCGTTATCTTATCTTCCAGTTTAAACCTCTCGGAGATATCCAGCCATGAATAAGACCCTCACTGCCATCAGCCTCGCCATTGTTGCCTCAACCACGATCGCCGCCACCGCGACACCCCTCGGCGAAGAAAACTTTTACGACCAGTGGTACGGTGCCGCCAAATACAGCACGCCGGCCGCCCGCACCAATGTCCCCGCCCAAGCCATCCTTGATGTCAAGCTGGTCGACGAAGAAACATTCCACGCACACCGCTTCGATGGGACAAAAGCCCCCGCTACCAGCGTTGGCTCAACGGCAATCATCGATGAAGAAACGTACCACACGCTGCGCATGGGCATAGCGCAACCCGCAGCAGCCCCGCAGAGTTCCGTCGTGGCATTCGAATCCACCGTCGGCTGCAAGGTCAAGACTAGCGGTCACTGCGTTTGATCGGTAACGCGGGGGCAAGCAACACCCCCTTGCCCGCCGCCGCGCGGGCCATTCTCGATTTCTGGTTCCTGCCGGCAGAACATAGTCATCACAACCACTACCGGCATGCGTGGTTCAGAAAAGATGAAGGCTTCGACGCGGAAATTCGCGCCCGCTTCGGCGAACACGTGGAAGCGGCGTTAGCGGAAGAATTGACAGAATGGAGCGCAACGGCCGAGGGAACCGAGGGAACCGAGAGAACACTGGCGCACATATTGTTGCTTGACCAGTTTCCCCGCCACATCTTTCGCAATACCGCACGAGCTTTTGCCGGCGATACGAAGGCGTTGGAAATATCAACGCAACTGATCGCTGCGGGGCGCGACAAAAACCTGCCACCGATCCGGCGCTGGTTCGCCTTCCTGCCTTTCAAGCACAGCGAGTCACTCATCGACCAGGAAAGGTCGGTTGCCCTCTTTGCCGGCTTACGCCGCGAAGCGCAGCATGAAATCTTCGATGACGCTTACGATGATGCAGTGCGCCACCATGCAGTGTTTGAGCGCTTCGGCCGCTTCCCGGAGCGCAACATCAACCTCGGGCGCAGATCAACCAACGAAGAGATCGAGGCGCTCAAAAGACCCGAATTCCACGCCTGAGTCCGGCACCGTGTTCTGCCCGGGTTTGTCAGGCAGGAAAAACACCGGGCGCAAAAGTCGGTGCTGGCGGGACGGCGGCACAAGCGAAGAATTATCAGGCCGGCGGCAAGGGCATCGGCTTGGCATCGAGCAACACCAGCCAGCCGCGAATCACCCGGTACAACACCCAGATGCCGGTGACGACGATCACCAGAATCGCGGCGGGAATACCGATCAGGGTCACTGCCAGCAGGCCGGCGACCAGCAGCCATAAGGCGGCATACCAGAAAGTACGCAGCTGCCAGCGCCAGTGCGATTCGAGCCAGGTATCGTTCACGTTGCTGCGCGTCACATAATTGATGATCACGGCGATGATCGACGGCCAGCCGAAGACAAAGGCGCCGACGATCGAGGCCGAGGTCATGATCCCCGAGAGCGCCGAGAGCCCATGCAGCGCGTACATGATGTGACACCAGGCGCGCGGGCCGTCGAGATCATTGCCGTCACGAATGATGTTGCCGTTCTGATCAAAATCAGCCATGGTTATTCCTCACAATCCCAGCTGTTGCCAAAGGTCATCGACACGCTGCTTCACATCGGCATCCATGACGATCGTCCGCCCCCATTCGCGCTGCGTTTCACCCGGCCACTTGTTGGTCGCGTCGATACCCATCTTGCTGCCCAGCCCGGCGACGGGTGAAGCAAAGTCCAAATAATCTATCGGCGTGTGCTCGGCGATCAAGGTATCGCGCGCCGCATCCACCCGCGTCGTCAGCGCCCAGATCACTTCCTTCCAGTCGCGCACGTCGATATCGTCATCCACCACGATGATGAACTTGGTATACATGAACTGGCGCAGAAAGCTCCAGATGCCGAACATCACGCGCTTGGCGTGGCCGGGATACTGCTTCTTCAGGCTGACCACGGCGAGGCGATAGGAGCACCCTTCCGGCGGCAGATAGAAGTCGGCGATCTCGGGAAACTGCTTTTGCAGCAGCGGCACAAAGACTTCGTTGAGCGCCACGCCAAGCATCGCCGGTTCATCGGGCGGCTTGCCGGTGTAGGTGCTGTGATAGATCGGGTCGCGCCGCATCGTCATGCGCTCGATGGTGAAAACAGGAAATTCGGCCTGCTCGTTGTAGTAGCCGGTGTGGTCGCCATACGGGCCTTCGGTAGCGACTTCGCCAGGGTGAATCACCCCTTCGAGGACGATCTCGGCGCGCGCCGGCACCTGCAAATCGGAACCGATACACTTCACCAGTTCGGTCTTGCCGCCACGTAGCAGGCCGGCAAACTGGTACTCGGAAAGATTGTCCGGTACGGGTGTTACCGCACCGAGAATGGTCGCCGGATCACAGCCGAGCACCACCGCCACGGGATACGGCGTGCCGGGATTTGCCGTGGAGTGGTCACGAAAATCCAGCGCCCCGCCACGATGCGCGAGCCAGCGCATGATTACCTTGTTCGATGCAATGACTTGCTGGCGGTAGATGCCGAGATTCTGGCGGGTCTTGTTGGGGCCGCGCGTCACCGTCAGGCCCCAGGTGATGAGTGGCGCGGCATCGCCCGGCCAGCAGGTTTGCACCGGCAAGCGGGCCAGATCAACATCCTTGCCCTCCCAGACAATTTCCTGGCAGGGCGCGGAAGTAACGATCTTCGGCGCCATGTTGAGCACCTGCCTGAGGATCGGCAATTTGTCCCAGGCATCGCGCAACCCCTTGGGCGGCTCGGGTTCCTTCAAATAGGCCAGCAGCTTGCCGACTTCACGCAGACCGGTTTTCCAGTCGCCATCCTCCGCCCCCACACCCATCGCCACACGTTGCGGCGTGCCGAACAGATTCACCAGTACGGGAATCGTGGAGCCACTATTGGCCATTTTCGGTTTCTCGAACAGCAGCGCCGGCCCGCCGGCACGCAACACACGGTCGGCGATCTCGGTCATCTCCAACTTGGGATCGACTTCGATGGCGATGCGTTTCAACTCGCCTGCCGCTTCCAGTCGGGCAATGAATTCACGCAGATCGTGGGCAGCGTTCATGGTCAGAATTTTGGGTGGTGCAGCCAGTAGTCGGCGACGATGCCGGCAAACACGGCCCCGCCGAACCAGTTGTTGTGGAGAAAGGCCTTGAAGCAGCGCATGCGCTCGCGGCCACGGATCAAAGTGTAATGATAGCCGGCGATGGCAGTCGCCGCAGCGAGCCCCAGCGCATACGGCCAGCCAAAGCCCAAGCGGTAGCCGACATACGCCAGCAGCGCAAGCGTGACGCCATAGCAAAGCATGATCGCCGCAATGGCGAAACGGCCGAAGGTGATGGCCGAGGTCTTGATGCCGATGCGCAGGTCATCCTCGATGTCGACCAGGGCGTATTCGGTATCGTAGGCCACCGCCCAGAAAATGTTGGCAGCCAGCAACCACCCGGCGATTGCCGGCAAGTGCCCTTGCAGCGCGGCAAAAGCCATCGGAATGCCGAAGCCGAAGGCCACACCCAGATAGGCCTGCGGAATAGCGAAAAAGCGTTTGGTATAGGGGTAGCTGGCGGCAAGAAACAGCGCCACGACCGCCAGGCCGCCGAGCAAGGGCGTCAGCAAGGGCAGTAGCAGCAGGAACGCAGCCAGGACAAGGCAACCGGCGAGGATGAAGACCTCGCGCAGTGTCACCGTACCAGCGGCCAGCGGGCGGGATTTGGTGCGCTCGACATGCGGATCGAAATCGCGGTCGGCATAGTCGTTGATGACGCAGCCGGCCGAACGCATCAGCACCGTGCCGAGCATGAAAATCCAGACGACAATCCAGTCCGGACGCCCATTGCTGGCGATCCACACCGCCCAAAGTGTCGGCCACAGCAGCAGCAAAATGCCGATCGGCTTGTCGAGCCGCATCAGTTTTTCGTAGAGATCGAGCTTTTCGCGGATTTTGACCGTATTTATCACCGTTTTGCCACAGCAAGAAAAGGAACGGGAGGCCGTCACAAATGGGCACTATTAGAAATCGTGGAGGTTACCAGTTTCAGGCACGGGTGAGACGTACCGGCTACCCGGCGCAGAGCAAAACGTTCGATTCGCGCAAAGATGCCGGGACGTGGATCCGGGCTATCGAGCGGGAGATTGACACCGGCGCATTGATTCAGAAAGGGGAAGCAGAACGAAAGACAATTTCTTCCCTTGCATATCGGAATAGAATCAAAAATACAGGTGGATGCAATGAGTTTTATCTTATCGCTACCGAAATCCCAAACTCCACAACGGACCGCGTATCCGATTGTGGTGCTGTTCTCTGCCCTGGCGTTGGTCATCGTGCTGCTGGGCTGGGGAATATATGACCAGCAGGCGCAACGTTTCAGGGAGCAGGAAAATGCCAAGCTGACCGCCATCGCCGAGCTGAAAGCGCACCAGATCGGCAACTGGCTGGCGGAACGTACCGGCAACGCGGAAGCGCTGCAGGGCGGCGAATTGCAGGCGGAACTAATAAATTACTGGCTCGCCACGAAAAATGCGCTAGCGCAAAAGAAGATCGAGGATCACTTCAACTCTTTCATCAAGGCTTACCATTACCAGAGCCTCCTCCTGCTCGATGCAAAGGGCACCATCCGGCTTCAGGTGGGCGACCCACACCCGGTGACAGAGGAACTGCGCCTCGCAGCCAAGCGGGCGTGGCGTGAGAAGCGGGTGGTGATGACGGACCTCTACCTTGCCGATTTGCTGCCACCTGAACACACCCACCTGGACTTCGTGGTTCCGGCAACAGGCACTAATAAAGGCATCGTGCTGGTGTTGCGCACCAACCCGAATCAATTCCTTTATCCACTCATCCAGTCCTGGCCTATTCCCAGTGCCAGCGCGGAAACCGTGCTGGTACGGCGTGATGGCGACCAGGTCGTGTTTCTGAACGAACTGCGTCACCGCCAGGGCGCGGCGCTCAAGCTCCACCTGCCCCTTTCCATGGCGGATACCCTGCCCGCCGCCCGGGCGGTCAGCGCGGGGGGGCTTGGCACGCTTGAAGGCCAGGACTATCGCCAGGCACCGGTCATCGCCGCCTACCATGATGTGCCCGGCACAGGCTGGAGCGTAATCGCCAAGGTAGATCGGGAAGAGCTGCTGATGCCCCTGCGCGACTACGCCCTGGTCATCGCGGTCGCGGTGCTGGTTGCCATCGCGGCGGCGGCGATGGCGATGTTCTATTTTGCCCATCGCAGCGAGGAAGCACACCGTTTCGCTCTGCAGGAGATACGCCTGCAGGACCTGGAAGCCTTGCGCGAGAGTGAAGAGCGCTTCCGCGCCACCTTTGAACAGGCTGCAGTAGGCATTGCCCATGTTGCACCGGATGGCCACTGGACACGCGTCAACCAGCGGCTGTGCGAAATCCTCGGCTATAACACCGAAGAACTGCTGCAGCGCACCTTCCAGGACATCACCCACCCGGATGACCGGGAAGCCGATCGCGGCTTTGAGCGTCAAATGCTGGCGCGGGAAATCAGCCATTACGCGATGGAAAAACGCTATCTCCGCAAGGATGGCTCGACGATCTGGACCGACCTGACGGTGTCGCTGGTGTGGGATGCCGCAGGCGTGCCCAAGTACTTCATCTGGGTGATTGAGGACATCAGCCAGCGCAAAGCGATCCAAAGCGAACTGGACGATTACCGGGAGCAACTGGAAAAGCGTGTTGAAGAACGCACTGTCCAGCTTCAGGCCGCCTACACCGACCTGGAAAGTTTCAGCTACTCCGTATCGCACGATCTGCGCGCACCGCTGCGCGCCATCGACGGCTTCTCTGCCATATTGCTGGAAGACTATGCCCCGCGCCTGGACGGCGAAGGCAAACGCCTGTTCCAGGTGGTGGGCGACAACGCCCGAAAGATGGGTCAGCTGATCGATGACATTCTGGCCTTCTCCCGCGCCGGGCGCATCGAACTGCTGGTCACCAACCTCGACATGAACGCACTGGCACAAGAGGTGTGGCAAGAACTTGAGCCGCAGCGCGCAGGGCGCAGCATCGAATTCCGACTTGCAGCACTGCCCGCAGCCCATGGCGATGTCGCCGCGATTCGCCAGGTGTTGCAGAATTTCCTCGCCAACGCGCTGAAATTCACCCGCGAGCAGGAATCTCCGGTGATCGAGCTGGGGGGTTGGCAGGAAAGCGGGGAAAGCATTTTTTATGTCAGGGATAATGGCGCCGGATTCGACATGGACTGTGCCAACCGGCTGTTCGGCCTCTTCCAGCGACTGCATGGCATGGACGAATTTGAAGGAACGGGTGTCGGCCTGGCCATCGTCAAGCGCTTTGTCGCCAAGCATGGCGGACGGGTGTGGGCGGAAGGCAAGCCCAACGAAGGGGCGACTTTCTGGTTCACCCTGCCGCCGGCGCAGGCCTGCGCGATCAACAAGGAGACTACAGTTGGAACATAGCACCCCGGTTGATATCCTGCTGGTGGAAGACAACCCGACCGACGCCGAACTGGTCCTGCGCGTCCTCAGCAAAAACAATCTTGCCAACAACGTTGTCTGGGTGAAGGACGGCAAGGAGGCGCTCGAGTTCCTGTTCCGCCTCGGCAACTACGCAGCGCGCACCAATTCGATGCCACGGGTAGTATTTCTTGACCTGCAACTGCCCAAGGTGAGTGGGCTGGAAGTATTGCAGCAAATGCGTGACAACGAGGATACCCGCACCATCCCGGTAGTGGTACTGACCTCCTCCAAGGAAGAGCGTGATATTGCGGCCAGCTACCGGTTGGGCGTCAACAGCTTTGTTTCCAAACCAGTCGCATTCGACGATCTCAACAATACCGTGGCGGAGCTCGGGCACTACTGGTTGCTCGTCAACAAGACTCCGGCGCAGGGAGGAATATCGCCATGAGCGAATCTTTACGTCTGCTGATGCTGGAAGACAATCCGGTTGATGCCGAACTCAACGAGCGCGTGCTGCACAAGGCGGGAATTAGCTTCACGGCACTGCGGGTGCAAACGCAGAAGGCCTTTGTCGCTGCGCTGGATGACTTCAAGCCCGATCTCATACTGGCCGACTACAGACTGCCCGGCTTTGACGGCTTGGAAGCCCTCGCCATTGCCCGGAAAAAGGCACCACAGACGCCCTACATTTTCGTCACCGGCGCCATGGGCGAGGAAAGGGCGGTGGAGAGCATCAAGCAGGGCGCCACCGACTATCTCCTCAAGGACCGCCTGGCCCGACTGCCCGAGGCGGTACAGCGCGCCATCGCGGAGAAAGCGCAGCGCACGCAGTTACGCGAGGTAGAGGATCATTACCACCAGCTATTCGAGAATCTGAGCAGTGGCGTGATGATCTTCCAGCCGGATGCCAGCGGCGAAGTTTTCATCATCAAGGCGGCGAACCGCGCGGTGGAGCGTATCGAGCAGTTGCGATGCGCGGATCTGATCGGGCGCAATATCGAAGAGGTCTTTCCCAATGTGCGCGCTTTCGGCCTGCTGGGTGTGTTGAAGCGGGTATGGCGTAGCGGCGAAACGGAGCATTTTCCGCCCGCATTGTATGCAGACAGCCGGATTACCAGCTGGCGTGAATGTTACGTCTATCGCTTCGGATCGAACGAGGTGGTCGCGGTCTATGAAGATGTCAGCGAACGCCTGGCACATGAAACCCAGATCAAATGGCTCAACCGCATCCTGCGCACCATCAGCGCCTGCAACGAGGATCTGGTGCATGCCAAGTGCGAAGAGGATCTGCTGAAGGAGGTTTGCCGGGACATTGTCGAAATCGGTGGCCACCTGCTGGCCTCGGTCACCTATCCCGGGGCAAACCCCGAGGAGCAGCCACGCACGGTCTCCCATTATGGTGACGAGACCGTTTTCCAGCTGCATGCCGAACTGGACAATGACCCGGATCACTCCCCGCGCTGCCTGACTATATCCGCTCTGAGCAAGCACAAGACCACCACCTTCAACCGGCTCACGGAGGCACCAGAGGGCCGCTTCGAGATGCTCGCGGAGCAGGGTGTACATGCCATCCTGGCCATGCCGCTGCTGAATGTCGGACAACTTTATGGCGCCCTCACGGTTTTTTCATCGTCGGCAGATGCCTTTGATGAGGAAGAGGTGAAGCTCATGGAAGAGCTTGCTGCCGATCTGGCCTACGGCATTGACTCCCTGCGCACGCTGGTAGAACGCGACCGCTACATCCGTCAGTTCGGCCGCGCCATGAAGAATACCGTGACTGCCATCGCGCGCACGCTGGAAATGCGTGACCCCTACACCGCCGGACACCAGCAACGGGTAACGGCACTAGCGGTCAGCATCGGCCGGAAAATGAGGCTGCGGGATGAGATGCTTGAAGGGCTGTACTTTGGCGCAAGCATCCACGACATCGGCAAGATCTCGGTCCCTGCGGAAATCCTCACCAAACCCGGTAAGCTCTCCGCGCTCGAATTCATGCTGATCCAGCAGCATGTCATCTCCGGATTTGAGATTGTGAAAGGCATCGAGTTTCCCTGGCCTGTGGCCGAAATGATCGCCCAGCACCACGAAAGGCTGGATGGCAGCGGCTATCCCAAGGGGCTCAGGGCCGAGGAGATCATCCTCGAGGCGCGTATCATCGCGGTAGCCGATGTGTTCGAAGTCATGGCCACTCACCGTCCCTATCGCCCGGCCCTGGGCATGCCAGCCGCAATCGAGGAAATCGAACAAGGCAAAGGCTTCCGCTATGACTCGCAGGTAGTGGATGCGTGCATCGCGGTGATGAGCGATAACGATATGAGATTGCCGCATTTATGAGTCAGGTAAAACCAGGATGAAAAGAAAGACCGTTTGTACCGATCCAGGCTGGTCCCGGCGCGCCGATTGCGTGCATTGTGCGATCCGCAGCTGTGTATTGTTTGCCGACCTGCCGCCCGATGATCTCGATAATGTCCTGAGCGTGATCGAAGATCAGACCTACCCGCCCAATAGCGTGATCTATCGCGAGGGCGAGAAGGGACATGCCCTATTCACCATCCGCCACGGCATGGTCAAACTGGTTCGTGATCTTTCTGACGGCAAACAGCGGATCGTGCGCCTGCTGAAACTTGCGGATGTCGCGGGACTCGAGGTCGTCATCGGCTCAAATTACAAGCATACGGCCATTGCCGTCGATGAAGTCGAGATCTGTCGTATCCCGCTGCCGGTCATCGAACGGCTCGTTCCGAAACATCCGGAATTGTCGCGGGAACTGATGGCTCGCTGGCAACGCAACGTGGACGATGCCGATCGTGCGCTTGTCGATTTTTCAACCGGCACGGCGGAAGAGCGCGTCGCACGCTTGCTGCTCTATCTTTCGACAGCGGACAACATCTGCATTTGCTCGAGTCTGGGGCGTCAGGACATGGGAGCGGTGCTCGGCATCTCAACTGAAACGGCAAGCCGGGTGATGGCGGAATTCAAGCGGCGCGGCGCTGTGCGGGAAGTAGCGTCCGAGAGGTGTTGCCACTTCAATCTCGAACTGCTGGGTCGGATTGCCAATCCAGATTAG
Organism: Rhodocyclaceae bacterium; assembly: GCA_011391215.1. Classification (GTDB taxonomy): domain Bacteria; phylum Pseudomonadota; class Gammaproteobacteria; order Burkholderiales; family Rhodocyclaceae; genus Sulfuricystis. The sequence goes on from JAABQX010000015.1 coordinate 34,953, forward strand.
CGGATGCCCCGCAATCAGCGGCAGCGATACCTGACGAGATTGTCAGAAGGCAGGCCACACAGAAATATATGAGTTGCCATTGACGATGGTCAATGCAATATTAGATTTTTCTAATTAGGATGTGGTGGTTTGTTTGCCGGAATGGTCATCAGGAAATGGTCGTTTCTTCTCTGTAGCGGCCGTCGCATGATCCATTTCCTTGAGATGAATGGTGAGGTTACGCCACGTGAAAGGAGAAATGATGCAACGGAAACAATTTTTGCGGTACATGGGTGCTGCACTGGGCGGGGCGGTCATCGCCCCACTGCTGAACGGATGCGTCAGCGAAGAGGCTCCCAGCGACACCGCAACGCCGCCCACGACACCTACGACCTCCACCTTGTCAGCCGAGGAAATCGCGGGCTTGAAGTTCATGCGCGAAGAAGAAAAGCTGGCCCACGATGTCTATATCGCTCTGTATGGCCTGTGGGGCAAAAAAACCTTCTACAACATATCCCTCAGCGAGACCAAACACACCGAGGCCATCCTTGCACTGCTCGTCAAGTATGGCATTCCTGACCCGGCGGCAGGCAAGCCAGCGGGCGTGTTCGAGGATCCCGCTCTCCAGGCGCTGTATGACACCCTGATGGCCATGGGCAGTGTCAGCGAGATCGAGGCGCTGAAGGTCGGTGCGCTGATCGAGGAAACCGACATCCGCGATATCCACGCAAAGGAAGCCGTCACCGACGAGCCTGACATCTTGACGGTGTACGCCAACTTGTTATGCGGTTCCCAGAATCACCTGCGGGCCTACAACAGCGCGTTGTTGCAGAAAGGCGTGATTTACGTGCCCCAGGTAATCACGCAAATTGAATGGGATGCCATCGTCAATTCAGCAGACTGTGTCGAGCCCTGATCCTGCCGGCCGCCCTGATTTCTCAAGGCGGCCTGTTACGGTCAATGGCCTCGTTTATTGCTTGACGGCGCTCACGTCGCCCGCGATGCCGATACCCAGCCTGTGCTCCAACGAGACATGATGGAAACGCCCCCCCGAGTGGTCGGCATGAATGCTGATGCCGATCGGTGTTGACTTGCCCGGCACCATCTCGACGCCGCCAGCCAGTTTGCGCGTAAAGGTCACCGTGTAGGTATCGCCGGCCTTGCTGGCTTCCGCCGTCACGCCGGACTTTCCATCATCCATCGAGGTTTTATCGGCCACTATGCCGCCGGCAGCCTTGCCGCCCTCACCGCTGCGCCACTGCATCAGGTCGAAGGCGCCCTGCGACACCGACATGTTCATGGTCTGTGCGTCCAGGTGGCATCCCGCCCAACAACCGAAAAGCTTGCCCTTCTCTACCTTCTCGTTGGCAAACATCACGGTCGCCTTGACATCGTTGACCTTGTCCGCCTTGTGGAAGCTGCCGACCGGCGGCTTGAAGGTCAGGCGCATGTAGAGGTTGCTCTCATCAAAGGCCGCCTGCACCGCGACCTGGAATGACATCACTGCGGGGGCGCCCAGCGGCTCCAGGCCATCCTTGCTGGCCAGGCGCTGGAGGTTGAGGTTCAGCTTGCCCTCCTCGATATGGCAATTGGTACAGGTCATATTTTTCTTCAGGCCTTTGACGCCACCATGCTTGCCGCCCTTGTCGGTCAACCATTCGAACGGCGTGGCCCCGGGGTGAAAGAGAAAAATATCGGTTTTCGGCACATTGCTCCAGTCCGGTGCAGCAATTGCAGCGGGGCTGAACGGAGCCATGCAGGCGGCTGCCACCAGCCATGCGTTGAGTCGCTTGTTCATCGATCTCTCCAATTTATTATTCACAGTTTAGACAGAAAAAACCCTTCAACAGCGGGAGCAGGAAATAACCCGCATTGTAAAAAATATGCAAGGCAATTGCCGGATACACACTTTCATGGCGATCACGGAAATAGCCGAATAGCAGCGACGGCAACAGCACGCCGGCAGCCCACAGCGGCGGATGGCTGGCGAAATGCAGCGCGGTAAACAGCGTCGACGTCGCCAGGTTTGCCCAAGTCAAGCCGGCGCAGCGGCGCTTGCCCCAGGCCCGGGTCAGCAGCTTGCCCTGCACCAGGCCGCGAAACAGCAATTCCTCCAGCAGCGGTTGCAGCAACACCAGCAAGGCCAGCCCCGCCCAGCCATGCACAGCCGCCGCTTCAGCCGGCCTTGCCAACCCCAGCCAGAACAGCACGCCGGCCAGCAGCGCCAGTGCGAAATGCCAATCGCCGAGCCAATTCCCTCCATGGCGCAGGGCGAGATCGCTCCGCCAACCCCAAGGCAGGGAGGCACGCGCGACTTGATGGTTCAACGGCATGGCATCCGGATTCCCGAAAAAATACGCCGACGCAACCCGCTATGGAGCTTGCGCCGGCGTGAGCGGCTTCACGCTGACCACCTTTACCCCGCACGGCGGGACTCAGGCGGTCAGGAGATTACTTCACGGCCTTGAAACGCCGCCAGCCGAAGAAGCTCAAACCGGCGAAGAGCATGGCCGGCAGGGTCGGGTCAAAGCGACCGTCACTGCCAATGGCGCAACCTCCACCACCGCCACCACCACTGCTGACGACAGGCGGCGGCGTGACCGGCGTGGTCGGCGTGGTGGGCAACGCCGGCGGCGGAGTAGTCACGTAGGCCGGTGGTGTCTGGTCGGCGGCGACGATCGGAATGACGCGGACGGTAAACTTTCCGCCCGGGATTACATCACCGACTTTTATGATGAAATTCAGACCGAGGTTCAGAGTATCTTCGACGATATCGACTGCGTACAGCGGGTTGGTTCCCCATGAAACGAGTTCTGCCTCGGTCGCCGGTGCGAAGCCGGATGCGTAATTCTTCACCCAGGTCGAGCCGTTCCACCAGGCGACCAGATCGGCGTCAG
>JAABQX010000016.1 GCA_011391215.1 Rhodocyclaceae bacterium
CGCTGTGTCTTTGCTTTGCATTGGATTCAATATGGCCTTTGCCACCCCAGCGCTAATCTTGTTCCATACTTCTCGCTGAGCCTTGGCTACTGCCTTGGCTTTAGCAGCTATTGCTGCTAAAAGGTGGGGAACTGTTGTTGCCTTTGGTAGGAGTTCCTACTTTTCGAATTCTAGCACAATCGGGTGAAAAATGGAGATAAATTCTAAATAAATTATTTAAAAACATATATATACAAAAATTGGCCATGGAAAATGTATATATACAAAACCTCGCGCCTGACTGCCAACCCGCTGATTTCGCGGATTTCCCGTCAGGAGTATTGCACGACAAAAAGTAGCCGAATCAGCGCATCACGCGATACAAGAAGATCAACATCCTATTGCCTAGGCGCTGATCATGCCAAGCTGCTCGTATATGAACCGAACAAATCGGGCGCTAGAGGATATGGTGCCCCGTGACGGACTCGAACCGCCGACCCCCTGATTACAAATCAGGTGCACTACCAACTGTGCTAACGAGGCATATTAATATTCTACGTTTTTTTTCGGGGCAACGTCTTCGTCTTCTTGTCGTCCTGCCGCTTTACATCGGCCTCAAGGGCTTTCGCCTCTAGAGCCACATAAAGGGACTCCTTGAAAGCGATCTCGGCTTTCAGGAACATGAGAATCTTACCGAGCGATTGACGATTTGTGGCCTGCTTCGACCCACTTGTTCCTCCTCCCCCCTGGGGTGGGGTTATCGGTTTCGTACCCCCCTCAACATCACCACAAGTCAGATCGTAGATCGACACATAAATACAATGGTATGTCGAACTTTCCCCTGTGGCGGGCGACAGCTTGAGCACCAGTGGACTGATCAATGACATCCGCTATGTCTGCCGGAGAGAGTAGTATCTTCTTCCCGAAACGCACCCTCAAATCGGTAAGAACGGAGGCTTTATCCATATGACGCAAACATCCATTTCTCTCCAAAATCTCTCCACCAATGGAGAGATTTTGGGTAATTCCGGGTAATGCCGGGTAACCAATTTCTTTGTTAACTCAAAGCGTTAAGTCCAATCCTCGCCAGCATGCACCGCTTACAAGGCGGTTGCTCTACCAACTGAGCTATGCCGGCACTAGAGATAAATTATAGCCGAGCGATTCGCCCCCATTCCTCATCCATACTCATACAATTGCATGCTCCTGTTCCGCCGGTTCAGTCGATGCTCACCACCACTACCCCTACGAAAGATCCTGCCCTGCGCCTGCTCGTAGTATGCAACACGGCAGCGCTGACGGACCGGCTCGCGGAGGGATGGGATGACGAGGGGCCGGCACCGGTTTTCGTGGCAGCTGCCGGCGCTGCCCCGCTACGCGGCATGCTGCGGGAAGAGCGTTGGGATGCCGTCCTGCATTGCCTGAATCACGCGGCCTGCTCCCCGTCAACGACGCTAAAAACACTGCGCGATCGCAGTCTCGATACGCCGCTCATCATCGTCGCCGAGCCGGGCGATCAGCGCGCCGCCATCAAGGCGCTGCGGGCAGGCGCCCATGATGTCGTGTTTTTTGACCGACTGAATCAGCTTGCCCCGGCTGTGGCGCGCGAAATTCGAGAAGCCGGCCATCGCGCTGACCACCGCGCTGCGCTGGAGATGCTGCATGATAGTGAGGCGCGTTTCCGCGCCTTAGCGTCAAACCTGCCCGGGCTGGTCTTCAACCTGCAGCGCGAAACCTCCGGAAAATATCGCTTCCTGTATGTCAGCGAAGGCTCGCTGCGCCTGCTCGGTGTCAAGCATCACGAGCTGCGCGGTACGGCACAGCGTTTTTTTGATGCGCTATTTGCCGAAGATCGCCAGCGACTGCTGACCACCCTGGAGGAATCGGCTCTTTCCGGCACGACCCTGTTCTGGGAGGGACGCCTGAAGAGTGGCGACCGCTGGATCGACATGCGCTCGCTGCCGCACCGCAACGACGAAGGCACGGTGCTGTGGACCGGTATCGCCACCGATATTTCGCAGGCAAAGAATACGGAGGCCGCGCTGCGGGAATCACGTGCACAACTGGCGGCGCTGTCCTCCCACCTCGAAGCCGCCAAGGAAGAAGAACGCGAACGGATCGCGCGCGACATCCACGACGAATTGGGCAGCATTCTGGTGCGGCTGAAAATCGAGGCGGCGCTGTTGGCCAGCAAGCTACCGGCCGATCTGATCCCCAAGGCGCACTCCATCGAGAAACTGCTCGACCAGGCCATGGGCACGGCGAGTCGTGTCGCCCGCCAGTTGCGGCCGGGAATATTAAAGGAGTTCGGCCTGCCCGCTGCCATCGAATGCCAAGCCGAGGATTTCGGCCACAGCACCGGCATCACTTGCCGGGCACAATGCGACGAAGGCATCGAACTGGATGCCGATACCTCGCTGGCGCTGTTTCGTATCGTGCAGGAAGCGCTGACCAACGTCGCCAAACATGCGCATGCTTCGCTGGTAGTCGTGCGCCTGCGCAGCGAAACCGGTAACATCGCACTCGAAATTCGCGATAACGGCCGCGGTATCTCCGAGCGCGACATGGACAAGCCCAGGTCTTTTGGCCTGCGCGGCATCCGCGAACGCGTGCAAAGCCTCAACGGGGGATTTCACATCGCAACGGCGGAACAAGGGGGTACCCTGTTGATATTGAAGGTGCCGACACGCCTGGGCGATGACGCTGTACCCTCCGAGCACGAGGAAACCATCCAGCAGGATTTATTCTGATATGTCTGAAAAAATTCGCGTTCTGATCGCCGACGACCACGCCATAGTCCGCCAGGGCTTCAAACAGATATTTTCCGAAACGGAAGACCTGGTTGTCGCCGGGGAAGCCGACGATGGTGTGGATGCCTTGCTGCTGGCGCGCCAGAACGGGTGGGACGTTTTTCTGCTGGACATTTCGATGCCCAACCGCAACGGTATCGATACCCTCAAGCAGCTGAAACGCGAGTTCCCGCGCCTGCCCGTGTTGATCCTCAGCATGCACCCTGAAGAACAGTACGCCCTGCGCGCCCTGAAGGCCGGCGCATCGGGCTATCTCACCAAGCAAAGCGCGCCGGACCAGCTGGTCACGGCAATCCGCCAGGTCGCCCGGGGTAAAAAATATGTCAGCCCGGGTGTTGCGCAGCAATTGGTGGATGCCATTGCCGATGACACCGAAAAACTGCCGCACGAGCGCATCACCGACCGCGAATATCAAGTCCTGGTGCTCATCGCCAAGGGCAAGCCACTCACGCAAATTGCCGATGAACTCAACCTGGGCGTTGCCACGGTCAGCACCTACCGGGCGCGCCTGCTAGAAAAAATGGGGCTGAAAAGCACTGCAGAGCTGATCCACTACGGCCTGCGCCACGGCCTCGTCGACTAAGCCACTCCCTCTTCCCGCCATGAATCCCTCAGAAATCGCGCGCGAAACCCTCAAGCGGCTGGCGCTCCAGCGTACGCCGCCAACACCGGACAACTACCGCACCCTGTACCATGAAATTTCCGGTACTACAGTCACCGAAACCTTTCCTGAAAAGTCCCTGAAGACGCTCGCCGCCGGGTTGCCCCGCAAAACACCCGAGCAGACGCGGTTTGCCCGGCAACTCGACACAGCTATTGGCGAGAAAAACTGGGACAGCTTCAAGCTCACACTCAGCGATCTGCTGAACAAGGTGGCTGCGGAGCCGCCCAACTGGTCAGCACTGATCCGCGAACTGCTGGTGCGGCTCGAAACGCGCCAGGCTGAACTGACACCGGCACGCAAACGTGAAGCGCTCGACCATGTGCTGGCCTCATCCGCCGCGCCCGATCTGCTCCACACGCGATTGCAGGGACTGCTGAAAAACTGGTCGCAAACAGCCGCTCTGGAAAACGCCACGGGCGGCGATATGCCTGCCGGTGCCGATAACGTCGCCATACATGCCGTCCCGCCAGCGCCGACTTCTCCGCAAACCGACGCGAAGTATGCCAGCCGTGCGGACGAGCTCGCCAAAGGCGTCACCAGCGAATTGCTGGACTTGCTGGCGCAGCTGCTCGAAAACTCGATCGGCATTCTGCTGGCCGACAACACCGAGCTTGCCGATGAGGCGACACGCCTCATCACGGCGGCGCGCAGCACCCGTGGCACAGAGGATGTCACGCCTTTCATCGCCAGCATGAAGCGTTTCAGCTACCGGCTGCATTTCGTTGCCGAAGACCAGTCGGAGATGAAAGCGGCATTGCTGCACCTGTTGCACCTGGTGATCGACAACATCAACGAGCTGGTACTGGACGACCAGTACTTGCAAGGCCAGATCGCCGTCGTGCTCGATCTGGTCAGCCAGCCGCTCAACTTGCGCCGTTTGGACGACGTCGAGCGGCGCATGAAAGACGTCATCTTCAAGCAAAGTGCGCTGAAGAAAAGCCTGCTCGATGCCAAGGACCAGATCAAATTGATGCTGGCGACTTTTGTCGACCGGCTGGCGGACTTCTCGGAATCCACCAGCGAATATCACGACAAGATCGAACGTTGTGCCGACAAGATCAGCAAGGTCAACGACATTACCGATTTGTCTGACGTGCTCGACGAAGTCATGCGCGAGACCCGGGTGATCCAGTTGAACGCCCAGCGCTCAAGAGATGAGCTGAACCAGATGCGCGCCAAAGTGAGCGCCACCGAGCTGGAAGTGCAGCGCCTGCAGGACGAACTGGCCAGCGCCAGCCAGATGGTGCGACATGACCCGCTGACCGGCGCACTCAACCGCAAGGGCATGGATGACGCACTTGAAACGGAAGTCGCGCGCGCCCGGCGGCATGGCAGCAAACTCTGCATGGCACTGCTGGATATCGATAATTTCAAGAAACTCAACGACAGTCTGGGGCATGCGGCGGGCGATGCCGCCCTGGTGCATCTGGCCAAGGTCGTGCAGGAGGTTATCCGCCCGGAAGACACGCTGGCGCGTTATGGCGGCGAGGAATTCGTCGTGATCCTGCCGGATACGCCGCTCGAAAGTGCCGTCACCGCCATGGTGCGCGTGCAGCGCGAACTGACGCGGCAATTTTTCCTGCACAACAACGACAAGGTGCTGATCACCTTCAGCTGCGGCGTTGCCGAACTGGCCGAGACCGAGCAGGGCATGGCAGCGATCCAGCGCGCCGATGGCGCCATGTATCTGGCCAAGCGTGCCGGCAAGAATCGCGTGCTGGCCGCGTAGCAAGGCCGCCGGATAAGTTTATTATCCTCACCAACAACATCTAACCTCACTGGAGCAGGCATGAGCACATCCCATATCAAGGTTCCCACCACAGGCCAGAAAATCGTTGCCGGACAACCCACGCCGGATAACCCCATCATTCCCTTCATCGAGGGCGATGGCATCGGCATCGATATCACCCCGGTCATGCACGCCGTGGTCGATGCGGCCGTTGTCAAGGCCTACGGCGGCAAGAAGAAGATTTCCTGGATGGAAGTCTATGCCGGCGAGAAAGCCACCCGCCTTTACGGGCCGGATGTCTGGCTGCCAGAAGACACGCTGAACGCCTGCAAGGAATACTCCGTCTCGATCAAGGGCCCGCTGACCACACCCGTCGGCGGCGGCATCCGCTCGCTCAACGTCGCCCTGCGTCAGGAGCTCGACCTCTACCAGTGCGTGCGCCCGGTACGCTACTTCAAGGGCATCCCCTCGCCGCTGAAGGATCCGACCAAGACCGACATGGTGATCTTCCGCGAGAATACCGAGGACATCTACGCCGGCATCGAGTGGCTGGCCGAAACTGACAACGCGAAGAAGGTCATCAAGTTCCTGCAGGACGAGATGGGCGTGAAAAAGATTCGTTTCCCCGCTACATCGAGCATCGGCATCAAGCCGGTATCGAAGGAAGGCACCGAGCGCCTGGTGCGTGCCGCCATCAAGTACGCCATCGCCAACGACCGCAAGTCGGTAACGATCGTGCATAAGGGCAACATCATGAAATTCACCGAAGGCGGCTTCCGTGACTGGGCCTATGCACTGGCGAAAAACGAATTCGGCGCCCAGGCAATCGACGGCGGCCCGTGGTGTTCGTTCAAGAACCCCGACACCGGGCGCGAGATCGTCATCAAGGACGCAATTGCGGATGCCTTCCTGCAGCAGATTTTGCTGCGCCCCGCTGAATATGACGTGATCGCCACCCTCAACCTCAACGGCGACTACATCTCCGACGCGCTGGCCGCACAAGTCGGCGGCATCGGCATCGCCCCGGGTGCCAATATCTCCGATGTCTATGCCGTGTTCGAAGCCACCCACGGTACGGCGCCCAAGTACGCCGGCAAGGACTATGTCAATCCGGGTTCGCTGATCCTCTCCGCCGAAATGATGCTGCGCCACCTCGGCTGGAAGGAAGCCGCCGACCTGATCATCAACTCGATGGAAGCCGCGATTGCCGACAAGATCGTCACCTACGACTTCGCACGCCTGATGGAAGGGGCTACCGAGGTGAAATGCTCGGCCTTCGGCCGGGCGATGATCGACCGCATGTAACGTACCCACCCTGCCCCTTGTCAGGGTGGGGGTGAAAAAAAGCCCGCCAAATTGGCGGGCTTTTAATTTTTGCGCCGGCTAAACTTTTACATCGAGTCGGCGCTGGTGAGACGGTAAATTAAATCAGGCCTTCTGGATGTTCGCTGCCTGCTTGCCCTTTGGGCCTTGCACGACATCGAAACTGACCTTCTCGCCCTCTTTGAGGGTCTTGAAGCCCGCCATGGTGATGGCGGAAAAGTGCGCGAACAGATCTTCGCTGCCATCGTCCGGCGTGATAAAACCGAAGCCCTTGGAATCATTGAACCACTTGACGGTACCCGTTGCCATAAAACCTCTTTCATAAAACGTGACATATAACCAGCCTTGTTACCAACCCGCTTGAGGCGGAATGCCAACTTGCCGGCGACATGTTTGTGTTGCAAGTCTTCTCTACAGCAGAGGGAACCAAAGCGGTGAATCAGGGAACTGAAACAGACTGCACGGTCACTCGAAAAAGCACTGAGGTGGAGCTTGAACCAAACACGTTCGCCTTTTACGCAGTTTTCCAAAAAGCGTCAAGCAATTTCGATGCTGCACGACAACATCAGTGCTGGCCAGCAAATGAACAAGCAAGGGCACCGTTTTACCCTCCTTTTCCCATGATGGCAGCGCAGTTGCATGGTGTTTGATTCGCATTAGAATCAACGCATGGCAACACGCAAACAAAACTACCCCAGCGATAGTGTCGCTCTCGAGCCGGAACGGCAACGCATCAAGCCGCCGCCACTTTACAAAGTGATGCTGCTGAACGATGACTACACGCCGATGGATTTTGTCATCGTCGTGCTGGAGAAGTTTTTTCGCATGAACCGCGAACAGGCAACACTGGTCATGCTGAAAGTGCACCGGCAGGGCCGGGGGGTTTGCGGCGTGTTTCCGCGAGATTTAGCTATCACCAAGGTCGAGCAAGTGGGTGGGTTTGCCCGGCAGCACCAGCATCCGCTCGCCTGTGTCATGGAAGAAAACTGAAAGGGTTGTCATGATTGCTCAGGAACTCGAAGTCAGCTTGCACATGGCCTTTGTCGAGGCACGCCAGAAGCGGCACGAATTCATTACGGTCGAGCACTTGCTGCTGGCGCTGCTCGACAACCCCTCTGCTGCCGAAGTCCTGCGCGCCTGCGCCGCCGATCGCGAGGAATTGCGGCGCGAGGTCGCCGGCTTCATCGACCAGCACACGCCCACCGTGGCCGGCGACGGCGAGATCGACACCCAGCCAACCCTCGGCTTCCAGCGCGTCATCCAGCGTGCCATCCTGCATGTGCAGTCCTCGGGGAAAAAAGAGGTGAATGGCGCCAATGTGCTGGTGGCAATTTTTGGCGAAAAGGATTCCCACGCCGTGTACTTCCTCCAGAAACAGGGGATTTCGCGCCTCGACGTGGTGAACTTCATCTCGCACGGCATTACCAAAACACCTCAACCGGCCAGCAAGAGCGAGGAAGCTCCCGAGCAGGAAGCTGAAACGCAGCAGCAGGCCAGCGCGCTCGATAATTTCACGCAGAACCTCAACCAGCTCGCCCTTACCGGCAAGATCGATCCGCTGATCGGTCGCGACAAGGAACTCGAGCGCGTCATCCAGACTCTCTGCCGGCGGCGCAAGAACAACCCGCTACTGGTTGGCGAAGCGGGGGTCGGCAAAACCGCCATCGCCGAAGGCTTGGCGCGGCGCATCACCGAAAACCGTGTGCCGGAAATTCTCGCCAATGCCACCGTATATTCGCTGGACATGGGCGCATTGCTGGCCGGCACCAAATACCGTGGCGACTTCGAGCAGCGCCTTAAAGCCGTCCTCAAGCAACTCGCGGATGCGCCGAATGCGGTCCTGTTCATCGACGAGATTCACACCCTGATCGGTGCCGGCGCCGCTTCGGGCGGCACCCTCGATGCTTCGAACCTGCTCAAGCCTGCGCTGTCGTCCGGCGCTGTCAAATGCATCGGCGCCACGACTTATAACGAATTCCGCGGCGTCTTCGAAAAAGATCATGCCCTCTCGCGCCGCTTCCAGAAGGTCGAGGTCAACGAGCCGAGCGTCGAGGAAACCGTTTCAATCCTGCGCGGCCTCAAGACGCGTTTCGAAGAGCACCACGGCATCAAGTATTCGGCCGCCGCCATCAGCAATGCCGCCGAGCTTTCTGCCAAATTCATCACTGACCGCCATCTGCCCGACAAAGCCATCGATGTCATCGACGAGGCGGGTGCGGCGCAGCGCATCCTGCCCAAGTCGAAGCAGAAGAAGGTCATCGGCAAGCAGGAAATCGAGGAGATCGTCGCCAAGATCGCGCGTATTCCGCCGCAACATGTCTCCGCCGACGACCGCTCGGCCCTGAAAAATCTCGACCGCGACCTGAAGAACATGGTCTATGGCCAGGACGTCGCCATCGATGCGCTGGCCAAGGCGATCAAGATGTCGCGTTCCGGCCTCGGCAATCCGCAGAAACCCATCGGCAATTTTCTTTTCTCCGGCCCGACCGGCGTCGGCAAGACCGAGGTGGCGCGCCAGCTGGCTTACTGCATGGGCATCGAGTTGATCCGCTTCGACATGTCCGAGTACATGGAACGCCACGCGGTGAGCCGCCTGATCGGCGCGCCGCCCGGCTATGTCGGTTTCGACCAGGGTGGCCTGTTGACCGAGGCGGTGACGAAGAAGCCGCACGCGGTGCTGCTGCTCGACGAGATCGAAAAGGCCCACCCGGACATTTTCAACATTCTCTTGCAGGTGATGGATCACGGCACGCTGACGGACAACAACGGCCGCAAGGCCGACTTCCGCAACGTCGTCATCATCATGACCACCAACGCCGGGGCCGAAGCCCTGCAGAAGACCAGCATCGGCTTCACCTCCAACAAGCAGGCGGGTGACGAAATGGCGGACATCAAGCGCATGTTCACGCCCGAGTTCCGCAACCGCCTCGACGCCACCATTTCCTTCAAGGCGCTCGACAGCGAAATCATCCTGCGTGTGGTCGACAAGTTCCTCATGCAGCTCGAGGGCCAGTTGCACGAGAAGAAAGTCGAGGCGATCTTCACCGACACCCTGCGCGCCTGGCTTGCCGAAAAGGGCTTCGACCCGTTGATGGGCGCCCGGCCGATGGCACGCCTGATCCAGGACACCATCCGTTCCGCGCTGGCCGACGAACTGTTGTTCGGCAAACTCGTGCATGGCGGCCGCGTCACCATCGACCTCGATGAAAACGACAAGGTGCGCCTGACCTTCGTCGAGCAGGCAACGCCCCTGCCGGAAGCGCACTCCACTACCTGACACGACCTGATTTCATGGATTGGCAAACCACCGACCTGTGCGACGCCCATGAGTGGAAGGTGCATGTCGCCGCACCGATCTTCCGTTCTTACGGCGGGAAGAGTGCGTTTCACGGCCGCATCGCCACCCTGAAAATTTTCGAAGACAACGGCCTGGTGCGCCAAAAGCTCGACACACCGGGCGAAAGCCGTGTGCTGGTGATCGACGGTGGCGGCAGCCTGCGCTGCGCCCTGCTCGGTGACCAGTTGGCGGCTCTCGCCGTAAAAAACAACTGGGCCGGCATCGTCGTCTGGGGCTGCATCCGTGATTCCGTCGCCATTGCCGCAATGGATCTTGGCGTGCTTGCCCTCGCTACCCACCCAAAAAAGACCGTCAAGAAAAACCTCGGTGACGCCGGAATCCCGGTCAGCTTTGCCGGCATCGATTTTCATCCCGGCGCATGGCTTTACGCCGACGCAGACGGCCTGATCGTCAGCGCCGAGCCGCTACACGCCTGAACCCCATCCTCTCGCTGTACCTGTTCCGCCGTACCCCATGCGGGACATTTGATCGCGCCGTCCCGCTAGCGCCGACCTTTTGGCAAACTTATAGCCTCATTAATATTTTCTAACTTATGTCTTATATAAGATACTTGTTGCTTTGCAATAACTTCACTATACTGCGTCCCACTGCTTCACCTCACACAGCCCCCCGAACCTGATACGAGAGGACTTGAACATGACCGACCGCAAATCCCAAATCGCCGCCCTGGAAAAAGACTGGGCCACCAACCCACGCTGGAAAGGCGTCAAGCGCGGTTACTCCGCCGAGGACGTCGTGCGCCTGCGCGGCTCGATGCCCATCGAATACACCCTCGCCAAGCGCGGTGCCGAGAAGCTGTGGGAAAAGGTTAATGGTGGCGCGAAAAAAGGCTATGTGAATGCCTTCGGCGCCATCACCGCCGGCCAGGCCATGCAACAGGCCAAGGCCGGCCTTGAAGCCGTCTATCTATCAGGCTGGCAGGTTGCCGCCGACGGCAACACTTCTGAAACCATGTATCCCGACCAGTCGCTCTATGCCTACGACTCGGTACCGACCATGGTGCGCCGCATCAACAACACCTTCAAGCGCGCCGACGAAATCCAGTGGGGCCGCGACATCAACCCCGGCGACAAGGAATTTGTCGACTATTTTCTGCCCATCGTCGCCGATGCGGAAGCCGGCTTCGGCGGCGTGCTCAACGCTTTCGAACTGATGAAGAACATGATCGCCGCCGGCGCCGCCGGCGTGCATTTCGAGGACCAGCTCGCCGCCGTGAAGAAGTGCGGCCACATGGGTGGCAAGGTGCTGGTGCCTACCCAGGAAGCCTGCGAGAAACTGATCTCCGCGCGCTTCGCCGCCGACACCATGGGCGTGCCCACCATCATTCTGGCCCGCACCGACGCCGAAGCCGCCAATCTGATCACCTCCGATCACGACGCCAACGACAAGCCCTTCCTCACCGGCGAGCGCACCCAGGAAGGCTTCTACCGCGTCAAGAACGGCCTTGAGCAGGCCATCAGCCGTGGCATCGCCTACGCCCCCTACGCCGATCTGGTGTGGTGCGAGACCGGCACGCCCGACCTCGGCTTCGCTCGCGAATTCGCCCAGGCCGTGCTCAAGGCCTGTCCCGGCAAGTTGCTGTCGTACAACTGCTCGCCCTCCTTCAACTGGAAGAAGAACCTCGACGACAAGACCATCGCCAAGTTCCAGGAAGAACTCTCGGCCATGGGCTACAAGTACCAGTTCATCACGCTGGCCGGCATCCACATCAACTGGTTTAATACTTTCCAGTTCGCCCACGCCTACGCCCGCGGCGAAGGCATGAAGCACTACGTGGAGATGGTGCAGGAGCAGGAATTCGCCGCGCGCGACAAGGGCTACACCTTCGTCTCGCACCAGCAGGAAGTCGGCGCCGGCTACTTCGACGACGTCACCACCGTGATCCAGGGCGGTTCCTCCAGCGTCAAGGCGCTGACCGGGTCGACGGAAGAGGAACAGTTTCACTGATTCAAAACTTACCCTCGACACAGAGGGAGTGGAGCGCTGTGTAGTCCAGCGAGCCGGCACTCACAAGGTGCCGGCTTTTTACGTCCGGGTAAAAGTCGGCGCTGGCGGGACGGCAATACGCACCAGCAGCATGCGACCATGCGCGTTACGTCTTATGGCTTTTCCGTGACTCCGGCAGCCATTTTTCTGGCTGGCGCCCGATACCAGTCTTCCGCCTTGACCAGCTTGGCTTCCGCCGTATCACCCCTGTAGTGCGGGGACATGATCTGCACACCGTACTCGTTGAAGACATCCTGGATGTTGGCATGCAGTTGTGTCAACACCTCGGCACGCGGTCGCGGGTCGCTCGGCACGGCCTGAGCGACCAACCGGTACTCCGGGTAGAAGTCTGACAGTGCGGTCTGAAAAACCCGGGGCGACGGATTGCCCAGAATGCCGGGAGTGCGCTGGGCGGCTTCGATCAGCATCGCTTCCACCTGACGCCACGGGGTATCGTAGCCGATGGTGACCGTGGTATCGACGACATAACCGCGTCCCTCCACAGCCCGCGAGTAATTCTTGGTGATGGCCCCGGTAATCAGCGAATTCGGGATCGTCAACTCCTCGCCCAGCCCCGTGCGGATAGTAGTCGTGAATATGCCCATCCGGGTCACGGTCCCTTCGTGATCACTAATGCGGACAAACTCGCCGAGTCGAATCGTCCGCGTGTAGGTCAAAATCAAACCGGCGGCTCCCTGCCCGACGATGCTCGAAGCGCCGAGCGATACCATCAGACCGAGCAGCACCGACATACCCCTGAACGCCTCGGTTTGTGCGCCTGGCAAATAAGGATAGGCCATGGCGATGGCGAACAACCAGATAAAAATATTGAACAGCCGGCGCGTCGTCGGCAGCGTTTCGGGGCCGAGCCAGGTCAGTCCGGCATCCCCCTTGGACATGCGTTCCAGCAAGCGCCCCAGGAAGCCAACGCCGAAACGCGCCAACAAGAAGATCGCAAAGGCCACACCCAGCCCCGGCACCGCCCCGGTGATGCCACCAACCACGCTTTCCACCACACTCAGGAGATAGTCGTTGAGACGCTCGCCCCAGGGGCGGGTATAAGGAAAGCGGGAAAGCATGAAACTGACCCATTCATAGGTCAGCAATGCAATGACCAGCCAGCGGAAAGCCTCCAGCATGCGGCGGATAAACGGGAGCAGGTGCTGCTCATCCAGAATCCGGGTTCCCCCGATCTTGAGGGCCTCGACCCGGCGCTCGGCCGCCTGCAGGAACAGCCTGGCGCCCCACGCGCGCAGTTTGCTCACCACCCAGAGCAGCAAGACATAAACAACCGTCGCCAGCGCGGCTCCGGTCAGGGCTTTCAATAATGCCTCGAAGCTTCTGGCTTCTCGCGTCTCGGCAATGACTTGCTCAAGCCGCACGGCCGCTTGTTTGGCGACCTCTGCGGGGTTTTGTTCGGCCAGCGTATCGAGATCGGCATCCACAACCCCGAAGGCCAACCTGTCGTCGACCAGTACCAGTTGCCCTTCGGGATTACCCTTGACGGTCACCTTTAGTTCGCCGCCCTCGCGGAAGGCTTCCTTGATATTGTGGAGCGCCCTGGCAGCACGGACAGCAGGCGGCGCCCCCAGAAATTTGCCGCGAAAGACGAAAATTGTCCGGTTGAAAATCACCAGGGGAACCTCGTTGGCGTCCTGCGCGCCCTCTGCACCGGCGGCTGCAGTAGAGGCCGCCACGGCTGCTCCGTTGGCCAGTAGCGAAAAAAGGAAAACAACCAAGAGGTACCTGAAGCTTTTCATTCGAGACTCCGCATGAATTCGTTGTAGTGGCGATCCAACGCGCTGATTCTACTGTCCAGACGGCCACGGTAACTCGGTCCGCCCTTCTGGACTTTGATTGTCTTGAATCGCAAAATGCATACCGTTACGCATTTTACGGAGACATGTATGCAAACAGTCAGCGCAACCACGTAACGATCTCACGGGCCTGCGCCTGGTTTGCGATTACTGACGCTCGCTGCGTAAAAGGCATTTTTACGCCGTCCTGCCAACGCCGACTTTCTTTCACCGATCCGACTCACCATCTCAAACACCATGACTTCCGACTCCCTGCAAATTGCCATTAACCGCCAACGACAGATTCTGAAAGGCTGGCTTTCTTCGTCCCTGGGTAGCCTTGCCGAGGACTGTCGTCAGGCCTGGCCCGATCGCCTCGCAATCGAGGAACGGCTGTCGTCGGCCATGCTCGAATTGCCCTATTGCAAATACCTGTATGTGCTTGATGCGCACGCACGACAGATCACCGCCAACCTGTCGCGCAACGGACCGCTGCCCGAGCAGATCGATCGCGACAGAAGCACGCGCCCCTACATGGCGGCGGCACTGGCCGGCGAGCCGTTCTCCCTCTCGGAAGCCTATCTGAGCCGCAATACGCGACGCCCGACACTCACTGCCGTACAGCACATCCATGATGCGCAGGGCAACTTGCTGGGATTGCTGGGGGCGGACTTTGACCTGCGCGAACTACCCGCGACCCAGGACCTGTACCGCCAACCGGAGCAATGGGTGCAGCTGAAAGGTGACCCAGCCATCCGTTCCGGCCTCTTCCATCAAGCGCGCACAGACAGCCTGCTCGACGAACATATCGACACGGTGCTGGATCAGCTGACGGAATTGATGACGGTGCATGGCGTGTTTCACGGCAAGCTGCACTTTTCGAGTTCGCGCGCGACGCTGTGGCTGGTCAACGACCCCTACCGCTATCACCTGCTGAGCATCCAGGAACTCACCGACCCCAATCTCTGCCTGGCTTATCCGCGTTGCCCCTACCCGGAAAAAGCGCTCGTGCCCGCCCAGCGCATCAAGGAAATCCTGCTCACCTTCAAGGCGCTGCGCCTGATGGACGAGACCCTGTATCTGCGCTCGGGCACGCTCAACATTTTTAACGGCCTGGTCGGGCTGACCTTTTCATGCGACGGATCGCACTACATGCCCTGGGACGAGTTTCTTACCAAGAATCTGGAATTCTGGCTGGGCACACCACCCAAACCACGCTGACCCGCCGTTCCGCCAACGCCGACTTTTATTCGGTCTTATCCCAGTAATCCGGGCGCCCGTAATTGTCCTTGAGCATGTCGATGAACAACCGCACCCGCAGCGGCAGGTTACGGCGTTGCGGAAACACGGCGTGAATACCTACCGGCGGCGTCGCCAAATCATCAAGCACTGAGACCAGCCGCCCCCAGCGCAAGTCTTCACCAACCTCCCACAACGAGCGCCACGCCAGCCCCATGCCGGCCAGCGCCCATTCGTGCAGCACTGCGCCGTCGTTGCAGACAAACCGCCCGGGCGGTTTGAAAAGGATTGCCTTGCCCCCTTGCTGGAAATCCCAGCCCGGCTGGGTAGAAAGCGCCAGACAATCATGGCCCGCCAAATCGTCGAGCGAGCGCGGTACGCCACGCTGCTGAAAATACCCAGGGCTGCCGACCACCACGCGCTTCATCTCGCCCAGTCGCACCGCAACCAGGCTGGAGTCGACCAGCCCACCCAGGCGCACCGCACAATCGATGCCTTCCCCAACCAGATCGACCGTGCGATCTGCCAGATCAAGACTCGCGCTTACCTCCGGATGGCCGCGCAGGAATTCGCGCAACAGCGGTGCGACATGCTTGCGGCCGAAGCCAGCCGGTGCCGTCACCTTGAGATGCCCGCTGGCGCGTGCGCTGCCCAGCGAAAGCTGCGCTTCGGCGTTGGCGAGATCGGTGAGGATGCGCTGGCAGTCTTCGAGGAAAGCCTCGCCTTCCTGCGTCAAGGTCAGCTTGCGGGTCGTGCGCACCAGCAGACGCACGCCGAGACGATCTTCCAGCGCATCCAGCCGCCGGCCGATGATCGCCGGCGTCACGCCCTCTCCCGCCGCCGCCGCTGTCAGGCTACCCTTGTTAGCGACCTGAACGAAGGCTTCCAGTTCTTTCAGTTTGCTCACTCGCCTTCAACCTTGTACTTTTTGTATCGAATGAATGGACGATATTGTGGCTTATCTTGCGCCATTGTGTCGAATACACTCGTATCTGCAATCATGTCATCTATAAGACACTTAACACAACTCTCGGAGAAAACCATGACACTCAACCTGCCCGCCGGCGTGCAAATCAACGCACCGATTCATCCCCGTTTCGACGAAATTCTGACGAAGGACGCGCTGGAACTGGTCGCGAAACTACACCGCGCTTTCAATTCGCGCCGCCAGGAATTGCTTGCCGCCAGAGTTGTCCGCCAGGCCCGCATCGATGCCGGCGAGATGCCCGATCTGCTGCCCGAAACTGCGCACATCCGGGCGGGCGACTGGAAGGTCGCACCCTTGCCCAAGGCCCTGGAATGCCGCCGTGTGGAGATCACCGGCCCGGTCGAACGCAAGATGATCATCAACGCCTTCAACTCCGGCGCTGACTCCTACATGACCGACTTCGAGGATTCCAACAGCCCGAACTGGTTCAACCAGATCCAGGGCCAGGTCAATCTGTATGACGCCATCCGCCGCCAGCTGACCTTCACCAACGAAGCCGGCAAGGTCTACAAGCTCAACGACAAGATCGCCACCCTGCAGATTCGCCCGCGCGGCTGGCACCTCGACGAGAAGCATGTCCTCGTCGACGGCCAGCGCGTTTCCGGCGGAATCTTCGACTTCGCCATGGTGTTTTTCCACAACGCCAAGGAACAGGTGGCACGCGGCGCCGGCCCCTTCTTCTACCTGCCGAAGATGGAATCGCACCACGAAGCGCGCCTGTGGAACGAAATCTTCTGCATGGCGCAGGATCACATCGGCATGCCGCGCAGCACCATCAAGGCGACCGTTTTGCTGGAAACCATCCTCGCCACCTTCGAAATGGAGGAGATCCTCTACGAACTGCGCGAGCACAGTGCCGGCCTCAACGCCGGCCGCTGGGACTACATCTTTTCGGCGATCAAGAAGTTCAAGAAGAACAAGGATTTTTGCCTCGCCAACCGCGCCACGATCAACATGGAAGTGCCTTTCATGCGCAGCTATGCCCTCGCCCTCGTACAGGCCTGCCACAAGCGCGGCGCCCCGGCGATCGGCGGCATGAGCGCACTGATCCCGATCAAGGGCGATGCGGAAGCCAACGAGAAGGCCATGGCCGGCATCCGCCACGACAAGCGGCGCGACGCCAACGACGGCTACGACGGCGGCTGGGTCGCCCACCCGGGGCTCGTGCCGATCGCCATGGAAGAGTTCGTCAAGGTTTTGGGCGACAAGCCCAACCAGTGGAGCAAACAGGTGGCGGGCAATTACGGCCCGAAGGATTGGCTCAGCTTCGCCCCCGAGCAACCCATCACCGAAGCCGGCGTGCGCAACAACATCAACGTCGGCATCCACTATCTGGGCAGCTGGCTGGCCGGCAACGGCTGCGTGCCGATCCACAACCTGATGGAAGACGCCGCCACCGCCGAAATCTCGCGCTCGCAGATCTGGCAGTGGGTGGTCTCGCCCAAGGGCAAGCTGGATGATGGCCGCAAGGTGACCGCCGAGATGGTGCGCGCCATGATTCCTGAGGAACTTGCCAAGGTGAAAGCCACCGTCAGCGCCAACGGCGAAAAAACGGAAACCTACGACCAGGCCGCTGGCATCTTCGAGAAAATGGCGCTCGCCGAGGACTACCCGGAGTTCCTCACCCTGCCGCTGTACGAAGCGATGGAGTAATCAGCCATCCCCGCCGCGCCGACGTAAAGTCGGCGCCGGCGGTACGGCGCCCTGACCCTGTTTAGCCCTGCTTGATCCGCTGCACCAGTGCCGCCGTAAATTCCTGGGTGCCGGCCTTGCCACCGAGGTCGCCGGTGCGCACGTTGTCGATATTCAAGGTCGCGTCGATGGCCTTGCGCAGTTGGCCGGCCTTGTCGGCCAGACCGACGTGATCCAGCATCATGGCGGCTGCCAGCATCAAGGCGATCGGGTTGGCAATGCCCTTGCCCGCGATGTCCGGCGCGGAACCATGCACAGCCTCGAAGATGGCGGCATGTTCGCCGATGTTGGCACCCGGCGCCATGCCGAGACCACCCACCAGTCCCGCGATTTCGTCCGAAAGAATGTCGCCGAACAGGTTGGTCGTCACCAGCACGTCGAACTGCCACGGGTTCATGATCAATTTCATGGCGCAGGCGTCTACGATGATTTCATCGAGGATGAACTTGTCTTTGTACTCGGCGGCGTAGATCTCGCGCGCCGTCTCGAGGAAGATGCCCGTCAGCGCTTTCATGATGTTGGCCTTGTGCACCACGGTGACTTTCTTGCGGCCTTTGCGGATCACATAGTCGAAGGCGAAACGGCAGATGCGCCGGCAACCCTGGCGCGTGTTGATACCCGTGCTCATACCCACCGCATGCGGATCGCCGTCGATCGGGATGAAGTGCTCGTAGCCCATGTAGAGGCCTTCGTTGTTCTCGCGCACCATCACTAGGTCGATGTTGTCGAAACGGCCGCCGGGAATCAGGGTCTTGGCCGGCCGCAGGTTGGCGTAAAGCTTGAACTCCTCGCGCAGGCGCACGTTCGACGAGCGGTAGCCGCCACCGATGGGGGTTTCCAGCGGGCCTTTGAGCGCCAGTTGCGTCTTGCGGATGCTATCCAGGCAGGCTTGCGGCAGCGGGTCGCCGCACGCTGTAACACCCGCCGCGCCCGCAACCTGTCGGTCCCAGACGAAGGGTACTGCCAGCGCATCAAGGGCCATCAGGGTCGCTTCAGTAATTTCCGGACCGATACCATCGCCGGGGATCAGGGTTGCCGGAATATTTTTCAAGTCAGACATGAGTTATCCGTTTCTGTGCGAGGACTCTCCGCTGTTACGCAGGCCAGCGGCAATGCCGTTAATCGTCAGATGCAAGCCGTGCTGCACGCGTTCATCCGTATCGCCAGCAGGATGAAGCCGCAACCATTCGACTGGCAGGAAGTTTAACAAATTAATGCACGGAAAGAAAATTTTAATGAGGCGGGACGGCGTAGTCGGCCCGCCGCAACATGGGGACGGCGCTGCGCGCGGCAGCACTTACTCAGCCTGGTTGCGTTTGTCCTGCCGACTCAGGCGTTTCCTCAACCAGCCGGGCAATGTCAGCCAGACTGACGAGCCGCTCAACACCCGGCAAGTTTCCGGAAAAGCGGCTGACACCCATACCGCCGATCCAAAGGCGGACGTGTGCGGGCAACAAGGCGCGCAGCTCGCTGACCACCGGCACCAGTTGGCGCGCCCGGAAAGCCAGCGAAAACGACAAGGCGACGACCTGCACGTCGTGCGCAATGGCGGCGGCGGCGATGTCATGTAGCGGCGTCTGGGCGCCAAGGGAAACGGCGCTGATACCGCGCAGGGTAAGCAAGGCCTCCACCATCAGCACGCCGATGAGATGCTGCTCGCCGGGCACCGTGGTCAGCAGGACGCGGGGACGCCGGGTCCCGGGCGGCAGGTTGTTGATCGATTGACGCAACAGGGCCTTGACCTGCTCGGTGTAGAGATGCTCTTCGAAGATCTGCAGCTTGCCGCCCGCCCAGGCATTGCCGATCATGGCGTTGAGGCGGGGCAGGATTTCAATGACGAATTGTTCGAGACCGATGCGCGCCATTTGTTGGGACAACAAGGAGCGAAAAGCCGCCGCATCGTGACTGCGCAGCGCATCGAGCTCTGCACTGTGCGGCAAGGGATCTGCTGTTTGGTCGCGGGCGGATTTTGCGGCGACTGCGGAATGGCCACCATGGTTACCCTGGCCACCCTGGCTACCACTGAGCACCAGCAGGTCTTCATCTGTCGCGAGGACAATTTTGCCGGGACGGTGGCCGTTGTCCAGCAGCCGCTTCATCAGGCGCAGGCGGGCGATCTGCTCGCGCGGATACATCCGGTCGCCGCGGGCATCGCGCACCGGCCGGGGAAACCCATAACGCCGCTCCCACACGCGCAAGGTATCTTTGCCTACACCGGTCTCCCGCTCCGCGACTGCAATACTGACCATTTGGCCGCCATTGACGCTGGGTGCGCTCTCAGTCGAGGTCATTTTGTTCAGGACAGTAGTTGGACAAACCAGAATGCTATGCGAAAAAATGGGCACTGTCGTGCCCATTTGTTAATTGACCTTCCAACATGAACAGGTCAGCCCTCATCAATGCCTTCCGTAACGGGGTTGTTGATGAACTGGTGCAAGCGGCTGCCAGGGACATTGGATTCAAGAATCTCGATATTCATTTCTTCGGCCATTTTCATGAAGTCTGGTGAGTAGGGTACGAACATGATGATCTCCTAAGGGTTGAGGTTTGTCTATCAGGGTGCTTCTGTTCGACTGCTGATTGGATTATATTTGTCCAAGACAGAATGTCAACAAAAATTTGAAAATATTTTTTTGCACCTCGTTATATAAGGAAGTTTTGGCCAACAGATAGACATTCCTCCAGTCTTTGACCTAGACAATTTCTTGACAAGTTGGAATTTTGAACATATCTTGTAGTCAAGTATTTTTGTCCAAGACATAAGGAGGCTTAACAATGATTTCTATCATCAAGCGTTGGCTGGGGCTGGCTGGAGTTCTCGGCGCAGGCGTCGTGCAGGCCGCCGTTACAGGTCAATGCCCGCCATTGCTCGATCACACCTTTGACAAGCTGCAGGACGGCAAGCCGATGCCGCTTTGCCAATACAGCGGCAATGTCTTGCTGGTGGTCAATACCGCCAGTTTCTGTGGCTTCACCTCGCAATACGACGGCCTGGAAAAGCTCTACGCCCAACTTAAGGAGCGCGGCCTGGTGGTGATCGGCTTTCCGTCCAACGATTTTGGCGCGCAGGAACCAGGGACAGAAAAGGAAATCGCCGACTTCTGCCGGCTCACCTATGGCGTCGAGTTTCCGATGGTTGGCAAAACCGTGGTCAAGGGCAAGCAGGCCAACGCCTTCTATAAACGGCTGGGCGAAATCACCGGCAGCACACCGAAGTGGAACTTCCACAAGTATCTGATCAATCGCGACGGCAGCCAGGTGATCGCTTTCGGCAGCATGACCGCGCCGGACGACAAGGAACTGCTGGCAAAGATCGAACAATTTCTCAAGCCATGAAAGAGACCGCCACCATGCAACGTAAACAACGCATCGCTGTCGTCGGGGCTGGCATTTCCGGCCTTGCGACTGCCTGGCTACTGAACACCAGACATGACGTCACGCTCTTCGAGGCTGGGGCCTACCTCGGTGGCCACACCAACACCATCGACGTGACCCTCGACGGCAAGACCCACCCGGTCGACACCGGCTTCCTCGTTTTCAACGAGAAAACCTACCCGAATCTGATCGCGATGTTTTCACTGCTGGGCGTGGCAAGCGTCGAAACGGAAATGTCCTTCGCGGTCAGCCTGGAAAACCCCAATCTCGAGTGGGCGGGCAGCAACCTGGCGACTGTCTTCGGTCAGAAACGCAACCTCGTGCGCCGCCCGTTCTGGCGCATGCTCTCCGACATCCTGCGCTTCAATCGCGACAGCGCCGCGTGGATCACCACTCATCCTGGCGAGCGGGGCAGCCTGCGCGATTTCCTGCTCGACGGCCGTTATTCGAATGAGTTTTCGGACTGGTACCTGCTGCCGATGGCCGCCGCCATCTGGTCCTGCCCGACCGGCCAGATGCTCGACATGCCACTCGCCACTTTCGTGCGCTTCTGCCAGAACCATGGCCTGCTGCAGGTCTTCGACCGGCCGCTGTGGCGCACGGTGAAAGGCGGCGCGCGCACCTACGTGCAAAAACTGGCCGCCCAGCTCGATGACATCCGGCTGGCCTGCCCGGTGGTCAGCATCACCCGGGATGCGCAAGGGCTGACGCTGCTGCATGCGGAGGGTGCGGAACGCTTCGACCAGGTGGTGATGGCCTGCCACAGCGACCAGGCGCTGAAAATTCTTGGCGCGACCGCCAGCCACGGCCAGCGCGAGGTGTTGTCGGCCATCCGCTACCAGCCGAATCGCGCCGTTCTGCACACCGATCCGGCACTGCTGCCGCGCAACCGCAAGCTCTGGTCGGCCTGGAACTATTTCGCCGGCAGCGGCACGCCGGGCGAGCAGCCGGTCGGCGTCTCATACCTCATCAACCGCCTGCAACCCCTGCCCTTCCAGACCCCTGTCAGCGTCACCCTCAATCCGGCGCGTGATCCCGATCCCGCCAAGGTAATTGCCGAGTTTGACTACGACCACCCGATCTTCGACGCTGCCGCGATTGCCGCCCAGCAGGATCTCTCCGGCGTGCAAGGCGAAGGCGGCATCTGGCTGGCCGGCGCCTGGGGCAGCTACGGCTTCCATGAAGACGGCCTGAAGTCAGCGCTGCGGGTCGCCAATGGCCTGGGCGTGCAGGCTCCCTGGCAAGGCGCGTCCGCTGCTATTGCGCGCGCAGCCGCCTGAAGCATGCTCACCGCTCCCCGCCTGCTTGTCGGCCATGTCATGCACCGGCGCCTCCGCCCTGCCGTGAATGCCTTCGTCTATCCGGTGTTCTACGTGCAGCTGCCGTTGCGCACTGTGGCGGCGGCAGAGTGCGGCATCTTTTCGGTGGATCGCTGGAATCTGCTGAGCTTCCAAAGCCGTGACCATGGCCCACGCGACGGCTCGCCGCTGCTGCCCTGGATGCAACACCTGTTGCGCACACACGGCCTGCCCGACGACGGTGAAATCGTGCTGCAGACCTTCCCGCGCGTGCTCGGCTTCGTCTTCAATCCCGTCAGTTTCTGGTTTTGCCATGACCGGAGCGGCGCGTTGATCGCCGTGCTGGCCGAGGTCAACAATACTTTCGGCGGCACCCACAGTTACCTGCTGCACAACCCCGCCGGCGCCCCGCTCGTGGATGGCCTGGAATTGCAGGCGGGCAAGGTGTTCCATGTTTCGCCGTTTTGCAACGTCGAAGGTGATTACCGCTTCCGCTTCCAGCGTGAGACCGGCACGCAGGTCGCCCATATCGACTATTACGACCAGGGCCGTGCGGAAGAGCCCGTTCTGCTGACGGCAATCTCCGGCAAGCCGCAGCCCTGGACGGCGGGCGCGTTGTGGCTGGCCTTCCTGCGCATGCCGCTGCTGACGTTTGGCGTCATCGCGCGCATTCACTGGCAAGCACTCAAACTCTGGCTGAAAAAAGTGCCCTTCCATGGCATGCACCCCTCCCTCCCCTACCCACCCGCCCCCCAATCCCGACAGGAGCCGACACGATGAACAACACTCTGACCCTCCGCCATGGCGAACCGCTGCGCCGCGATACTCGCACGGTCTTCTCGATGCTCGAAAAGTTGCAGGGCGGCATGCTGGATGTACGCCTGCCCGACGGTTCGAACACACTGTTCGGCGACGGCGTTCCGGGTGTGACGCTGCAGGTGCATGACGAGGCCATGTTCGGCCACGTGCTGGCGCGCGGCGACATCGGCCTGGCCGAAGCCTATCTCGACGGACTCTGGGATGCGCCGGACCTGACCGGGTTCCTCACACTGTTGGCGCGCAACCGTGAGGCTTTGCAAAAGGCCGTCTATGGCGCCTGGCACAAGCTGCTGGCCGCGCGAATTCGTCATTATTTGAACCATAACAGCAAGGCCGGCAGCCAGCGCAACATCATGGCCCACTATGATCTGGGCAACGATTTCTACCGCTTGTGGCTTGATCCGGGCATGAGCTATTCGGCCGCAATCTTCACCCGGGGGAATCAATCACTGGAACTTGCCCAGTATGCCAAGTACCGGCGCATCCTCGATCGGCTGCAGGCAGCACCCGGCGCGCGCGTGCTCGAAATCGGTTGCGGCTGGGGTACTTTTGCCGAAGTGGCGGAACGTGCCGGATTGCACGTCACCGGTCTGACCCTGTCGCCCGCCCAGCTGGAATGGGCGCAACGCCGTGCCGCCAGCGCCGACTTGCGCCTGCAGGACTATCGCGACCTCGCTGAGCGCTTCGACCATGTCGTCTCCATCGAGATGTTCGAAGCCGTCGGCGAACGCTGGTGGCCAACCTATTTTGCTGCCGTAGCGCAAGCCCTGCAGCCGGGCGGGCGCGCAGTGGTCCAGAGCATCACCATCCGCGACGACCTGTTCGCCGATTACCGCAAGGGCACCGACTTCATCCAGCAATACATCTTTCCCGGCGGGATGTTGCCGTCGCGCAGCGCATTCCGCCGGCAGGCCGAACGCCAGGGCTTGGTCGTGCAGGATGAATTCGCCTTCGGTCTCGACTATGCCCGCACGCTGGCCCACTGGCGCGAGTCCTTCGAGGCGGCCTGGCCGCAGATCGCCGCGCTCGGCTTTGACGAGACCTTCCGCCGTCTCTGGCGCTTTTATCTGAGCTATTGCGAGGCCGGCTTCCTGGCCGGCAACATCGATGTCGTGCAGTTCGAGCTCGCGCATCGGCCGCCAACAAACTAAATGGCAGCTCTGCCAAGCTCGCGCGTCATTGCCTACGGCCTACTCGGCCTGCCGCTCGCCTTCGCGGCGTTGCCGGTGTATGTCCATGTGCCACGATTCTACGCCGAGGTCGCCGGTATGGAGCTTGCCCTACTCGGGGCGATCCTGCTCGGCGCGCGTTTGCTCGACGCCGGCATCGATCCGTGGCTCGGCTGGCTCGCCGACCGCGTACGGCGCCCGACCATGGTGGCGCTGGCCCTGCTGCCGTTCGCGTTCGGCTTCGTCGCCCTACTCAATCCGCCGCAAACGCATGCAGCCTTCTGGCTGCTCGGTGCGCTGGCACTAACCACCCTTGGCTATTCAGCCGCCTCGATCGCCTACCAGGCCTGGGGCGCCGATGTGGGCAGCGATCCGGCCCAGCGCACGCGCCTGACGGCCGCCCGCGAAGGCTTCGGTCTGGTCGGCGTGTTGCTCGCTGCAGCCCTGCCAAGCCTGCTGGCGGCGAGCATGACGGAAGGCATCGCCCGACTGGCTTGGTTGTTGCCGCCGCTGTTACTGGTAGCGGCCGTCATCACGTTTGCAAAAGTCGGCGCTGGCGGGATGGCACTGCGCAGCGAACCGCTCTGGCCCAGCCTGCGTGCGGTCTTCGCCCAGCAGGCCTTCCGCCGGCTGCTGGCCGTATTCGTCGCCAACGGCATCGCCGCCGCGCTGCCGGCGACGCTGTTCCTGTTCTTCGTTGCCGACGTGCTGCAGGCGGAAGCCTACAGCGGCGCACTACTGGCGCTGTATTTCATTGCCGGCGCCGCCTCGCTGCCCCTCTGGGTCGTGCTGGCCAACCGCTACGGCCGGGTGTCGGCCTGGCTGCTGGCGATGATCCTCGCCATCCTGACCTTCGCCGGCGCCAGCCAGCTCGGGGCCGGCGACACCACGGCCTTCGCAGTGATCTGCATTGCCTCGGGACTGGCACTTGGCGCCGACCTTGCCTTGCCGGCGGCCATTGCCGCCGACCTGGGAGAACGGCAAGGGCAGGCCGGCGTCTGCTTCGGCGTCTGGAACTTCGTCGCCAAGCTCAACCTCGCGCTGGCCGCCGGGCTGGCGCTGCCGCTGCTCGCCGCGCTCGGTTACTCGCCAGGCCAGCAGACGGCACTGCCCGCGCTGAGTTTTGCCTATGCCCTGCTGCCCCTGTTGTTCAAGGGCTTGGCCGCCGCGCTGCTCTGGCGCTGGCGGCACTCTCTGGAGATCGACCGATGAAAACCTTGCTGATTGCTGCTGCCTTGACCGCCGGACTGAGCGGGTGCTCCTCCAACGGCGTCGAACAGTACCGCGCCGAAAAACCGGCACTGAAACTCGAGCAATACCTGAATGGCCAGCTGGATGGCTGGGGCATCTTCCAGGGACGTTCCGGCGAGGTCAAGAAACGCTTCCATGTCCTCATCGACGCCCAATGGAACGGCGACACCGGGGTACTGGATGAAAGCTTCACCTGGTCGGATGGCACGACATCCAAGCGCATCTGGACCTTGAAGAAGCAGCCCGATGGCCGTTACATCGGCACCGCCGACGACGTGGTCGGTGAGGCGATCGGCGAAGTCGCCGGTAACGCCCTGCGCTGGCGCTATGTGATGGCGTTGCCGGTCGATGGCAAGACCTATCACGTCGACTTCGACGACTGGATGTTCCAGATGGACGACCGGGTCATGCTCAACCGTTCCTACATGTCCAAGTGGGGCTTCTCGCTCGGCGAGGTGACGCTGAGCTTCGTCAAACGATAATGAATCCGCGCATTGGCGACTGGCGTGGCAAACGCGTCTGGCTGGTCGGCGCCTCGACCGGCATTGGCGCAGCCGTGGCGCAGGCACTCGCCAGCCGGGGCGCACGCCTCGCGCTATCGGCGCGCAACGCGGGAAAACTCGCGTCACTGGGGATTGTCGATGCGCTGATCCTGCCCTGCGACGTCACCGATACCGCAAGCATTGCCGCAGCGCATAAGCACCTGATAACTGCCTGGCATGGCGTCGATCTGGTCGTCTATCTGGCGGGCGATTACGTGCCAATGCTGGCCGACGACTTCGACCTGCAGAAAGCCGAGCAGGTCGTCGCCGTCAATTTCAACGGCGCGATGAAACTTGCCGCTAGCATACTACCTGACCTGCAGCCGGGCCAAGGCATCGCCTTCGTCGCCAGCGTGGCCGGTTATCGCGGCCTGCCCAAGGCGCTGGCCTACGGGCCGGGAAAGGCTGCGCTGATCCACTTCGCCGAATGTCTGCACCTCGAGCTGGCCCCGCGCGGCATCGGCGTATGGCTCATCAACCCCGGCTTTGTGGCCACGCGACTGACGGCGAAAAACGACTTCGAAATGCCGGCGCTTATCACCCCCGCACAGGCGGCGCAGGAAATCATGGCCGGATTCGCCTCGGGAAAATTCGAGATCCACTTTCCCAAGCGCTTCACGCGCATCATGAAGCTGCTGGCCCACCTGCCCTATGCGTGGTCATTTCCCCTGATCCGCCGCTTTACCGGAGCCTGAAATGAAACTGGATGCCCTGATCGACTTCTATCAAACCTTCACGCCGGAAAGCGTCGCCCGCTTCGACGCGTTCTATGCCGATAACGTCTGGTTCAAGGACCCGTTCAACGAGGTGCGTGGCCTGCCGGCCATCCAGCGCATTTTCACGCACATGTTCAGCCAGGTCGCCGAGCCGCGTTTCGTCATCACCGAGCAAGTCGTTGATGCCGGCGGCGCCATGCTGGTCTGGGAGTTTTACTTTCGGGTGCACCGTTGGGGCCGCGCCGAGGCGATGATCCTGCGCGGCGTGTCACATCTCAAATTCGATGACGCCGGCAAAGTGATGTTCCATCGCGACTACTGGGATACCGCCGAAGAGCTCTACATGAAGCTGCCGGTTCTTGGGACGCTGATGCGCAGCTTGCGGAAGGCATTTGCCGCGTAAAAGTCGGCGGTGGCGGGACGGCGACAGCCGACCCTGAAGAGCCAGTCAGGTTTATCCATCCAACGTCGCCAGTGCAGCGGTGACTGCCATTCTGATTTCATGACGTGAGAATAGTGTTTCGCCGATGTCATCATCGACCCAAGACGTTTTAAATGGCCGGTCCACTCCGGATTGCTGCCTCTTGACCGTCGCTGAGTGGAGATTGCCGCCCTTGAGCAGGTGCGATTGCTTGTCAAAATGCCTACTCACACTTCCGACCCACTCCAGACATTTATGACATTCACATTTTTGCTGACACCACCCACTGCAGGCTAATTAGCCGATGCGTTTGAAGCCTTCAGCTTGCTCTTGCAGCAGCGCCAGTTCCCTCAGTCGCTCCCGACTGGTCTGGCGCCCGGCCGGGGGCCGGGCCAGTCGCGCAGCAGGCCATTCACCAACAGGTAGAGGAGCGCGGTGTTGAGCAGGTGCCAGAGGAAGTGGGTACCCAGGGGCCACGCGCCGCACAGGGCCATGTCCATGCTGCGGATGAGCAGGGAGACCAGGAACAGCCCCGCCGCCCAGGCATGGTGGTGCCAGGCGGGATGACGCCGGGAGTCCAGCCAGAGGGCCAGCGATGCCAACGCCGCCCAAGTGGGCAGGTAGAGCGCCGACCCGTTCAGGAAATCCGCCGGCACGGTTGCCAGCACGGCCGCGTTCAGCCCAAGGAAGGCGAGGAAAAACACCGCCGTCAGAACGGGGGAGGCCTGCAGTACGCGCGCCAGGGTCACCAGCAGGAAGACGCAGACGAAGACGGCGATCGGCAGTACGTCCGCCAGCATGGCCCAACGCTGGGCGTAAAGGTGCCACAGGCCACTGCCGACACCGATGCTGGCCAGCAGCAGGATCAGCAGCAAACGGTCCAAACGCCGGCAAGGGTGGCCGGCATGAAGCCGAAAATAGCGGCGCAGCAGCAGGCCGGCGGCGATCAGAAAGGCAGCGTTGCTGACCAGATTGAAGGGCTCGGACCACAGCTCCGGTCCGGTGCGTTCGCAGTAGATGTCGAGGAACATAGAGGCAACGTCCATCCCATCGTCTATCAATGCTCCGGGATTCTACCCCACGGTCCGCTCCCGTCCGGGGCGTCGTCAAGGCCGCGGACGTGTTGGAAAATGTCCGCTTTCCTGACCACCCCGAAGAGTGCCAAGGATAGGAATTTCAATGCCATTTCATAACGGCCATGAGTGGACATTACCGGCGTAAAGTACAAGGTTAACAATGAACCTTTGCGCGCCGTATAGGCTTTACGCCAAAAGCCATTTAGTACACCCTTAAAAATTCCTATACCCTTCCAAAATGCTGAATGTCGATGATGCACTTCGCCAACTCGATGAAATCGTGGCTGGTACACCGCATGTCACAGACTACCTCGCTCACCGGGAGCGCCATCGTAGCGATGTCCTGCGTGTGCTCAATGCAGCAGATAAGGGTCTAGTACTTGAAATAGGTTCTATGCCATGCCATGGGACAGCCCTCCTCACACTTTGCGGAGTACCGGTCGTCGGTGTCGATATAGCCCCAGAACGCGCACAGTCATTGATTGATAAGTTGTCGCTTGACGTCCACCGCTGCAACATCGAGCGCGAGCAATTACCATTTAAAGATGAGTGTGTAGGTACGGTGCTATTCGCCGAGACGTTTGAGCACCTACGGGTTGATCCTCTTTTTGTCCTGTCAGAGATTCACCGAGTCATGGCTTCCGACGGTCGCCTATTATTGACGACACCCAATCTCTACTCCGCACAAAATATTGTGCGGTTTCTAGCCGGCCGCGGAATTACTGATGGCCTGACCGAATTCTCGAAGCTGCGTAGGCTCGGCCATATGGGGCACGTGCGCGAATATTCACACAACGAAGTACGGCGTTTTTTGGAGGCAAGTGGGTTCGCTGTCGAGCATGTTGATTTCGCACACTACAATTTCAGAGGAAAGCGTGGCTTACTCGCACGGCTTATTTTCGCCTTGCTGCCGCGATGCTTTCAATCCTTTCAGGTTGTCATAGCTCGCAAGTCCGGACCGGGACAACGACTCTTGCCGCTGCCAACATAACCAAAACTCTTAATCGCCCGAATTGAGGTTTAGCCGGAACGCGTGAAAAGCTGTTAGTCCGCAATCAGTCGAGACTGTGTGAAAAGCACACAAAGATAAATGATATTTGCATCGTGCCCCATAGAATGCTCTACAACCGATCTTTTCGGCCTCGGCAATGGTCAGAGCACCCATGAGAAAGCTGATATTTTGAGTTTTCACACATCCTCAGTCTTAAGCTGAGCTTCGGCAGTGCAGCGGGTGCTGCAGTTGACGGCTACGAATTGGCGAGGCTGCTAGCGGCTGCTTACTGAGTCCACCTGCCGATCCAGCGGGTAGGATGTGATTAAGATGGCGGTCGGGACTCGGCCACTTGCAGTCATTCAAGGCACGCAAAACGCTGCGACTTGAACGACAGGTAACGTATCTCAAACCTGCCGCTCGGCCCTGTATTTGGCCTGCCTGCTCATTGACCAATGCCACTATGAAATACATACCGCCCATTAGCTGCTGATTCTGTAGCACGGCTCACAAGTTCGAACGAATGCCATGTGAATCAGTGTCGCAGTTCATCGAACTTGCATCGTAAAGTATCCGACGGAAGCTCACCGAAGCATTCCTTGTACGCGCGCGAAAATTCACCGAAGTGCCAGAATCCCCAGTTCAGCGCCTCGGTGGAAACCGTCGTTGATCCCTGAGATCCTGCCAAAAGCGCTTTGCGCACCCGATGCAGCCTGAGCCGGATCAGATAGGCCACGGGCGTAATTCCCATGATTCCCTTGAATGCATTTTCCAGGGTGCGTTCACTTGCTGCCGCAACTTTGCACAAATCGGTTACCTGGAGATGATCGCCAACATGCGCCAGGGCGTGCTCCTCGACGGTCTTGACCATGCGGCTGTAAGCCTGCCGTTTGCGCTCGCTGCGGGTGACATCGACGTCCTGGGCTTCACGCAGCGCGGTGATAAGCGTTTCAAAGAGCTCGACCTGGGCGGCCATCCGGACTTCCGGCCGCTCATTGAACAAGGCCGGCTGGCGTGCGGCGGTATCGACCAGCCGCTTCCCCCAGTCGAAAAACTGGCCAACCTTCTCAGCGCTTGCTTTCAGCGTTTCCACACCGTGCGGCAAACGGAAATCGCCCACACTGTGGCGGGCGAGCAAGTGCTCCATGAAAAT
This sequence comes from Rhodocyclaceae bacterium, assembly GCA_011391215.1. Classification (GTDB taxonomy): domain Bacteria; phylum Pseudomonadota; class Gammaproteobacteria; order Burkholderiales; family Rhodocyclaceae; genus Sulfuricystis. The sequence goes on from JAABQX010000016.1 coordinate 30,376, forward strand.
CTGTGGCCGGAGCATGACGGTGATGCTTTGCCATCCGGGTTCGGTCACAAATCGTACTTCCGCTCCCGGCTCTACTGCCAGCATCAACCCCGCGCAGATCGGAAGCCCATTCACCGTCCCTCGCACCTGCGGGCCAAATACTACATAGGCGAGGAGTTCTTCGCGCGCGCTCGTGCTGGACCTGACCCGTTGGTTGACTGAATGAAACATGACCGCAGTCGTCTCCAGACGGACGATGACGCGGCGTGCCCGCAGTGGCGTCGACGCCAGCAGCACCGCATCTTGCTCGATCAACTCGATGCTGGCGTTGGCGATCGTTGGGTCCGTAAACTCGACGACGTCGACAGCAGGACGGGCAATGATTTCAGGTGCTTTCATGATTTAGTATTTTTTACGATTTTTGCGGAATTCCGATAGACGCACCAACAGCCCCGGTTGAAACTGAGCCCCGACAGCAAACGGTGCAAACAGCTTGAGCATAGTTGGCATGGCGGGCGGGCGCAACAGCGGTCCGGGCCGAATAGCGGACGCAGGCGCCGACTATAGACGACGCAGGACCAACATCGAACGGTTTTCGGGGCGCTTCCCGAGTGGTCAACTAAGGACCAGTTTATGCGAATGCAGCAAGTAAGCGACAATTGCTTTGCGGTTCTCAACGACAAGAACCGGGTGTGCGATGCGAACTCGGGACTCATCAACCTGGGCGGTGGCGTGGTGATCGACACCCAGTCGGACCTGCCACACGCGCGCCGGATGATCGAACTCTTCGGGAAGGTATGGCCGCACATGCCGAAGCGGATCGTCAATACGCATGAAGACGGTGACCACGTTTGGGGCAACCAGCTCTTCAAGGGTGCCGAAATAATCGCCCATCGGACGGTACTGGAGCGAATGCCGCACGTCGCCGACCCGAGCGAGACCCAGAAGCTGCTGGCGGGGGCTGATCGTTTTCTCTCGCGCTTGCTGCTCAAAGCCATTCATCCCGGCGCGCTGGCCATTGCCAGGCAGTTACAGCAGGACTACGACTTCAGCGGGATAAATCTGGTTCTGCCGACGACCGTGTTCGATGAACGACACGTGCTGGATCTGGATGGCACGGAAGTCCAGTTGATCTACGTCGGGCCGTGCCATCAGGTCGGTGACACCATCGTGTACCTGCCGAAGGAGCGGGTGCTGTTCGCCGGCGACGTGATCTTCCGCGAATGCACGCCCATGGGATGGACCGGCAGCTACGAGAAATGGCTCAAGATTCTCGATCTCATCATCGCCCTCGATCCCGAGGTCATCGTTCCCGGGCATGGACCGGTCTGCGGGCTCGAAGGGGCGATGGAGATGAAGGCCTACCTCGACTACGTGCGCGAGGAATCGAGCAGCTTCTTTGCGCGCGGGATGAGCGCGCTCGACGCGGCCAAGCGCATCGACCTGGGCCCGTACAGCGCGTGGAACGCACCGGCGCGCGTCTACCTCAACGTCGAACGCGCTTACCGCGAGTTTCGTCACGAAGTCGAAGACCAACCCTGGGATACGGCCAAAAGCTTCGACCAGATCTACAAGGTCGCCAAGTCCAGAGGCATACGGGTGGAGTTCTGAGTCATGGGCAATGTCAAAGGAGGAGATACGACAATGATGAAGTGCATATGCTGCCTGGCCTTTGCCGCGCTGCCGTTCCACCTGGCGCTTGCGCAGGAAGAAGATCAGGAGGCGGAGTTGGCGAAGAAGTTGTCGAATCCCGTGGCCGCAATGATCAGCGTGCCGGTGCAGTACAACCACGACGACTACGGTGGCCGCAACGACGGCGCGTCGGTCGATACGCTCGTTCTGCAACCGGTGATCCCGTTTTCGCTGAACGACGACTGGAACCTGATCACGCGCACCATCGTCCCGTTTGCCGATGCGCACGATTTTCCTCTCGCGGCCCTCAATTCGTCGGGACTCTCGGACATTACCGCCAGCCAGTTCTTCTCGCCAAAATCGCCGACAGCGGATGGGCTCATCTGGGGCGTCGGGCCGGTCGAGCTACTGCCGACGGCGGCCGACGATGCCCTCGGTCGCGGCAAATGGGGGCTCGGGCCGACGGCCGTGGTGTTGAAGCAAACAGGGCCGTGGACGGTCGGCTTCCTCGGCAGCCACATCTGGTCCGTGGCCGGTGATGACAAGCGCGACGACCTCAGCGTCACCTCGCTGCAACCCTTCTTCAGCTACACGACCGCGACGCACACAACCATCGGTGCGTTCACGGAAAGCACTTACGACTGGCGAAACCGGCAGTGGTCGGTGCCGCTGATCGTGCAGGCCGGGCAAATGTTCAAGATCGGCTCGCAGATCGGCCAGCTCGCCATCGCCGGCAAGTACTGGGCGGAGGCGCCCGTCGACGGCCCCAGCGGTTGGGGCGTGCGCATCCAGCTCACGCTCCTCTTTCCAAAGTAGAGCCGATGTCGACATTGCTTTCCGTCCGGCGATGACCGGTACACCCATTTCCCAGGTTTCCAAGGAGTAAGCATGAATAAACTACCCCTCACCTTGACAGCCAGCCTGCTTGCGGCACTGTTCTCGGTCCCCGTGGTCGCACAGAACACGGCGCCGGCACCGGCAAAACGGCCGAATATCGTCGTCATTCTCGCCGATGACATGGGCTTTTCAGACTTGGGATCGTTCGGCAGCGAGATCAAGACGCCGAACCTCGATTCGCTGGCCAACGACGGCGTGCGCTTTACCAATTTCTACACGCACGCGAGCAGTTCGCCGACGCGATCGATGCTGCTCACCGGCGTCGATACGCACTTGAACGGCCTGGGCAACATGGACGAGTGGACGGCGCCCAACCAGTGGGGGCTGGACGGCTACGAAGGCTATCTCAACAACCGCGTGGCCACCGTGCCGCAGCTGCTCAAGAATTCCGGCTATCACACCTATATGGTCGGCAAGTGGCACATGGGTAAGACGCCCGAACAGATCCCGGCGGCGCGCGGCTTCGAGCGCGACTTTTCCTTGCTCGACGGCGCTGGCAGCTACTGGGACATGACCAATTTCACCGCCGCCTCGCCCAAATCGGTATTCACCGAGGACGGTCGCTACCTGACCGAGCTGCCCAAGGATTACTACGCGACTGAGACCTACACCGACAAGATGATCGGCTTCATCGACGCCAACCACGGCGACGGCAAGCCCTTCTTCGCCTACGTCTCGCATCAGGCTCCGCACGACCCCTATCATCTGCCGCCGGAATGGCGTAGTCGCCACGTCGGCGAATACGACAAGGGCTGGGACGCGGTGCGCCAGGAGCGGCTCAAACGACAGATCGAACTGGGCATCATGCCCAAGGACACCAAGCTCGCCGAGCGCATGTGGTTCCTGCCCGACCCGATCACCCTGGCGCCGGCGACGCGCGCCATCCTCGGCCAGAAGATGGAGCTCTACGCCGGAATGGTCGAGAACCTCGACTCGCACGTCGGTCGGCTGATCGATCACCTCAAGAAAATCGGCGAGTACGAGAACACGATCTTCCTGGTCTTCGGCGACAACGGCGCCGAGGGCAACGACCTCTTCAAGATGATCGCCGGCACCCCGGGGACGCGCGACTTCTTGTTTGGCGCGATCAACTGGTCGCAGACCGATCCCAAGGCCTGGGGCGATCCGGGATCGTACGTCGCCTACGGCCCGATGTGGGCCCAGGTTTCGATGACGCCGTTCAGCCAGTACAAGGGCTGGCTCGCCGAAGGCGGCATCCGCAACGGACTGATCGTCAGCGGACCCAACGTCAAGCGGCAGAAGGGCAGCATCAACGACGGGCTGATGCACGTCGCCGACATCATGCCGACGTTGCTCGACGTCGCCGGCGCGAGCTATCCGAAGACGATCGACGGGCGCGAACTGCCGGCGCTGATCGGCACGTCATGGAGCAAGATGCTCGCCGGCCAGGCCGAATCGCCGCGCAGCGAGCAGGACTACCTGGGTTGGGAAGTCTTCGGCAACCGCGCGGTGCGCCAGGGCGACTGGAAGCTGCGCTGGCAATACGAGCCGCTCGGCAAGGGCGACTGGGAGCTCTTCAACGTCACCGCCGATCCGGCCGAGCGCCATGACCTCGCCGCCAAGAACCCCGAAAAGCTGCGCGCCATGCTTGCGCTGTGGGACAGCTACGTTAAGACGAACAACGTGATCCTGCCCAGCCGGTCCGCATTCGAGGTACTCAAGGACCAGTTACCGCCGCGTGTCCCGGACGACCCAGGCTACCCGCCGCTGGTCTACAAGCGCCAGTTCGTTCCCCCCAAGGACATGACCGCAGCGCCCAAACCGTAGCCATCGCCGTTTTCGAAAATCAACCAGGACCATATCTCATGAAAAACAACGAAACTTCAAAGCGCTTTCCCTGTTTGCGGGTGGCCACCGGCACGCTGTTCGCAATTGGCCTGCTCTGCGCGTCGCAAGCTCAGGCTCAGGTCCCTGGCCGTTTCTACTGGAAGACCTTGTCGGACAGCAGCGCCGTTCCGCTGATCGTCGAATCGATCAGCGGCAACACCAATCCCTTCGATCCTTCGCATCTGGTGACCGCCGGCGGGAGCTTCGACGCGACGATGGCGCTCGGCGGTTATGCGCAGACTTTTACCCTGATGGATCGCGCGGCGATGGCTGCGGTCATCCTGCCGATGGGGCGTCTCTCGGGCGAAGCACGATCGCGAAGCGGCACGTCGATCAATCAATCGTCGAACGGGTTTGGCGATCCGATGCTCGAGTTCAACATCAACGTCATCGGCCCCAAGGCGCAGAAAAACATTCCCGATGCGCTGCGTTATGAACCGGGGTTTTCTCTCGACTTGCTCGCCGACCTGGCGTTGCCGATCGGTCAATATGACAGCAACCAGGCGCTCAACCTCGGCCAGAACCGCTGGTATGGGCGCGTCGGCGCGCCAATGATCATGCAACTTGGTTTGTGGGTACCGGGCCGGCGAACGACGCTCGAATTGCTGCCTGCCGCGTGGATCTTCGGCGAGAACAACAACTATGTCGGGCAGACGCTCAAGACCGACCCCTTGTTCCAACTCGACGCCCACCTGACGCGCGACTTCACCGAGAATATCTGGGGCGCGCTCGACGGCTCCTGGTACTCGGGCGGCAAGGCCACGATCAATAGCGTCGCGGGGACCAAGCGCAATGACGTCGCCTTCGGCCTCACGCTCGGCTACAAGGTCAACAACAATATGAACCTCACCGTCGGTTATAAATCGACGGTCAACGACAGTGCACCCGGCGATATGCGGATGGATAGTTTCATGGCTACACTAGTGTTCGGCTGGCATCCGCTGATCGAAGGATCGCGGCGGCTGGCTGGCGACAAGTAGGACGACAAGCGTTGTGTTCCTCGGATAACCAGGAGAAATCGATGACTCATTTAATCAAATTCGCCGTGTTGAGCTTCGCCTTGGCCGCTTCGTCGGCCCATGCGGTGGTCTATTGCAAGAGCGTCGGCGTCCCGAAAGGCTGTGTCGCGGCACCGGCTGCGCGCGTTGCGGCACCGGGTGTCGGCGCCCCCGGCGTTGGCGTCGTCGATCCCGGGATCAACCAGCCGGGAGCGGCCGGCAATGTTGGTGCCGCGCGCGTTGGCGTCGGCGCCCCCGGTGTCGGCGTCGTCGATCCAGGGATCAACCAACCGGGAGCGGCCGGCAATATCGGCGCATCTGGTGTCGCCAACACACCGGCCAATCGCGGCGGCCCGGTGGATCGTGCCGGTCGGCGTTGATCGACTTAACGCGTCGATAGGCTGGATCAACAGCAGGACTCAATCCGAATTTTTTCCAGCCGACGAGTGCGTCGATGTCGGCGAGGACGCCTCGCTCAAGAAGGCGACATCCGATTGACGATTGCCATGAGGGGGCGAGTGTTTCAAACTTAGCCCCCTTACCACCGGACCCGACCTCGATGACTGAAATAACCGCAGGGCCCGAGCTAAAATTGCCCGAACTGGGAAGCGGTGATTTCTATCGTTTCCACACGATGATCAAGCCCGCCGGCGCGCAGTGCAATCTCGATTGCGCCTACTGCTTCTACCTGCACAAGGAAGATCTTCTGCACCAGCCGCAATCGCCGCGCATGAGCGATTCGGTACTCGAATCGCACATCCGCCAGTACATCGAGGCGCAGGGCGGTAGCGAGGTCGTTTTTTCCTGGCAGGGCGGCGAGCCGACGCTGATGGGGCTCGATTTCTTCCGGCGCGTCGTCGAGCTTCAGAAGAAGCACCAGAAGCCCGGTCAGCGCATCGAAAACGATCTGCAGACCAATGGCATTCTGCTCAACGACGCGTGGTGCGCCTTCCTGGCCGAGCACAATTTCCTGATCGGCCTGTCGATCGACGGCCCCGCCGAGCTGCACGACCGTTACCGCTACAGCAAGGGTAACAAGCCCACGTTTGCTCGGGTCATGGCGGCAGTCAAACTTCTTCACCAGCACCATGTCGTATTCAGTGTTCTGTGCGTGGTCAATCGCAGCAATGCACGGCGGCCGATCGACGTCTACCGCTTCCTGCGCGACGAGGTCCGTCCGCGCACGATTCAGTTCATCCCGGGCCTGGAACCGGTCGAGTTCCGCTTCGTCGCCCCAGGGCATTGGGATTGGGAAAAGCTGCCAGTGGTCGGCACGCCAGCGGCCAGACCGGGCAACCCGGATTCTGTAGTCGCCGACTGGTCGGTGGACCCGGACGACTGGGGCTACTTCCTGACCCGCGTCTGGGACGAATGGTTCAAGCGCGACTACGGACGCGTTTTTGTCGACCAGTTCGAAAACGTCATCTCGCAGATGTTCGGTCATGGTGCCCAGAAATGTGTCAGTGGCCGAATCTGCGGCAAGGCCCTGGCGATTGAGTACAACGGCGATCTGTATAGCTGCGATCACTTCGTTTATCCGGAATACAAGCTGGGCAATATCCGCGAAGTGCATGAAGGCGACCTGGTGTTTTCCGAACTTCAGAAAAAGTTCGCCTATGCCAAGAGCGAGACACTGCCGCAATACTGCAAATCCTGCGCCTATCTGGAGTTGTGCTGGGGCGAGTGTCCGAAGAACCGCTTCGTCAAAACGCCGGATGGCGAGAAGGGCTTGAACTACCTTTGCCCCGGACTGAAAAAGTTCTATGCCAAAGCGACGTCCGAGCGCGTTGAACTGACGAAGAGACTGGCACTTTGAACTCCATGTCGGACGGAAAGAAGCGCGAAACCATTTTTGGGCGATAGCCTTCGCCGTTTCGCCATTAGTGCGGACGCTTGGCATGTGGCCTACGGCACGCAATACACGCGCAATGCCCAGGCCAAGCTTAACGCTGGCATAGGCCGAGGAGCCGCAGTTCGATACCGGGATATGAACGACGGCTCAGCTCAGTTACCTGCCATAGAACGTACCTGGAGCCGAATGACCGGATTGGGTCGGCTGCCGTCATGCGACCACGTTGAAGTTGAACGACAGCAAACTGAGCGCACCAGCCGGTGGGTATGCCGCATTCAGCAGACAGCACCCAGTCTTGAACGGCCCGATAGTTTCAAGGGGCGAGTGGCTTCCGCTGGCCGTTTACCTCCCATAACAGAAAAGTCGGCGCTGGCAGGACGGCATGTCCCGCATGGAGCGCGCTACCCGCCTTATCATGGGCGATGTTTTGATCCGGGAGTCGCTTCAATGCTCGCTGCCATCACCTTACTGCTGCTGTTTCAACTCGCCGGCGAGGCCATCGCACTGTTTTTATCCCTGCCCGTACCCGGTCCGGTCATCGGCATGGGCCTGCTGTTTGCCGCGCTGGCCTGGCGTGGCGGACCGCCGCCCGAGTTGCGCGACACCGCACAGAATCTGCTGCAGCACCTCTCGCTGCTGTTCGTCCCCGCCGGTGTCGGCGTGATGCTGCACCTGCAGCGCATGGCCGACGAATGGCTGCCCATCGTAAGCTCGTTGGTCGCCAGCACCTTCATCACCATCGCCGTCACCGCGCTAGTGCTGCGGATATTGCATCGCCACGCGCCGGAGCAAAGGCCATGACCCCACGTTTGAATGAAATCTGGGTTTACCTTTCCGCCTCGCCGCTGCTCGGCCTCACCCTCACGCTCCTCGCCTATCAGGGCGCCGTGTGGATCAGCAAGCGCTGCAACGGCCACCCGCTGGCCAATCCGGTACTGCTTGCCGTCGCCGCACTGGTGACCTTGCTGTGGGCCACCGGCACACCGTACCGCACTTATTTCGACGGCGCCCAGTTCGTGCATTTCCTCCTCGGCCCCGCCACCGTGGCGCTGGCCATTCCGCTCTACGCGCAGCTCGGCCGTCTCAAGCGCATGGCCGGGCCGCTGCTGATCGCCCTGCTGGCTGGTTCGCTGACCGCCGCGTTCTCCGCCGTGCTCATCGGCAAGTTGCTCGGCGCCAGCGATGCCACGCTGTTCTCCCTGGCGCCAAAATCCGTCACCACGCCGATCGCCATGGGCATCGCCGAACGCCTCGGCGGCCTGCCTTCGCTGACTGCCGTACTGGTCATCCTCACCGGCATCCTCGGCGCCGTCGGCGCACAGTGGCTGTACGCGCTGATGAAGTGCAACGACCCGGCGATCCGCGGCTTCGCCCTCGGCGTGGCGTCACACGGCATCGGCACCGCGCGCGCCTTCCAGATCAGCGAACAGACCGGCGCTTTCGCCGCGCTGGCGATGGGCTTGAACGGCCTGCTCACGGCCGCGCTATTGCCCTGGTTGATGCCAGCGCTAATGCGCTGGCTGGGTTGAAGCCACAAAAAGTCGGCGTCGGCAGGACGGCAGGATGGTGACATTTCTATATCAGCCATTTCTGATACTTTCAAAGTTTGATCTGTATCAATTTTTAAAAAATTAACATTGTTCAGAATGCGCCCACAAAGACCATTTATAGCCTTTATAGCCCATGGTCGATGTCGAAGGTGCTGGCGGGTATCCGTTGCAGTTCGCAACTGAAAATTGGCAAGTTCAACATGTCTCAAGGGGGAGCAAGATGCGGCATATTTTCAAGTTATTGATTTCATTGGCTGCGACCTTATTCGCATTCAATGCCTGGGCCGCAGATAGCAAGCTGCCCGTCAGATCAGCGGAGGAAAAAGCCATCGGCCAGGCCTGTATCAAGTGCCACGCTGATGAATCGCCCGGCATTGTCGGCGAGTGGAAGAAGAGCCGCCACAATGGCAAGCAATATGTCGTTGATTGTTATAGCTGCCACCAGGCCAAGGAAGGCGAGAAGTGGGCCTACAAGCATGAAAAGCACAATGGCAAGGATATTTTCATCACCACCATCCCGACGCCGAAAAACTGCGCAGTTTGCCACAAGGAAGAAGTCGCCCAGCAGCAACCCTCTCACCATGCCAAGGCAGGCCAGATTCTCGGTTCGCTCGACAACATCATGGGTGAAGTGATTGGCGGCCCCGAAGCCGTGAATGCCGGTTGTCGCCAATGCCATGGCGGCGATATCGTGCTGGATCATCGCGGCAAGCCGACCATGGAAACCTGGCCGAATACCGGCATCGGGCGCGGCAATCCGGATGGCTCGCTGGGTTCCTGCTCGGCCTGTCATGCGCGCCATCGCTTCTCGTCGGCCCAGGCGCGCACGCCGGATACCTGCGGCAAGTGCCACCTTGGCCCGGATCATCCGCAGATGGAGGTTTATAACGAATCCAAGCACGGCATCCTGTATCGCGCCCATGTGGATGAGATGAACCTCAAATCCAAGAAGTGGGTTGCCGGCGTCGACTACTCTGCCGCACCGACCTGCGCCACCTGCCACATGAGTGCGACGCGCAAGCAAAAAACCACTCACGACGTTGGCGAGCGCATCTCCTGGACGCTGCGTCCGCCCATCTCGCAAAAGCTCAACATGATCCGTCTGGAAAGTGGTGACGAGTACGATCTGCCGGAAGGCAATCCGATCCCGAAAGTGGGTGACATCGACAATTCGCCAAAGGGCAAGGGTGCCAAGGTCAAGGAAGTGCTGACGTGGGAAGACCGTCGCGGCAAGATGAAGAATGTCTGCTACGCCTGCCACGCCTCCGACCAGGTCAAGGGCCACTACAAGCAGTTTGACGACGTCGTGAATCTCTACAACGAAAAGTTCGCCAAGCCGATTGCCGCTGCCATGAAGGATCTGGTGGCTCAGGGCTACATCACCGCCGCACCGTTCGACGACAAGATCGAGTGGACCTGGTGGGAAATCTGGCACCACGAAGGTCGTCGCGCTCGTCATGGCGCCTCCATGATGGGTCCGGACTACACCTGGTGGCATGGCATCTATGAAGTCGCCCAACACACCTACTTCAAGTGGATTCCGGAACTCAAGGAAGCCGTGCGCAAGAAGGATGGCAATGAAGACGCCGCCAAGGCGATCCTCGAGAAGCACTTCAAGCCGATCCAGGGCCATGACTGGTACTTCAGTGGCATCAGCAAGGAATCGATCGAGAAAACCCGTGCAGCTTTCGAAGAGCGCTACGGCAAGGGTTCCATGAAGTAATTATCGGCACTACCAGGACGGCTCTCCCCCTCACGGGAGGGCCGTTTTTTTTAAAGGAGTATCGTTTTTATGAAAATACAAAACTGCTTGCGCCCGGCTTTGACTCTTTTCGCGGCATTCTGCGTGACCGTCGGCGCTCAGGCTGCTGGTGCAGCTACGGCTACCGCGATCGAACAGGGCAACCGCCTCTGGGAAGAGAACAAACTCGAAGAGGCGCAGAAACGCTTTGAAGAAGCCGTCAAGGCCGACCCCAAGTCGATCGATGCCCTCATGAAACTCGCCGGCATCCAGATGACGCGCCTGAACTATTCTGCTGCAAACTTGACCTACCGCGACGTGTTGGCCATCGATTCAAAGTACGCCAAGGCCTGGATGGGCATGGGTATGTGCTATCTGCATAGTGGTTCGAGGGAAATGGCACGGTCCGCCTTCGAGGAAGCCCTGCGTGCCGAGCCAAGCCGCAAGGAGCAACTCGCGCCGGTATTGGCCGAACTCGACACCAAGATCGAAGCCAAACGTGCGCAGACGTCGGCCGACATGGCTGCCGGGATGCCCGCAGATAGTAATCACAAGGGTAAAACTGCTGCACCGACGACGAAATCATCAGGACAACCAGCACAACCCACTAAATAATAAGGGGAATTATTTTATTGTCGTGCAGCTTAAAAACCTGACACGACTTCCCTGCTAAGTGCATTAGCAATTGTTAATAAAGGACTTTTTCGCGAATTACCATCAATTCTCGCTTGATCAGGACCAAACTGCCTGCAATAATTGTTTCACTTTTAATCCGTATCAAGAACGTGGATTACATAACAGCTATAGCAGGAGGTCTTGACGAGTGCTCAACCCGGTTTTTTCGGGTTTGATGGCCGCTGCAGTCACTCATGAGACCTTGGTTATTTCGTTAAATGCGCTTGTTTGTGCCGGTGCCGCGTGCGCTTGATTGAATCCAAGGAGAAGAACGAAAAATGCTTGATTCCCAAAATAAAAAAGATAAGTCGATACTCTGGCGCATGATTCTTGTCGGCGTATTGGGTGGCATCATCATCTGGGGCGGCCTGAATACCGGCATGGAATACACCAACCGCACGGAGTTCTGTACCTCCTGCCACGAAATGACCATTCCCTTAGAGGAATTCAAGAAGACAATCCATTACAAAAACCGCAGCGGCACGACCGTGCAGTGTGCCGATTGTCATATTGCCAGCAGCAAGCACCCCTCCGACTACATGTTCAAGTCGTTCCAGAAGCTGATGGCTGCCCGGGATGTCATCGGTCACATCACCGGCATCATCGACACGCCGGAAAAATACGAGGAACAGCGGCTAACCATGGCCAAGCGGGTCTGGGAACGCATGAAGGAACGCGATTCCAAGGAATGCCGCAACTGCCACGACTTCAAGACGATGGACCCGGAAAAGCAGAAGGATCGTTCCGTGGTCAAGCACGAAGGCGCACAGGAAGACGGCAAGACCTGTATCGACTGCCACAAGGGCATTGCACACAAGCCGGTGCACCAGTTGCTCGAGCAGGAACAGGCCGCCAAGACAGAAGGCTGACACGACAATATTTTTAGTAATAAATCCGTTAATTTCAGGAGTTGATCGATGAAAAGAATTGCTTTGGCTGTAATGGGTGCAATGAGTGCAATGGTTGCCGGAAGTGCGTTAGCCGCTGCTCCCGACTGGAGCAAGGTCACCGAGCGCAAGGTCAAGCTGTTTTACCCCGGCCAATCCGGCATGGAGTGGATCATGAACAAGGCGGATCACTCCGCCGTGCCGGATATCGTCGACAAGAAGCGTGCGTGTGCCAAGTGTCATGAAGGTGATGCCGACGAGATCGGTGACAAGATTGTTGCCGGCAAGCCAGTTGGCAGTTCCAAGACCGTTCTGGAGCCGAAGCCGCCAGCCGGCAAGGTAGGCTGGATACCCGCCACCTTCAAGGCCGCCCATGATGGCGAAAAGCTCTACGTACGTTTTGAATGGGTGCCGCCGAAGAACGGCGACGTGAAGATGGACAAAAAGAATGAAGTCAAAGTGACCATGATGTTCGATGGGGGTGGCACGGTCGAAGGCGCTGATCTGAATGGCTGCTGGAACACCTGCCACAACGACCTGCGCTCCATGAAGGATGCCAAGGACGACAAGAAAACCAAATACACCAAGGGTGGCAGCCTGGACGGCGGCAAGTTCATGGACCTGATCCAGTATCGCAGCGGCAAGGGCGAGAAGCCGGTCGACGGCTATGTCACCGACAAGCGTTACATGGAAGGCGGCAAGGGTCTGGTCAAGGCCGAAGGCGTCAAAGAGGGCAACAAGTGGGTTGTCACCTTCGAGCGTGCGCTGGCCGGCGGCGGCAAGGGTGACCATGCGATCACCACTGACAAGATCTACAACTTCGGTTTCGCCATCCACGAGGACTTCACCGAAGCGCGTTACCACTATGTCTCGCTGGGCTACCAGTTCGGTCTCGACAAAACCGTGGAAGGTGTGAAGTATTACTACAACGTCACCAAGCAGTAATAAGGGGAAGAAGTATCCGTAAGTTTGTATTCATCTACAGGAGGAGAGAACGATGAAGAAAAAATGGAGTGGTTTAGCACTGGCAGCAGGCGCTCTGGCGTTTTCGGCGACGGCGTTTGCCGCACCGCCCAGTGCCGAGATGCTGGCCAATGCGTGTGCCGGCTGTCATGGCACCAATGGTGGCAGTGCCGGCGACACCATGCCGAGCCTGGCCAGTCAGTCCGCGTCATCCATCGTCGAGTCGATGCTCAAGTTCAAGAGTGGCGAGCGCTCGTCGACCATCATGGGACGTCTGGCGAAGGGTTACAGCGACGAGCAGATCAAGGCGATGGGCGGCTTCTTTGCCAAGCAGAAGCTCCATGTCACCCAGCAGGTCACAGACAAGGCCAAGGTTGCCCAAGCCACGAAGATTCAGGAGAAATCCTGCGGTCGCTGCCACCTTGATGAAGGCAAAGATGGTAAGGATGACACCCCGGTGATGGCCAGTCAGTGGCTGCCGTATCTGCAGATTCAAATGGATCTGTACACTTCAGGACACCGCAAGATGCCGGACAAGATGGCGGAGAAGGTCAAGGAGTTGTCCAAGCAGGATCTGGACGCGCTCATGCACTTCTATGCAGCCCAGAAATAAGGGAGGACAACACATATGACACTAGATCGCAGAAGTTTTCTCAAGCTGCTCGCTGCAGGCGCCGGCGCTGCCGGCCTGCCGATGATCGGCCGCGCCGCCGAAATCATGCCCAAGAAGGGACGTCGCGTCATCGTCATCGGCGGTGGTTATGGTGGCTCCATCGCCGCCAAATACATTCGCATGATGGACAAGACCATCGAAGTCGTCCTGATCGAAAAGAACAAGCAGTATATTTCCTGCCCGTTCAGCAACCATCTGCTCGCCGGCTACATCAAGGATCTGTCGTCGCTGACGATCGGTTACGACAAACTGGCCGCCAATCACGGCATCACCATGGTGTATGACGAAGTCACCGCCATTGACCCGGCCGCCAAGACCGTCACGACCAAGGGTGGCAACATTGCCTATGACAAGCTCGTCGTTTCGCCCGGCGTCGATTTCCGCACCGAGGAAATCGAAGGCTATGACGCCAAGACAGAAGAACTGATGCCGCACGCCTGGAAGGCCGGTCCCCAGACCATCCTGCTGCGCAAGCAACTCGAGGCGATGCAGGACGGCGGCACCGTTGTCCTGACCGCTCCGCTGGCTCCGTTCCGCTGCCCGCCCGGGCCTTATGAGCGCGTCGCCATGGTCGCTGACTACCTCAAGAAGAACAAGCCGAAGTCGAAGGTCATCCTGCTCGATGCCAACCCCGATATCGTTTCCAAGCCCACGTTGTTCAGGAAAGGCTGGGAGATGTACCCGGGCCTGATCGAATACCGCAAGGCTGCCAAGGTTACAGCGGTGAACAACCAGGCCATGTCGGTCATGGTCGAAGGCATCGACGAGGTCAAGGGCGATGTCATCAGCGTCGTTCCGGCACAGCGTGCCACGGCGCTCATGGCGGGTGCCGGCCTGATCGGCGAAGACAAAAAGTGGTGCCCGGTCAACGCCACCACCTTCGAATCGACCCTGCACAAGGACGTCTACGTCGTCGGTGATTCCAGCAGTGCCGGCGCCATGCCCAAGTCGGGTTACTCGGCGAACTCGGAAGCCAAGGTCTGCGCCACCAACATCGTCGCCGCGATGAACGGCAAGGAACAGGTCGAAATGTCCGGCATCAACACCTGCTACAGCTTCCTGTCCCATGACGAAGCCATCAGCGTGGCGGGCATCTATACGGTCAAGGAAGGCAAGATCGTCGGTGTGCCGAACTCCGGTGGCATTTCCAAGCTCGACTACTCGGATGCCAAACTGGAAGCGAAATATGCCAACAGCTGGCTGAAGAACATCCTCACCGAAATGTCGACCTGATCGACTTAGTTCATGCAGTCAAAAAAGAACCCCGCTTCGGCGGGGTTCTTTTTTTACGCCTTTTCCATCAAGCAGGGAAAAGTCGGCTCTGGCAGTACGGCGTGGCGTGCCTGATTTATCGCTTATGCCTTCCCGGTGCTGCCAAAACCGCCGGCACCGCGATGGCTTTCATCGAATTGTTCGACGACATTGAAGGCAACCTGCAACACCGGTACGACCACCAACTGCGCGATACGGTCGAGCGGGTTAAGCAGGAAGACTTCGTGGCCACGATTCCACAAGGAAACAAAAATCTCGCCCTGGTAGTCTGAATCGATCAGTCCGACCAGATTGCCCAGCACGATGCCATGTTTGTGACCTAATCCTGAGCGCGGCAGAATCATTGCCGCCAATCCGGGATCGGCCAGATGGATCGCGATGCCGGCCGGAATCAGCATCGACTCACCCGGATGCACACGCACCGGCGCCTCGATACAGGCGCGCAAATCCATCCCTGCTGCGCCGGGCGATCCGTAATGCGGTGCCGCTTCCCCACGATTGTCCTTGAGGCGCTGATCAAGGATGCGCACGTCGATTTTATGCATGCCTCAGTTACCTCCCAATCATCTTCGAAATATGCTGCACGATGGCACGCGCAACGTCCAGTTTGTCGCCGGGTGGCAGGGGATGCGCACCCGCATCATCAAACAGCGTGACAACATTGGCGTCGCCGCCCAGTCCGTCCTGCACCAGATTACCGACCACCAGCGGCAGGTGTTTGGCCCGCCGCTTGCCTTCGGCGTATTCGGCCAGATTCTGACTTTCCGCCGCAAAACCGACGCAAAAAGGTGCATTCGAGCCCCCCGCCACCTCGGCCAGAATGTCGGGGTTCGCCACCAGTTCGAGCGTCAGCGTTGTCGCACCTTTCTTGATCTTGTGTTCCATCGCTGCGGCCGGGCGAAAATCCGCCACTGCGGCGACAGCGATAAAAATGTTGGCCGGCAAAGCAGCCAGCACCGCCTCACGCATCTGCAAGGCGCTCTGCACGTCGATGCGCGTCACACCTGACGGCGTTGGTAGGGCGATGGGGCCACAGATCGC
This sequence comes from Rhodocyclaceae bacterium, assembly GCA_011391215.1. Classification (GTDB taxonomy): domain Bacteria; phylum Pseudomonadota; class Gammaproteobacteria; order Burkholderiales; family Rhodocyclaceae; genus Sulfuricystis. The sequence goes on from JAABQX010000016.1 coordinate 46,384, forward strand.
CGTCACGCCAGCGCCGACTTCTGCACAGGCGCGCGCCAGCGCAAAGCCCATCTTTCCAGAGCTGCTGTTGGTCAGCCCGCGCACCGGGTCGAGCGCTTCGAAAGTCGGCCCGACGGTCAGCAATACCCGCTTGCCCGCGAGTAATTTAGGCTGGAAGAAAGCCATCAGTGCATCGAGTATCTCGGCAGGTTCGAGCATGCGTCCTTCGCCCACCTCTCCGCAAGCTTGCGCACCACTTGCAGGACCGAGCACGCTGACGCCATCGGCCTCGAGTTGTGCGACATTGCGCGCGGTGGCCGGATGTTCCCACATCTGGCGGTTCATGGCCGGGGCAACCAGCAAGGGGCAATCGCGCGCCAGACAGAGCGTCGAGAGCAGATCGTCAGCAAAGCCATGCACCAGCTTGGCGATGAAATCGGCGGTCGCCGGCGCGACCAGCACCGCATCCGCACCGCGTTCACCATGGGTCAGATCTATATGTGCCATGCCACCAGCAAAACGCTCATCCCAGAGCGAGGTGGCCACGGGATGTCCCGACAGTGCCTGAAAGGTCGCGGCGCCGACAAAGCGGCTACCCGCCTCCGTCAGCACCACGTCGACGGTGGCACCCGCCTTCACCAGCAACCGTACCAGCTCTGCCGCCTTGTAGGCCGCCACGCCGCCGGTGACACCGAGCACGATGCGCTTGCCTTGCAGTGGGTTCATGACAGATAGAATGTGGCTTTCGGAACAAGGGATTCTAACCCATGGCGATCACCGACTGGCCCGACGATCAGCGCCCGCGCGAGCGGCTTTTGGCGCTCGGCCCGGGCGCGTTATCCGACGCCGAATTGCTGGCGATTTTCCTGCGTGTCGGCATCACGGGTATGAGCGCGGTCGACCTGGCGCGCGCCCTGCTCGCCCATTTCGACAACCGCCTCGCCCGCCTGGCAGCCGCCACGCCACAGGAACTCACCGCCGTGAAGGGCATCGGCCCGGCCAAGGCAGCGCAACTCGTCGCAACGCTGGAACTCGCACGGCGCGGCCTACACGAGGAACTGCGCCAGCGTGCCACCTTGAATGCCCCCCAGGCGGTACTCGACTGGCTGCGGCTGCGGCTCGGCACGCTGCCACATGAAGTGTTCATCGCCTTGTGGCTCGACGCACAAAACCGCCTGATCGCCGATACGGAGTTGTTTCGCGGCACCCTCACCCAGACTAGCGTCTATCCGCGTGAAGTCGTCAAGCAGGCGCTGGCACAAAATGCTGCCGCCGTCATCTTTGCCCACAACCACCCGAGCGGTATTACCGAAGCTTCGCACGCCGACGAACTGCTCACCCGCACCCTCAAGCAGGCGCTCGCCCTAGTCGATGTACGGCTGGTCGATCATTTCATCGTGGCAGGCAATGCACCGCCTTTGTCGTTTGCCGAACGCGGCCTGCTGTAAAAAATCCCTTAAAACAAAATCCCTTAAAACACTTGCTTGTAGGCGCCACGCTCAGTAGAATGCTCGGCTTTCCGTAACGGATTAACTGGAGTTAACATGTCCCGCGTCTGCCAAGTGACGGGCAAGGCCCCGATGGTTGGGAACCACGTTTCCCACGCCAATAATAAAACCAAGCGTCGCTATCTGCCTAACTTGCACGCCCGCAAGTTCTGGGTCGAAACCGAAAATCGTTGGGTGCGCCTGCGTGTTTCCAACGCCGGCCTGCGCACCATTGACAAGAAAGGCATCGACGTCGTTCTCGCCGAGTTGCGCGAACGCGGCGAAGCCGTTTAAGGAGGTAACATCACATGGCCAGCAAAGGCGGACGTGAAAAAATCAAGCTCGAGTCCACTGCCGGAACCGGGCACTTTTACACCACCAACAAGAACAAGCGCACCACGCCGGAAAAGCTCGAGTTCATGAAATATGACCCGAAGGCGCGCAAGCACGTGCTCTACAAAGAAATCAAGCTGAAGTAAGTTCGGCTTTTTTCTGTATTGGAAACGCCAGCAAGGCAAGCGCCTGCTGGCGTTTTTATTTGGTCTTGACACTGTGTTTTGTTTGATCGGGAAGAAAAAAGAAGCGGTGCAGATTGCCGTTAAAACCGCATCTGGACCTGAGGGAAGGTATCCCAGATTGCGGATGAAGGAATCCTTCAAGAATCGCCAAGATCAGGGGGGACATGGCGTTCTATCTGTAGCAATCTATTGTTAAGCACCGCTTCTTGCAATACCTATATCAAGAGCCGTGCCAGCTACCATGCGATTTAAATATCCTCTTATAAACAGTTAGATACCCGCTTATAAACAACATGATATGCCATTGCATCACCAAGAGGCCAGAATATTAATGCCACTCTGGCATTTTTAAGATGACAGATAATGCCACTTTGACATAGTCAGTCAGCGTAAATTACGCAGCTTGCGATAGAGCGTACGCTCGCTGATCCCCAACTCTGCCGCCAAAGCCTTGCGGTTGCCTTGATGCCGCACCAGGCGTTCGCGGAGCGCATTGACCGCAAGTTCCGACAGCGTGGGTGACGCGCCACCGGTCGGATACGCATTTGATGCCGTCCCGCCTGCGCCAACTTCCTGCGGAGCGCCCCACTGAATCGCCTCTTGAACTTCGATAGACAGATCTACGGGCTGGATCGTGTCACCATCGCACAGCAACGTCGCCCGCTCCAGCACATTACGCAGCTCGCGCACGTTGCCGGGGTAACCGTAGTTCATCAGGCAGGCCATTGCTTCAGGGCTGATGTGCAGTTGGCGATTCGGCGCAACACGCGACAGCAAGGCTTCCGCCAGTAGCGGCACATCCGAACTGCGCTCGCGCAAGGCCGGCAGAACGATCGGGAAGGTATTCAGGCGATAATACAAATCCTGACGGAAACGTCCGTCCTGCACCATCGCCCGCAGATTACGGTGGGTGGCCGAGATCAGGCGGATGTCGGCCTTGAGAAACTCGCTGGCACCGACCCGCCGGAAGGCGCCCGTTTCCAGCAAGCGCAACAACTTCACTTGCATCCCCAACGGAATATCGCCCAACTCATCGAGAAACAGCGTGCCCCCGGAAGCCGCCTCGACCAAGCCGATGCGCCGCGCCGCAGCTCCGGTAAATGAGCCCTTTTCGTGGCCGAACAGCTCGCTCTCAAACAGGGTTTCCGTGAGACCGGAACAATCGACTGCGACAAACGGCTGCTCGGCACGCCGGCTGGCATCGTGGATCGCCTTTGCCACCAGCTCCTTGCCGGAACCCGACTCGCCTTGCAGCATTACTGTCGCATCAGAGGGCGCCACGCGCGACATCAGTTCGAGCATGCGGCGAAACGCCGGCGCACGCCCTACCAGCGCGCGTGCATCAGGCAGGCCATGCGAGACCCCCAGCGGTTCCATCTTCTCGATGAAATAAGCAACCTTGCCATCCCCGCCACACACCGGCGCAAGCTCGATATTCACGTAAGCCTCGCCCTCCCGCGTATGGTGAAGATGCAATATCCGCTCGCGCTGCCCTGAAGCGAGGCTTTGCTTGAGCGGACAGGTTTCACCCGCCAGATCGCAAGGTTTGCTGTAATGGTGGGATACCGCATAACAGGTCTGTCCCACGACTGCCTGACCGCTGCCATAGATATGCCGGTAGGCCTTGTTGGCTGCGAGAATGTAATAGTTCGTATCGCACAGAATATGCGGTTCGGGCAAGGTATCGAGATAAGAAACCAACTCGGCGAGGGGTTGCATTGCCGTTGCCATAAGCCATACCTGTCAGTAGTTTTGTCGCAATTATGCCACCTAAGGCAGAGTCACATCAAAATTCATGGATCAACCGCCGGCTATTCATGGGTTGGAGCGCATATTGCTTTAGCGTTTCCTTATAATCCCGACATTCCCAGCCACAGGACATTGCATGAACGCACCCAGCCCCACAGACAAACCGCAGCAAAAACTCGAGCACTTTCCGATTTCCTTTTTCGCCACCGTGATGGGTACTTCCGGCCTCGCCATCGCCTGGAAAAAGGCCCATCACGTCCTCGGCATGCCGGTGGAAATCGGCATCGCACTGCAATGGTGGGCGCTCGGACTGTTCGCTGCGCTATCGTTCGTCTATCTGGCGAAGATCGTCAAACATTGGGGTGCGGTCAAGCACGAATTCGCCCATCCGGTCCGCCTCAACTTCTTTCCGGCTTCATCGATTTCCCTGCTGCTGCTCGCGGTGGCCTTTACCGAGACCCTGCCCGGCTTCGCCTTTGCCTTCTGGTCAATCGGCGCCGCATTGCATCTGGGCTTCACGCTCACGGTCATGAGCAGCTGGATCCACCACACCCGCTACGACATCAAACACGCCAGCCCGGCCTGGTTCATTCCCGTGGTCGGCAACATCATCGTGCCGGTAGCCGGCGTCAGCTTCGCCCCGGCCGAAATTTCCTGGTTCTTCTTCAGCATCGGCCTGGTCTTCTGGCTGGTATTGATGACCATCGTCATGTACCGGCTGTTCTTCCATGAGCCGTTGCCCGAGCGCCTGACACCGACGCTGTTCATCCTCATTGCGCCGCCGGCCGTCGGCTTCATTGCCTGGGTGAAGCTCAATGGCGGCGAAATCGACGCCTTCGCGCGCATCCTCTACCATGTCGCGCTCTTCCTCACCCTGCTGCTAGCGAGCAACGCGCTACGCTTCTTCCGCGTCCGCTTTTTCCTGTCGGCCTGGGCCTACTCCTTCCCGCTCGCCGCCATCACCATCGCCACGCTTGTCATGGCCGAAAAAGGTGGTGGCCTCTTCGTACCCTTGTCATGGCTGTTGATGACGGTATTGACCATCGTGCTGACGATGCTGACGGTGCGCACCGCGCAAGGCATCGCGCGCGGCGAAATCTGCGTGCCGGAATAAGCGCCGTCCCGCCAGTGCCGACTTTTGGCGGCGCTCCACACCAACCGACTTTCTACGCGAGCATCCGCACTATGCGTTGCGGGTAGGGAATCTCGATCCCTTCCGCCTTGAATGATTTCCAGATCGCCATCAGGATGTCCGACTTGATCTGCATCGAACCATCTTCGGGGTCAGCGATCCAGAAACCGGTCTCCAGGTTGATGCCTGACTCGGCAAAGGCGATCACAAAACTCTTGGGCGGCGGATCGGCCAGCACACGTGCTTGGACGCGCGCCGCATCCACGAGGATCGCCAACGCCCGCTCCAGATCGGTACCGTAGGCTACCTGCACCTGCACGGCGAGCCGCACCCGTGGATCGCTGAGGGTTTCGTTGGTGATCACCGAACCCACCAGAATTTCGTTGGGCACGATGGACTCGACGCCCGACTGTTCGCGCAGCAGGGTATAGCGCGTGGTAATGCGCGTGACAACGCCGCGCTTTGCCTGGACCTCGATGAGATTGCCGATGCGAATGGAGCGGTCGAGCAGGATGATGAAGCCGGAAACGTAGTTCGCCGCGATCTTCTGTAATCCAAAGCCGAGGCCGACGCCAAGTGCGCCACCAAAGACCGAGAGTGTCGTGAGATCGATGCCGACGAGCGGCAGTCCGATCAATACCGCCAGCAGGATCAGCAGCACACGCGTCAAGCGCGAGAGCACCAGACGCAGGTTGGCGTCCATCCCTTGCGCGTTCATCAGCCGCACTTCGACGGCAGTGCCGAGCCACAGGGCCACCAGCACTGTGACGAATACCGCCCCGATGCCTTGCAGGATCAGCCAGAGGTTGAGCTTTTCCTTGCCATGGGTAAACTTGACCTGCTCGAGGAGATCGATCAGTTCGGGCAGCAGGCCGAGGAGGTAAAGCGCGACCAGGCTCCACACCAGCAGCGCCAGCGTCCGTTCGAAACTGGCCAGCCACGGCGCGCTGGCAGAGAAACTCTGGCGCACCACCAGCATCACGGCGCGGATCACCGCCAACGAACTCAGCAAGGGGATGGCGAGCGACAGCAGATTGACATGATGCCAATGCGCCAGCAGGGGTCGGGCGGCCAGAACGAGTACCAGCATCACCACCGGCAGCCCGAGCCGCCGCAGCCCGCGTTTGCCGAAAGCCCGGGCGCTGCTCTCCGTCACGGAGCGGGAAGAAAAATGCTTGCCGATAAAATGACTGGCCAGCCAGGCGAGACCAAAGCACAGGCCCAGCACGGCCATTTGCCACAGGACATCGGGCTGCTGCAAATCCTGCCAGAAATCGATCAACAGCCCTCCGAGCGGATTGCCGGTAGTCATTCCGCTTCCGCCGCATCGTAAGGCAACGCCTCGTCGTGATGGCGCTGCCAGTTTTTCAGGTAGGCGCGCGCAAGTTTCGGGTTGCCGCGCAGGATCAGCAAGTTCTCTGCATTGCGCGCCTGCGCCGCAAAACTGAAGTTGTAACTGCCGGTGATGACCACGGGATGTCTCCCCTCCACATCGATGATCAGGATTTTATTGTGCGCGGCGGCATAGCGGGTCTCCAGGCGCACAGGGATACCGGCCTCGTGGAGTTTCGGTACCAGCGAGTTTTCATTTTTGACCATCATTTCGCGATCGGCCAGCAACGCCACCCCGACACCGCGCTCGTGGGCCGCTGTGATAGCCCGGGCAATATTGCGACTGGTGACAAGATAAGCCTGCACATGAAGGCTCTGGCGCGCATGGTCAATCTCGCGAATCAACGCACCCTCGGCATCATCCCACGGCGAGAACAGCACCTCGACCGTGCCGCTGGCGGGCAATTCGGCGGCCAGCCCGGGCGCGGATGCCAGCGCCAGTGTGCAAATCAGCCACCCTCCCCTCATGCCGTACGTTCCAGCACGGCGGCGTAGAAGCCGTCGGTACCATACATGTGCGGGGCGAGTTGCAAGTCAGGGCCGGGCAAATCGAGCGCGATACCCTGCGCTGCCAAAATTTCACCAGCATTGCGGCGCTCGAACTGCGGATGTGCGGCGAGAAAGGCATCGACAATGCCGCCGTTTTCTTCGGGCAGGAAACTGCACGTCGCATACACCAGCCGCCCGCCGGGTTTCAGCAATTTGGCAGCAGCAGCAAGGATGTTGGCCTGCTTCACCATCAGTTCGGCGACGCTTGCGGGCGTCTGTCGCCACTTGAGATCGGGATTGCGCCGCAGCGTACCCAGTCCGGAACAGGGCGCATCGACCAGCACGCGATCGCACTTGCCGGCCAGCCGCTTGATGCGCTGGTCGTTCTCGTGGGCGATGGCCGCCGGGTGCACATTCGAGAGACCGGAACGCGCCAGCCGCGGCTTGAGGCGGATCAGACGTTTTTCCGAAACATCGAAGGCATACAAACGTCCCGTCGAACGCATCAACGCGCCCAACAACAAGGTCTTGCCACCCGCGCCGGCACAAAAATCGACAACCATCTCGCCGCGCTTGGGCGCCAGCAGATAACCGATCAACTGGCTGCCCTCATCCTGCACCTCGACGTCGCCGGAAAGGAACAGCGGATGCTTCGAGAGCGCCGGCCGACCCACCAGCCGGATGCCTTCGGGCGCCAGCGGACAGGCCGTCGCGCCATAACCTATTTTTTCCAGCTGCACCAGCACGTCGGCACGGTTCGCTTTCAGCACATTGACGCGCAGGTCAAGCGGCGCGGGTTGATTCAGGGCCCGCGCGAACATCAGCAGATTCGCCTCTTCCGGGATCAGCGCGGTCAGCCGCTCCACCAGCCAGTCGGGCAGATCGGCCTGTTCGGCGAGGCTCAACGCGCGTTCCGGCTGCGCCTTGCGCTCCGCCAGCCACGCCGCGTCCTGTTTCGAAATCGCTCCCTCGATCGAACGATAGTTCAGACCGAACTCGCGCAGCAGCGCCGCCAGAACCAGTTGGCGCGGCGTGGCATCCGGACCGCACCAGGCGCCCAGCGAACGCTTTTTGCGCAGCACGGCATACGCCACTTCGGCGATGAAGGCCCGTTCGCGCGGACCCGATCGGTGCGTATTGAGAAACGATGAAAGCGCCATGTCGGCAGGCTGATTCAGCCGCAGAAGTTCGTGGGTGGCAGCGATGGCCTGGTCGAGGAGGATGCGGGTAAAGGGGCTCATTCGGGTTTTTCCAGTGTGATCGTCGTGGCGATCTGATCGAAAACTTCGCCTTTGCGGTCGCGGTGGCGAATCTTGAGGGGCAGGCGGGTCACGGTGTCGAGCCAGATTTCGGTGGAATCCTCGTTCAACCGGCCGGCAATCTTGAGGTGGCGCACCTCGCGCTCACCCAAAGGGGAGTCAAGCTTCAGCGTCTCGCCGACCACAACGACGAATTTTGACACTTTGCGCCCCGTCTTCACAGATATCGTGAATTCAGGCACATCGAACGAGGCCGCGCCCAGCTGGTAGAAAAGTGAAAGCAGATCCTGCGTCGGCAAGGTCGCGTCTTGCGGGGCATCGAAACGAAACTCGCTCTTCGGCTTGCCATCGCGCTCCGTCCTGAATTCCTGTGGCTGCAAGCCGTTTGCGGTAAACGCCCCGCGACTGGTCTGCGTGACCTGCACCGGCCGGAACAAAGCCGCCAGGCCGATCGTTTCGGCCACCGCATGCAGTTCGTAGCTCTGCTCATCATGCGTCCAGCGATGTTCGCCCTGCCCGACGATGAGGCCGCCATCGCCGCGCGTCACCTGAAAGACGATGCGGCCGTTTTTCGGCCAGAGATTGGCGTAAGCAAAAGTCGGCGCTGGCAGGACGGCAGCAGCAGCCGGTTCAGGGGCCGCAGCTGAGGGTGAGGGTGATTCCGGGACGAATGCCGGCGCTGTTTCCGCTACCGGCATGGAATCTGTCACAGCAACGGGCATAGCCGGTGTCGCTGGCGGCGGTGGTCGCGGCTTGGGGACGGGCTTGGGGACGGGCTTGGGCAAAAGTTTGGGCGGCGCTTTGGGTTGCGTCTGCACCGGGACCACCAGCGTTGCGTCGAGCATTTCCTGAGGTTCCTCGTCCTCCAGCAGGGGCAGGCGCCAGCCCGGCACGGTCAGCACAGCCAGATGCAGCAGCAGCGAAAACCCCAGGGCCAGCCGGAACGGCCGGCGCACCGTGACATTCATTCGCGCGCCGGCACCCGCAAGGCCAGCGTCGCGGGCGTGGCATCCCCCGCCCAGACAACCCGGCCCGCTTTCAGCCGACAGCGGCCTTCGAGAATGCCGCGCGCCGCCTGCGGATAAATAATGTGCTCCTGCGCCAGCACGCGCGCCGCCAGCGCAGCGGCGCTATCGCCCGGCAGCACCGGCACCGCCGCCTGCACGATGATCGGCCCGCAATCCAGGGTTGGCGTGACGAAATGCACCGTGCAGCCATGCACGCGCACGCCGCTCTGCAACGCCGCCTCATGGGTATGCAGGCCGGGGAAAGCCGGCAGCAGGGAAGGATGAATATTTACGAGCCGTCCCGTGTAACGCTGCACAAATGGCTCGGTAAGCACGCGCATGAAACCCGCCAGGAAGATCAACTCGGCGCCGCTCTGTTCGATAGCCCTCGCCAGTGCAGTGTCGAACGCCTCGCGTGAGGCAAAACCCTTGTGATCGACGACGGCAGTGGGCACCCCCCGCTGCGCTGCCCAAGCCAGACCGGCGGCATCCGGACGATTGCTGATGACGGCAGCACAACGGCCCGGCAGGCGGGCATCGATCAGCGCCTGCATGTTACTGCCGCGACCGGAGATGAGGATGGCGTAGTTTGACATTAGATGGGCAGGAAAACGGCGTAGGCAATATTCTGGACGATCTTGACGACGGTACGATTCGTCTTGTCGGCGACGGTGGACGTCAGCAAATCGAGGTTGCCGATCAGGCGGCCGAACTCGCGTTCGAAGCTGAGATTCTGCAGCGGCGACATCTCGTTGGAAAACAGGATGGGCGCGCCCGCCGGAATATCCCCTTCGGGTTGCGTGCGGTGCGCATCCGCCAGCTTCCACGCGGCGATTTCGACATTGCGCGCGGCGTTGTAAAGTTTCTGTGCATCCAGGTCATCGAGGACAAAGAACTCGTTCTTGCCCTCGAATGCATCGTTAATCATCGTGTCCAGCCCGCCGATAAACGCGGCCACCCGGTCATGGGGGTAATCCTCACGCAATGCGGCAAGGATCGCGGCGGTACCGCGCAGCCCATCGGGTTCCGGCGGATAGGCAAACCTGGCCGGGTCGGCGAGCTTGGCCAAGGCCGCCGCCAGGCTGGCGTGGCGGCCTTTCTTCCATTCGCGCGGGTTACGCTTGTAGAGTTTTTCGGCGAGGCGTAGCAGGCTGGCATTCACTTCGCGCCGGTGCAGGTCGGCGTTGCGGTCGATGTCGGTCTTGACAAACTGCCCGGGGCTAGTCACGCAACCCGTCAGCGGCAATGTCAGCAACGCAAACAGGCAGGTACGACGCTTCATGGGTCATTACTGGCTGCACTTGCCACGTTGGCCCGGCGCTGACGCATCCAGCCGATCAGCATGGGCAGGACAGAAACCACAACGATGCCGATAATGAAGAACGAAAGATTGCTTTTGACAAAGGGCAGGTTGCCGAACCAGTACCCCGCCAGCGTCAGCGAAAACACCCAGAGGACGGCGCCCAAAAAATCGAAGACAAAATAGCGGGGGTAGGTCATGCGCGCCACGCCGGCAACGAAGGGGGCGAACGTGCGGACGAGCGGCACGAAGCGCGCCATCGTCATCGTCAGCGGGCCGTTGCGTTCGTAGAAGGCATGCGTCTTGTCGTAGGCGGCGCGATTGAAGAAGCGCGAACCTTCGCCCCAGCGCAGGATATGGCTACCCACCCAGCGCCCGATGCCGTAATTGACGTTGTCGCCCAGCACGGCGGCACTAAGCAGGACGGCGATCAGCACGCGGATATCCATGCCGCCGCCGCCGATTCCTTCAGCCGCCAGTGCGCCGGCAACGAAGAGCAAGGAATCGCCGGGAAGGAAGGGCGTCACGACAAGCCCCGTCTCGCAAAAAACGATGGCAAACAGGATCGCGTAGATCCACATGCCGTACTCGGCCACCAGCAACGCCAGATGCTTGTCGAGGTGGAGAATAATGTCGATGAATTGGGCAAGGAGTTCCATGGCGGCGGAGTTTACCCCACCACTTATAATCCCGACCCCATGCCGCGCATTCTTCCCCTTCCCGACCTCCTGATCAGCCAGATCGCCGCCGGCGAGGTCGTCGAGCGTCCGGCGTCCGTCCTCAAGGAGCTCATCGAAAACAGCCTGGATGCCGGCGCGACGAAAATCGACGTGCAGATCGAGGAAGGCGGCGTCAAGCTGATCCGCGTCGCCGACAACGGCAGCGGCATGCCGCGCGACGATCTGCCGCTGGCACTGGCGCGCCACGCCACCAGCAAGATCGCCACCCTGGACGATCTCGAGCGTGTTGCCAGCTACGGCTTTCGTGGCGAGGCGCTGGCCTCCATCGCCGCCGTGGCGCGCGTTTCCATCACCAGTCGCACAGCCGATGCACCACATGCCTGGAAGCTCGATGCTGGAATGGCGGACAGCACGCCGGCAGCGCTGGCGGAGGGCACGGTGATCGTCGTCGCCGACCTCTACTTCAACACGCCGGCACGCCGCAAGTTCCTCAAAACCACCGGCACCGAATATGCCCATTGCGACGACGTACTGACGCGCATGGCTCAGGCGCGACCGGATGTCAGCTTCACGCTGGCGCACAACGGCCAGGTCAAGCGCCGCCTGCTCGCGCCGTCCCGCGAGGGCCGTCCTGCTAGCGCCGACTTTTCGCGCCGCGCCCACGAGCTGCTCGGCGACGAGTTCCTCACTCATGCACGCAATGTCATGGCCGAGGCCGGCCCGCTCAGATTGTCCGGCTTCGCCGCCCTGCCCGCCTACGCCAAATCATCACGCACGGAGCAGTATTTCTACGTCAATGGCCGCTTCGTGCGCGACAAGCTGCTCGTGCATGCGGCGCGCGAGGCCTACGCCGACGTACTCCATGGCGCGCATCATCCGGCCTACGTGCTGTTCCTCGAACTCGATCCGGCGACGGTGGATGTCAACGTGCATCCGGCCAAGACGGAGGTACGTTTTCGCGATGCGCGCGGCGTGCATCAGTTCGTCTTCCATGCCCTGCAGCGCACGCTGGCCGAGCCGCTGGCGGCTACACGCACTGAGACAAGTACCGTCCCGCCAGTGCCGACTTTTTCATGGCCACAGCAAAGCTTCGCCGTACGCGAACCCGATGCCACCGCCTATCTCGATTTTGCGCGGCAAGCCTTCTCTGCACCTGCCGTAACCCATGCGGGGCATTTCATCTCGCCGGCACCGACTTTTAGCTCGGGTGATGCCCCGCTCGGCTACGCCCTCGCCCAACTCCACGGCATCTACATCCTGGCCCAGAACGCGCAAGGCCTGGTACTGGTAGACATGCATGCCGCGCACGAACGCATCCTCTACGAACGGCTCAAGAACGCTGTCGATGCCCGCCCCTCGGTGCAGCCACTCCTTGTGCCCCTGCTGTTCTCGGCTAGCCCCGGCGAAATCGCCAGTGCCGAAAGCCATGCCGACACTCTGGCCGCGCTCGGTTTCGAAATTGCGCCCGCCGGCCCGCAGCAGCTTGCAGTGCGCGCCGTGCCCGCGCTGCTAGGCGGCGGCAATATCGAGAACCTGGCGCGTGCTCTGCTCGCCGAGCTGGCCGACCACCCTGCCAGCCGCGTACTGGAAACCCATCGCAACGAACTACTCGGCACCATGGCCTGCCACGGCGCCGTGCGGGCGCACCGCAGCCTTAGCATTCCCGAGATGAACGCACTGTTACGCGACATGGAAACCACCGAACGCGCCGACCAATGCAACCACGGCCGACCGACCTGGGTGCAGTTATCCATCACTGATCTGGATCGTTTGTTCCTGCGCGGCAGATGACCACAGCCTTACCTCCCGCGCTCTGCCTGATCGGCCCCACCGCCAGCGGCAAGACCGACCTGGCGCTCGCCATCGTGCAGCGCTTTCCCGTCGAAATCATCAGCCTCGACTCGGCGCAGGTGTTCATCGGCATGGATATCGGTACGGCCAAGCCGGACAGGGAAACCTTGGCGCGTTTTCCCCACCACCTCATCGACCTGATCACGCCGGAAGAGCGCTACTCGGCCGCCCAGTTTCGCACCGATGCGCTCAGGACAATGGCGGAGATCACCGCACGTGGAAAGACGCCACTGCTGGTCGGTGGCACCATGCTCTATTTCAAGGCGCTCATCGAAGGCCTCGCCGAGCTGCCGCCGGCCGACCCCGCCATGCGCGCGCTCATCGACGCCGAGGCTGCCGCCCGTGGCTGGCCGACTCTGCATGCCGAACTGGCGTTGCTCGACCCCGTGACGGCCGCACGGCTGGCGCCCACCGATGCCCAGCGTATCCAGCGTGCGCTTGAAGTGTTACGGCTCACTGGCAGCCCGCTCGGCGACTTCTGGCAGCGCCAACCGGAGGCAGCGCTGCCTTACCAGATGCTGAACATCGCGCTCGCCGCGCCTGAAAGAAAACTCCTGCACGAGCGCATTGCGCAACGCTTTCGCAGCATGCTCGCCACCGGATTGGTGGATGAAGTTGCGCATCTGCGCTTGAAATATCAACTTACCGCCGACCTGCCCGCCATGCGCTGTGTGGGCTACCGGCAAGTTTGGGAGATGTTGGAAGGCATGCTGCCAGCCGTCGAATTGGCCGATCGCGGCATCTTCGCCACCCGGCAATTCGCCAAGCGCCAACTCACCTGGCTGCGCGCCTTGCGTGAATCCGGCGCAGTCGATATTGAATTTGATTTGGCGGAATCGGCGACTGCTGCGAAAATATTGCAATTGATTGACGCACATCTGACCTCTACGCCACAGGCACAGCCAGAATCCCGGGCATGACCAACCAGACCATCACCGCAGAAGAGTACGAGAAGTTCACTTCCACCAACCGGCGCGAGATCCTGTTTTACCTGCATCAACTGATTAACGACGGCGAGCGGATCAGTCTCGTCTTCAACGAAGGCCAGGACGCCCTGCTGACGGTGCTGCTCGAGGTGAACGATGACAGCAATCAATTGATTTTCGATTGGGGCGGCAGCGAAGAAACCAATCGCAAGTTGCTGCACAGCGAACGCAATTTCTTTGTCTGCGCACCGCATGGCGTCGCCAACAAGTTCATGACCGGCAAGGTCCATCAAATCACTCACAAAAAACGTCCGGCCTTCACCACGCATATACCAGCGCAATACACGCGACTGCAGCGCCGCGAATTCTTTCGGCTGGTGTTGCCGATGACCCGGCGCCCGACTTGTACCCTGGCCATGGCAGACGGCGCGACCATGCAACTCTCCATCATCGATATCAGTATCGGTGGCGTCGCGGCAGAGCTACCCGGTGGCAAGCTGCCGTTCGACATTGGCCGGACACTGCCGCACGCGCACATCGATCTCAAAGGTGTGGGCATGCTCGATGTCGATCTGGAAGTGCGCAACAGCTGCGAAGTACAACGCGGCGGCAAGGTTTCTGGCCGCATCGGCTGCCGCTTCGTCAAGCTCAGCCATGCGATGGAGAATCACCTCCAGCGCTTCATTACCGACGTGCAGCGCGAGGAACGCGCCCGGCTGGGCAGCTAAAAAAGTCGGCGCTGGCGGTACGGCGCTTCAGCGAATGACGGTCTGTTCCTGACCCGCCTGCCGCGCCTCAATGCGGCCCAGCATGTACACCGTTTCGCCCGTCGCGGTCAGCAATTCCGTTGCCTTCGCCCCATCCGCCTGCGCCAAGACCACCACCATGCCGATACCGCAGTTGAAAACGCGGTGCATTTCTTCGTCGGCGACATTGCCTTCCGCCTGCAGCCACTGGAACAGCGGCGGCAGCGTCCAGGCCGACTTGTCAAGCACGGCAGTCACCTTGTCGGGCAGCACGCGCGGCACGTTGCCGGTAATGCCGCCACCGGTAATGTGCGCCATGCCTTTCACCGTCACGGACTCCATGAGCTTGAGCATCGACTTGACGTAGATGCGCGTCGGCGCAATCAGCGCATCGGCGAACGGACGGCCATGGAAATCGGCTGCCAGATCAGGCTTGGCGCGCTCGACGATGCGGCGGATCAGGGAGTAACCGTTGGAATGCGCACCGGAGGATGCCAACCCCAGCACCACATCACCCGGGACGATGGACTTGCCGTCAATGATTTTCGATTTCTCGACCGCGCCGACGGCGAAGCCTGCCAGGTCGTACTCACCGGCCGGATACATGTCGGGCATTTCGGCGGTTTCACCCCCGATCAGCGCGCAACCGGACAGTTCGCAACCCTTGGCGATACCTTCGATCACCGTCGCCGCCGTGCCTATATCGAGCTTCCCGCAGGCAAAATAATCCAGGAAAAACAGGGGTTCGGCACCCTGCACGAGGATGTCATTCACGCTCATCGCCACCAGATCCTGTCCCACGGTGTCGTGGCGGTTCAGCTGGAAGGCCAGCTTTAGTTTGGTGCCCACGCCATCCGTACCAGAAACCAGCACCGGCTCGCGATATTTTTTCGAGATTTCGAACAAGGCGCCGAAACCACCAATGCCGCCCAGCACTTCAGGGCGCATGGTGCGCTTGGCGGCAGGTTTGATGCGCTCGACCAGCGCGTCGCCGGCATCAATATCGACACCCGCATCACGGTAAGTCATGGAAGAAGATGAAGGTGTGTTCATAGTCAAAACCCGGCCGAAGATGAGGATTTGCGGCGATAATTACGAAAAATAAGCGCACTGCGCCGTATTCAGAGGCGCGAATTTTACCGGAATTACCCTTGCCTACCCCCTTGACTCAACTGCTGCTCGACCTTCAGCCTGCCCAGGCGCCCAGCCTCGACAACTTTATCGCCGGCGACAACCAGGAACTGCTGGTTCGACTGCGCGCCCTCGCCGAACCAGGCTGTTTCGACATGATTTACCTCTGGGGACCGGACGGTAACGGCAAAAGCCACCTGCTGACAGCGACCGCCAATCTTGTGCTACGACGCCGCCCGGCGCTGCTGCTGACCAACCCGTCCGCCACCGACCTTTCCGCGCCCCCGGGCGGACTGTTGATCGTCGATGAGGTCGATACGCTTGACGATGCTGCGCAGATTGCCCTGTTTCGCATTTTCAACACCGCGCGACTGCTCGGTCTGGGCCTCCTGCTGGCCGGGCGCAAGCCGCCGCTCAAACTCAAGCTGCGCGAGGATCTGCGCACGCGCATCGGCCAGGCGCTGATCTACGAAGTCAAGACCTTGAACGATGAACAGAAGGCGACGGCCTTGCGCCGTCACGCGCTGGAACGTGGCTTCCGTGTCGATGACGGGCTGGTGCGTTACCTGCTCAGTCATGGCCGGCGCGACCTGCCCTCGCTGATGGCCGTGCTTGACCACCTCGACCGCGCCACGCTGGAGCGCCAACGCCCCGCAACCTTGCCGCTACTCAAGGAAGCCCTGCAACTCCAACTCGTCCCGACAGAAAATGAACCTGGCCCTATTTGATCTCGACAACACCCTGCTCGCTGGCGATTCCGACTTCGAGTGGGCGCAATACCTCATCGCCAAAGGCGTGCTCGACCGCGAGGTGCATGAGGCAAAAAACCAGGCCTTCTACGATGCTTACAAGGCCGGCACTCTGGACATTCATGCCTTCCTTGAATTCCAGCTCGCGCCCTTGGCGCGCCACGCACGCGCCGAGCTCGATGTCTGGCACCGCGAATTCATGGAAACGCACATTCGGCCCGTGATCGGCACGGCAGCACGCACGCTGGTCGAGCGCCACCTGTCCGCCGGTGATCTTTGCGCCATCGTCACGGCGACCAACAGTTTCGTCACCGGACCGATCTGCCGCGAGTTCGGCATTTCCCACCTCATCGCCACCATTCCCGCGCATGAGGGCGGCCACTTCACCGGCGCACCGCGCGGCCTGCCGGCGTTCCGCGAAGGCAAGATCACCCGTGTCGAGGCCTGGCTCGAATCGCTCGGCCTGTGGTGGGGCAGCTTTGAGCAAAGCAGTTTTTACAGCGATTCCCTCAACGACCTGCCTTTACTGGCCAAGGTCAGCCATCCGATCGCCGTCGATCCCGACGACACCCTGCGCGCTCATGCCAGCCAACACGGCTGGCCGATCCTCAGCCTTCGGGTATATGATGCTTCCGCCCAAAAATAAATGACAATAACCGCATGATCCGCAAGCTGCTGCGCCGCGTCTTCAAACGCGGCGAACCCACCCCCCATAAAGTTGAAACCATCGGCCCCGACCAGCATGGCATCCGCGTCGAAGGCGTCTCGCCTGGTGCGCGCCGCACCTGCATCACCTTGCAGGAGGCGGGGCACCGTGCCTTCGTGGTCGGCGGTGCGGTACGCGACCTGATCGCCGGCATCACGCCCAAGGATTACGACATCGCCACCGATGCCACGCCCGATCAGGTGCGCCATCTGTTTCGCCGTTCCCGCATCATCGGCCGGCGCTTCCAGATCGTGCATGTCATGCAGGGCGCCGAGACGCTGGAAGTTTCGACCTTCCGTGCCGCGCACGACGAGGACACGCTGAAGGACGAGCACGGCCGTGTGTTGCGCGACAACGTCTGGGGCAACATGGAAGAAGATGCGGCGCGGCGCGATTTCACCGTCAATGCACTCTATTACGACCCGAGCAATGGCAAGATATTCGACTACCACCACGGTGTGCGCGACCTGCAACGCAAGACGCTGCGCATGATCGGTGACCCGCGTGCGCGCTATCGCGAAGACCCCGTGCGCATGCTGCGTGCCGTGCGTCTCGCGGCCAAGCTCGACCTACGTCTCGACCCGCTGGTGCAAGCACCGATCCGCGAGATGGCCGAATTGATCGACAACGTGCCGGCGGCGCGCCTCTTCGACGAAATGCTCAAGCTGCTGTTTTCCGGTCACGCGGTCGAATGCGTCCGACGCTTGCGCGAAGACGGCCTGCACCACGGCCTGCTACCGCTGCTCGACGTCATTCTCGAGCAACCCCTGGGCGAAAAATTCGTCATGCTGGCGCTGGCGGATACGGACAAACGCATCCAGGCCGGCAAGCGCACCTCGCCGGGCTTCCTGTTCGCTACCTTGCTGTGGCACGAAGTGCTGGCCAACTGGGAAACGCGCAAGAAGAACGGGGAGACGCCCATCCCCGCGCTGCATGCCGCGATGGACGAAGTGCTCGACACGCAGGGCGAAAAACTAGCCATCACGCGGCGTATCGCCGGCGATATCAAGGACATCTGGCTGCTGCAGCCGCGTTTCGAAAAACGCAGCGGCCGCGCCCCTTTCCGCCTCGTCGAACAGCAGCGCTTCCGCGCCGCCTGGGACTTCCTGCACCTGCGCGCACAAAGTGGCGAAGCGCCACAGGAACTCTCCGACTGGTGGCTGGCCTTTCAGGAAGCCGGCAACGCTGAACGCGAAGAAATGCTCAAGCCCGACACGACACCGAAAAAACGTCGCCGCAGTCGCGGCAGCCGGGGAGGCAAAGCCGGCGAAGAGGCTGCCGCCGTCCCGCCAGCGCCGACTTTTACGGACTGAGCAGAACTCATCCTACCGCATGGCCATGTTGGCTCCCGTCACCGCCTATGTCGCGCTAGGCGCCAACCTCGGCGACCCGGTAGAGACAGTGCGCGCGGCTATCGAGGCTTTACGGGAAATCGCTGGGGCAAATCTCATCGCCGTTTCATCGCTGTATCGAACCGCGCCGGTGGGCTTGCGCGACCAACCCGACTTCATCAATGCTGTCGCCGCACTTGATGTTGATGGAGCCGTCCTGCCGGCGCCGACTTTTCTCGCCAGGCTGTTTGACATCGAGGCCGCCTTTGGTCGCGTCCGTAGTGTCAAGAATGCGCCACGCACGCTGGATCTCGATTTGCTGCTGTTCGGTACCGAGCGCTCCGCGACATCGAGCCTGACGCTGCCGCATCCGCGCATGGCCGAACGTGCCTTCGTTCTCGCACCACTCGCCGAAATCGCACCGGAACTCGCCATTCCCGGCTGGGGTCTGCTCACCGACCTGCTGGGCAAGGTCTCCCGGCAGCGCATTGAAAGGTTGCCGTAAGCAGAGCCGGTGTATCCTAATCTTCCCGGCAAACACCATTCGTACTTTGTACCATGACTTATCTGGCCTCCAACAAGCCGATCACGCTGCCCGAACTTGCGCGCATGAAGCACGAGGGCGAAAAGATTGCCATGCTGACCGGTTACGACGCCAGCTTCGCCGCGCTCGAAGATCGTTGTGGCGTCGATGTGATCCTCGTCGGCGACTCGCTCGGCAACGTGCTGCAGGGTAAGACCTCGACGCTGCCGGTGACGATGGAGCACATGGTCTATCACACCGAGTGCGTCGGCCACATGGCGCAGCGGGCGATGTGCCTCGCCGACATGCCCTTCGGCGCCTACCACGAGTCGAAAGAGCAGGCGATCCGCAATGCCGGACGATTGCTGGCGGCTGGCGCCGAGATGGTCAAGCTCGAAGGCGGCGCGGTAATGGCCGAGACGGTGCATTTTCTGGTCGAACGCGGCGTGCCGGTCTGCGCCCACATCGGCCTCACTCCGCAGTCGGTGCATGCACTCGGCGGTTATCGGGTTCAAGGCCGCGATGAAGCCGGCGCGGCGCGCATGAAAGCCGATGCGCGCGCCCTCGAAGAGGCCGGTGCGGCAATGATGGTGCTGGAAATGGTGCCGGCGCCACTCGCTGCCGAGATCACCCGCGAACTCAAGGTCTGCGCCACCATCGGCATCGGCGCCGGCAAGGAATGTAACGGCCAGGTGCTGGTACTGCACGACATGCTGGGCATCTATCCGGGCAAGAAGGGCCGCTTCGTCAGGGATTTCATGGCGACCGCGCAAAGCATCGAGGGCGCTGTGCAGGCCTACGTCGCGGCCGTCAAGGACGGTTCGTTCCCTGCCCCGGAGCATTGCTACTGATGCAGATCCATCACACCATCGCTGCCATCCGGAAGGCGCTTGCCGAAGTTCGCCACAATACCGGGCGGATCGTTTTCGTACCGACCATGGGCAATCTTCACGAGGGTCACATCGCCCTGATGCGCCAGGCGCGTCACCATGGTGATTGCGTCGTCGCCTCGATCTTCGTCAATCGCCTGCAATTCCGGCCGGGCGAGGACTTCGAGAAGTATCCGCGCACCTTTGCGGCAGATTGCGAAAAGCTCGTTGCCGCTGGCGTCGACTACTTGTTCGCGCCCAGCGAAGAAGAGCTTTATCCGGAACCGCAACGTTACGTCATCGAACCGCCGGTCGATCACGCCAACATTCTTGAAGGCGAATTCCGTCCGGGACATTTTCGTGGTGTCGCCACGGTGGTGATGAAACTGTTTGCCATCGTTCAGCCACAAGCAGCCCTGTTCGGCAAGAAGGATTTCCAGCAGTTCATGGTGCTCTCGGCGATGGTGCGCGAGTTCGCCTTGGCCGTCGATGTCATTCCCGGTGAGACGGTCCGCGCTGCCGACGGACTGGCGTTGTCTTCGCGCAACGGCTTTTTGTCATCCGTTGAACGCGCCGAGGCGCCCCGCCTGCATCGCCTACTCAGCCAGATCGTGACTGCCGTGCGCACAGGCAATCATGACTACACCAGCCTCACAGCGGCGGCAGAGGCCGAACTGCAGGCCAGCGGCTGGCTGCCAGATTATGTTGCGGTGCGGCGAAAGTTCGATTTACAATCGCCAGCGGCGCAGGAACCGGCAGACACACTCGTTGTCCTCGCCGCAGCGCGCTTGGGTAGTACCCGCCTCATCGATAATCTGGAAGTCTAAAACAATACCTTTCAACCCCAACCAGCAACGGAGAGCGTCCATGCAACGCACCATGTTGAAGTCAAAACTGCACCGCGTTACCGTCACCCAGGCCGAACTCCACTATGAGGGTTCCTGTGCCATCGACGAACACCTGATGGATGCTGCCGACATTCGCGAGTACCAGCAGATCGAACTCTACAACGTCACCAACGGTGAACGTTTCAGCACCTACGCCATCCGCGCAGAACGCGGTTCCGGTACGATTTCCATCAATGGCGCCGCTGCCCGCAAGGCTGCCGCCGGAGATCTGCTGATTATCTGCACCTATGCCGCCTTCAGCGAAATCGAACTGGCCAAGCACGCGCCCGAGCTAATCTATGTCGACGCGAAGAACCGCATCACGCATCGTAGCCAGGGCATACCGATTCAGGCTGCAGCCTAAGTAAAAGCCTGTTGCGCAACGTGCTTGCCGCCAAAGCCCTTTTTTCTGCTAGGATTTCGACCTCAAATTCGCCCGCCAAAAGAGAAACCCCATGACCCAACATATCCAATACGTCACCGACAGCAGCTTCAAGAGCGACGTTCTGGAATCCGCCGTCCCTGTTCTGGTCGATTACTGGGCCGAATGGTGCGGCCCCTGCAAGATGATTGCCCCGATCCTCGACGAAGTTGCCAAAGATTATGGCGGCCGCCTCAAGGTTGCCAAGCTGAATATCGACGAGAACCCCAAGACTCCCGGTGAGTATGGCATTCGCGGCATTCCGACGCTGATCCTGTTCAAGGGCGGCAACGTTGAAGCCACCAAGGTCGGCGCACTCTCCAAGTCACAATTGACCGCCTTTATTGACAGCAACCTCTGATCCCTTTACATTCCGTCTGAGATCTCGCCCTTCGGGATTTCAAGCGCGGGGCGACTGATACACTTCCGCCCCGCTGCAATACCCCCCGCTGCAATACCCCCTCCGCATCACCCTTCTCTCCCGGCGCCCTTTGTTTGCGCCTCCCCGGGCTTAAGCCATGCATCTTTCCGAATTGAAGAACCATCACGTCAGTCTGCTGATCGAGATGGCCACCGCCGACGGCATCGAAGGTGCGAATCGCTTGCGCAAGCAGGAACTTATCTTCGCCCTGCTCAAGCAGCATGCCAAAAATGGCGAGGTCATCTATGGCGATGGCTGCCTCGAAGTCATGTCCGACGGCTATGGCTTCCTGCGCTCTTCGGATACTTCCTACCTCGCAAACCCGGACGACATCTACGTCTCGCCCTCGCAGATCCGCCGCTTCAACCTGCGCACCGGCGACACCGTCGAAGGCGAGATCCGTACCCCGAAGGATGGCGAACGCTACTTCGCGCTGGTCAAGCTCGACCAGGTCAACAACGAATCGCCCGAAGCCTGCAAGAACAAGATCCTCTTCGAGAACCTGACGCCGCTGCACCCGACCGAACACCTGCGCCTCGAGCGCGAAATCAAGGCCGAGGAAAACACCACCAGCCGCATCATCGACATCATCGCGCCGATCGGCAAAGGCCAGCGCGGCTTGCTGGTCTCCTCACCCAAGAGCGGCAAGACGGTGATGTTGCAACACATCGCGCACGCCATTGCGGCAAATCATCCCGAGGCAGTGCTGATCGTCATGCTGATCGATGAGCGCCCCGAGGAAGTGACCGAAATGACGCGCACCGTGCGCGGCGAAGTGGTCGCCTCCACTTTCGACGAACCGGCCTCGCGCCATGTGCAGGTCGCCGAGATGGTCATCGAGAAAGCCAAGCGCCTTACCGAGCACAAGAAGGACGTCGTCATTCTGCTCGACTCGATCACGCGCCTGGCACGTGCCTACAACACCGTGCAACCGGCTTCCGGCAAGGTGCTGACCGGCGGCGTGGATGCCAACGCCCTGCAAAAACCCAAGCGTTTCTTCGGCGCCGCGCGCAACATCGAGGAAGGCGGTTCGCTGACCATCATCGCCACCGCGCTGGTGGATACCGGCAGCCGCATGGACGAAGTGATCTACGAGGAATTCAAGGGCACCGGCAACTCGGAAATCCACCTCGACCGCAAGATGGCCGAAAAGCGTGTGTACCCTTCGATCAACGTCAACCGTTCCGGCACACGCCGCGAGGAACTGCTGATGGAGAAAGACGTGCTGCAAAAGGTCTGGGTCTTGCGCAAGCTGCTGTATGGCCTGGACGACCTCGAGGCAACGGAATTCCTGCTCGACAAGGTCAAGGCCACCAAGACCAACGCCGAATTTTTTGATTCCATGCGCCGCGGTTGACAGTTCATTATCGTCAGATCGGTTGATATTTTTATTGTTTTTCAGGATAATGCTTGGCTTTCCGCACTACCGAAGCGGGCATTTCCGGATTTAAGGACAAGAACATGAAAGAAGGCATCCACCCGAAGTACAACGAGATCGAGGTAACTTGCAGCTGCGGCAACAAGTTCCAGACCCGCTCGACCAACAGCAAGCCGTTGCATATCGAAGTTTGTTCGGCCTGCCACCCGTTCTATACCGGCAAGCAGAAGATCGTCGACACGGCCGGCCGCGTCGAGCGCTTCCGCCAGAAATACAAGCGTCCCGCCGCTGCCGCTACTGCCTGACCGGATAGGGAAGTAATGCACAGGGGCGGCAGAGGCCGCCAACTGTCATAAGGCAGCTTCGGCTGCCTTTTCTTTTTCCGCTACCTGCCATGATTTACGGCTCATACCAGGACAACTCGCCGCGCTTGCCCACGCTTGCGCTGTTTTTGCTGGCGGGCGTTTATCTGCTGGCGGGCATCACCGGCCATGATCCATGGAAGAACGAGGATGCCGTGCATATCGGCATCGCTCACGATTTTCTGGCCCACGGCAACTGGTTCTTCCCGCGCGTCGCCGGCGAACCCTGGCCCCACACCGCTCCCTTGTATCACTGGGTCGCAGCACTCCTGGGCTACCTCCTGGGTGGCCTGCTCGAGTTTCACAATGCCGCGCGCCTGGCCACCGCGTTGTTCGGCGCCTTGTTTTTCATCTCACTGGCGGGCGCGGCCCGTGCGTTCTTCGGCGCAACAGCCGGACGCTCTGCACCCCTGCTGGCAATGGGAACACTTGGACTGTTGTTGCCGATCCACGATGCCCAACCGGCCATCGCCGGGCTCGCTTTCGCCGCGCTGGCCTATTGGGGCGGCGGACTGATCCTACTAGGAAAAGCGCATGGTGCGCTGTTGCTCGGCGTCGGCCTCGGCCTGGCTTTTCCCGCCCACGGCCTGGTCGGCCTGCTCATGGCCAGCGCCGTCCTGCCGGCGCCGATTTTTCGGCGTGACTGGAAGAGCCTGGGACTGGCGCTCGCCATCGCCCTCCCCCTGATAGCCGCCTGGCCGCTCCTGGTGGCCAGCCGCTCGCCGGGATTGTTGGCAGAATGGTGGCAAAACGAGATCGCCGAAGCCACGATCACGCGCGGCCTTCCGGATGTACGCCACATCGAGCAACTGATCTGGGCCGCATGGCCGGTCTTGCCGTTGGCGGTCCTGGGTTTCTGGACGTACCGTCACCGGGTAAACAAACTGGCACTGCCATTGCTCGGCGCCGTCCTCACGCTGCTGTGGTATCTCACCGGATCGTCGCGCGCCCTGGGAGTTCTACCCCTGTTGCTGCCGCTCACCCTGATCGCCACGGCGGGCATCGAGCACATGCGCCGAGGCGCAGCGAATGCCTTCGATTGGTTCGGCGTCATCACCTTCACTTTCTTCTCCGGGCTGCTCTGGCTCGGCGCCAGCGCCCAGGCGTTCGGTTGGCCGCCGACGATTGCCAATAACTTCAGGAAACTGGCGCCGGGACACGAACTGCACTACCCGGCCATCGCCCTGATATTTGCCGCCCTGCTCTCTGTCGCCTGGGTACTGTCCTGGCGTTTGCCGCGCGCTACCTGGCGTGCCAGCCTGCACTGGGCAGCCGGCACAACGCTGATGTGGGTGCTGGCGGCAATTCTCTTGCTACCCTGGTTCGACCATGCCAAGTCGTACCGCCCGGTCGTGCAGTCATTGAGCGCAGCCCTGCCCCCGGACGTCAACTGCATCGAACGCAGCAAACTCAATTCCGGGCAACTTGCCGCGCTCGACTATTTTTCCGGCATCCGCACCCGGCCGGCAGCACCGGGAAGGAAATGCGCTTTTCGTCTCACTGAGGACGATAAAAACCGGAAACCCCCGGTCGGCTGGACCGAACGCTGGCGAGGCCATCGCCCCGGCGACCGCGACGTGCGCTGGTATCTCGACCAGCGCAACGAATAAACCGGGTTAAACCTTCAGGAAGTTTGCTCTGTAGTACTTGAGTTCCTCGATGGACTCGTAGATATCGGCGAGGGCTTCGTGCTTGCCACCTTTCTTCACGCCCTTGGCAATCTCCGGCGTCCAGCGCTTGCACAGTTCCTTCAGCGTCGAGACATCGAGGTTGCGATAGTGAAAGTAGGTCTCGAGTTTCGGCATATAGCGCGCCATGAAGCGCCGGTCCTGGCAGATCGAATTGCCGCACATCGGCGACTTGCCGTTTGGCACATAACGTTTGAGGAAGTCGAGCGCCTGCGCTTCGACCTCAGCCTCCAGCAAGACCGATGACTTGACCTTGTCAATCAGACCTGACTTGCCGTGGGTCTTCTTGTTCCAGTCGTCCATGCCATCCAGCACGCTGTCGGGCTGATGCACCGCCCAGACCGCGCTCTCGGCGATGACTTCAAGCTGTGAATTGGTAATCACCATTGCCAGTTCGATGATGCGATCACGATCCGGCTCGAGTCCCGTCATTTCCATGTCGAGCCAGACCAGGGCGGTTTGATCTTGTGCCATATAATCCTCATGAATTCCAAGCAGTTAGTTAGCTTGCATTCTGGCACATTTCCCCCATTCTTAACTCCATGGCTTCGTTCTTCTCCCTTGCATTTCTGGCGATGCTCGCCTTGACCACCGCCTTGCGTGCATGGCTGGCGTGGCGCCAATTGCGCTATGTCAGCGCCCACCGCGCGACCGTACCCGCAGAATTCACCGAGCGCATCGAGCTTGCCGACCATCAAAAGGCTGCGGACTACACCATCGCCAAAGTACGTCTCGCTCTCGTCGAATTGGCCACCGATGTCGTGCTCCTGCTGATCTTTACCTTCGGCGGTCTGCTCGCCGGTTTCGACCAGTTCTGGCGCGAGGTGTTCGCCGGCCCGGGTTACGCCCACGGTCTGGCACTATTCGCCAGCGTCGGCGTTACCGGTTTCATCGTCGGCCTGCCGTTCTCGCTATATCGAACCTTTTCGCTCGAGGCTCGTTTCGGTTTCAACAAGATGACCCCGGCGTTGTACCTCGCCGATCTCGCCAAGCAATTGCTGCTGACAGTGATGATCGGCGCGCCCCTGTTGCTGGCCGTATTGTGGTTGATGGGTGCGATGGGCGAACAGTGGTGGTTTTACGTCTGGGCCACCTGGCTCGGCTTCAACCTGCTGGTGCTGCTGCTTTACCCGACCTTTATCGCGCCACTCTTCAACAAATTTACCCCGCTGGCCGATGGCGAGATGAAGACACACATCGAGGCCTTGCTGGCGCGCTGCGGATTTTCCAGCTCCGGTCTGTTCGTCATGGACGGCTCAAAACGCTCTGCGCATGGCAATGCCTATTTCACCGGCTTCGGCCGTGCCAAGCGCATCGTTTTCTTCGACACCCTGCTCGACAAACTCGCTCCCGGTGAAGTTGAAGCGGTGCTGGCCCATGAACTCGGGCACTTCAAACATCGCCATGTCTGGAAGCGCATTGGCGTGATGGCGGCACTGTCGCTCGCCCTGCTCTGGCTGCTCGGGCAGTTGATCGATCAGCCGTGGTTCTACGCGGGATTGAATGTTGAAACTGGCAGCACAGCCATGGCCCTGATCCTGTTTTCACTGGTGCTGCCGGTTTTCGCTTTCCCCTTCGGGCCGCTGATGTCCTGGCTGTCGCGCCGCCACGAATTCGAGGCCGATGCCTATGCCGCCCAGCAGGCCAGTGGTAGTGCGTTGATTACCGCACTGGTCAAGCTCTACCGCGAGAATGCGGCGACGCTGACGCCCGACCCGCTGCACTCACTGTTCTACGATTCGCACCCACCCGCCAGCCAGCGCATTGCCCATCTCAAGTCCGCCTGAAAGGAGTCACGCATGAACGTCCGCACATTCACACTCTCCAGCGCATTTCTCGCCGTCCTGGCAGCGCCGACTTTTGCCGCCGACAAAGTCGACGTCAATGCCGGCAAGACCCTGCATGACCAGCAGTGCAAGGCTTGTCATGTGCAACGCTGGGGCGGCGACGGCAGCGCCGTGTATACCCGTCCGGACCGCAAGATCAAGGATGCCAAAGCCCTGGGCCAACGCGTCGCCATGTGCAGCACGCAAACCAGCGCCAAGTTTTTCCCGGAGGACGAAGCCAACGTCTCGGCCTACTTGGCGCAGCAGTTCTACAAGTTCAAGTGACATGAGCGCGCTCTCCCCCTCCGACATTGCGGATCGACTCACCCGTCTGGATGGCTGGACGCTGGAGGGCAATTGCATCAGCAAAACCTACCGTTTTGCCAACTATCATGAAACGCTGGCCTTTGTGAATGCAGGCGCCTGGGTTTCCCATCGCACCGATCATCATCCAGATCTTGAAGTTGGTTACAACCGTTGTCGTGTCAGCTACAGCACGCACGATGCCGGCGGCCTGACAAACAAGGATTTCGATTGTGCAGCGCGCCTTGACGCGCTGTTTGCGCTTTGAGTACGGCAGACAACAGCGGAACCATCACGGCCGCCTTCGGCCGGCATTACGAAGTCACCCTCGCCGACGGCAAGCTCGTCAATGGCATCCCGAAAGGCAAGAAAAGCCCCTTTGCCTGCGGTGATCATGTCACGCTGGGACCGCTTCACGACAGCGAAGCGCAAATCCTCAGTCATGATCTGCGCAGCAGCCTGCTGTATCGTAGCGATCGGTGGAAACAGAAACTGATCGCTGCCAATGCCACTCAGGTCGTGCTGGTCGTCGCCACCGAACCCGGCTTCTCTGACGAGTTGATCTCGCGTGCCACGGTTGCCGCACTGCACGAACACATGCGCGTGGTCATCGTGCTCAACAAGGCCGATCTCACCACCAGCTTGACAGCAGCGCGCGCGCAACTCGCGCCCTTTGCCGCCATGGGCATTCCCGTTGTCGAAGTCAGCGCTCTTGAGGATGCCAGCCCGCTGCTACCCTGGCTGGCTGGCCAGATTTCGGTGCTGGTCGGGCAAAGCGGCATGGGGAAATCCACCCTCACCAACGCCCTGATTCCGGACGCCGGCGCCGCCACGCGTGAAATCTCCACTGCGCTCGATTCCGGCAAACACACGACCACCCATGCCAGGATGTACGGCCTGCCCGGCGGCGGAAAAGTGATCGACTCGCCCGGCTTGCAGGAATTCGGCCTCGCCCACCTGACGCGCGGCGAAATCGAACTCGGTTTTGCGGAATTCGCCGCGCATCTCGGTCGCTGCCGTTTTCGCGATTGCCGACACGAAAACGAGCCCGACTGCGCCATCAAGGTGGCCATCGCGAATGGCGCCATCGATGCACGCCGGCTGACACATTTCATCACCATTGCCAACGAGGGCGACCGGGCAAAATCGTTCTGATGCCGCACCTGTTTGTCGATATTTCTGCGCACGGTTTCGGACATCTGGCCCAGGTCGCACCGGTGCTAAACCGGCTCGCCGAATTGCTACCAGAATTGCGCATCACCCTGCGCAGCGGCCTGCCTTCCACAAAGTTGAAACAACGCATTCAGGCACCCTTTCAACACATCGCGTCGGCCAGCGATTTTGGCTACATGATGATCGATGCGCTGAGCATCGATCGCCCTGCCACCGCCGCTGCCTATCGCGCCGCCCACGCCAATTTTGCCGGGCGCGTCGCCGCAGAAACTGCGCTCCTGCAGCGCCTGGCCGTGGATGGAGTATTTACCGATGTCAGCTACCTGCCGCTCGCCGCAGCAGCGTCAGCCGGAATGCCTGCCGTGGCGCTATGCTCGCTCAACTGGGCCGACCTGTTTGCCCACTACTTCGGCCACGAGGAGTGGGCATCACCCATCCATGCCGAGATGCTGGCCGCCTACCGCACCGCCACGTTCCTGCGTACCACGCCGGGCATGCCCATGCCGGCACTCGACAAGTTGGTAACGATCGGCCCGCTCGCCGAACGTGGTCGCGAACGCCGTTGCGAGCTACGCGAAAAAGTCGGCGTTGGCAGGACGGCAACGCTGGTGGTGATAGCGCTCGGCGGCATCCCGGCGCGCCTGCCGGTCGAGACCTGGCCGGTGCTGGCAGACACGCACTGGCTCGTCCCGGCCGCCTGGAATGTCCAGCGCATCGATATGAGCAGCATCGAAGCGTTCGACTGGCCCTTCGTCGACTTGCTGCGTTCGGTCGACGCCGTCGTCACCAAGCCGGGCTATGGCACCTTCACCGAAGCGGCCTGCAACGGGACCGCCGTGCTCTACCAGCGGCGCGACGACTGGCCCGAGCAGGACTGCCTGATCGACTGGCTGCAAATCCATGCCCGCTGCACGCAGGTCACGGCAACGGATCTGGCGCGCGGCAATCTCGGTGCAGCGCTGGATAATTGCCTGCAAGCCGCCGTACCGCCAGTCCCACGGGGATTTCCTTCGGTCACGCCGACTTTTGACGGCAGCGAGACTGCGGCACGCTACCTCGCGAAAATCCTGAGTTGATTTTCAGTGTTTCATCTTGCTGTGGTCCATGTCCTTCATGTCGTCCACCGGCATCCCGATCATCGACTTCTTCACCGGCGCCTCGATGGTTTTCGTACCGCCATCGGAGAACTTCAGGGTAATGGCAACCTTGTCGCCATCCTTGAGCGGGGCCTTCATGTCGATCAGCATGACGTGGTAGCCGCCAGGTTTCATGACCGCTTCGCCCTTCGCGGGCAGCGCAATTTCCTTGACCTGGCGCATGCGCATCACACCGTTGTCGTTGATGTGGTTGTGCAGTTCGGTGGTGTTGGCGGCAGGGCTATCCGCCTTGACGATCTGAATATCCTTGTCGCTGGTGTTTTTGACGACCATGAAGGCGGCGGTGACCTTGGCACCCGGCGGCGCCATGCGCACATAGGGATCAACCACGCTGATCTGGTCGGCGAGACCGGCAGCGAAGACCGGGGTGACCAGACTGGTCAGGACAAAAGTAGCAAGCGGCAGGGCGATTTTCATGGGAAGACTCCGTTCAGTTCGAGGAAAGGTATTTGCGGATTTCGGCGACAAGTTGCTCCGCTGGCGTGGCGTGCGGCAGGCTGGCAACCAGCCGTCCGTCCGGTGTAACGAAGTAAGTCAGCGCGGTATGGTCAATCACATAACCGCCCGCCGAGGCATTTTCCAGGCGCGCAAAGACAGCGCCGTAGCGGCCGGCGATTTCAGCAAGCTGTACTGCCGGCCCCGTCAGGCCAAGGATGTTCGGGTGGAAAAACTCTGTGTATTCGACCAGTCGCGCCACCGTGTCACGCTCCGGGTCGACACTGACGAAGATCGGTTGCACCCTGGCCTGTTCGGCGGGTGTCAGGCTGCCGAGCGCCTGCGCGAGGAGTGTCAGCGAGGTCGGGCAGATGTCCGGGCAATAGGTGTAGCCGAATTGCAGCAGCACCAGCTTGCCAGCAAAGTCGTGCAGGGATACGGCGCCCCGGGGGCCGGCGAGTGTGAAATCACCGCCGACCGGCAGCGCGGCGAGGTGTACATCGGCCACCATGCGCGCGGCCTGGGTGCCCGGCATGGGCATCTCGTCCTGTACCGGCTTCCAGAAGAATGCAAGGCCGAGGATCGCCAGCACCAGCAAGACATTCAGCGCCACCAAAAATTGCTTCACGCTCAGTGCCCCGCTTCGAAACGAAAGGGGACGGCGATGCGTGAGCGACCGGTCTCGATCAACAGCGTCGCCTGCCAGGTCATGCGGCCGGTCACGCAGACCGGAAGCGTTGCCTGCCCGGCGAACTGGCCGCCACCCGCCGCCGTCAGGGCCGGGCGGTTGAAGCCCATGTTCATGCTGACACCGGCGAAATCGACCACGACCTTGTCGGCAACGATCCCGTCGACATCCACACGCATTTCCAGCGGCGTCGTCACCGGAATCGGCCGGGGGGTCAGCGCAAACGTGACTTTCCCGCCAGTCGGCAACGGCGCCGTGCAGGCCGCATGGTGCAGGTCACAACCGGGGTCGGGATTGGTCGTGATATCGGCCTTCGGCATCAGTAATGGTGAAAGCTTGTAGCCGATCACCCCGATCAGGATCAGGGCAAGGATCATCGCGGAATCGACGAGCAGGGATTTGCTGGCAGACATGGGAGCGCGAAGGTAACACCCGGCAGTGTCGCCAGACAAGCCCGGTAGTCGAATTTGTGTTGACTTGGATCAAAGATAACCCGACGTCAAGCGCTTACAGTGTGCGGCAAATTGCCACAGCGGCACATTGTCGCGGTGATTATGAGTAGTCGTTGAAGTCGTCCTAACTTCTCAGGAGCAAACCATGAAAAAATTCACCCAGCGAAGCACTACCCTGCTGCTTGCAGCCGGTATGGGCCTCGCAGCGGCGACCGCCTGGTCGGCCGAAACCCTGCAAGACGTAATGAAGCGTCGCGGCCTGAGTCAGCAGGATCTGCTGGCAGCCTCGAAGACCTATGTACCCACGGGCAAGCGTGATGATTTCATCGCCTTCAGTTCCGGCGGTCAATCGGGCCAGGTCATCGTCTATGGCATCCCCTCGATGCGCATCTTGAAGTACATCGGTGTATTCACTCCCGAACCCTGGCAGGGTTATGGCTTCGACGAAGAGTCGAAGGCCGTCTTGGCACAGGGCAGGATCGACGGCAAGGACATCACCTGGGGTGACACGCACCACCCCGGTATGTCGGAAACCAATGGTGAGGCCGATGGCCAGTTCCTCTTCATCAACGACAAGGCCAACCCGCGCGTTGCTGTGCTGGACCTGCGCGACTTCGAGACCAAGCAGATCGTCGTCAACCCGATCTACAAGTCCGAGCACGGCGGCACCTTTGTTACGCCGAACACCGAATACGTTTTTGAAGCCGCGCAATACGCTTCGCCGCTCGAAAACAAGAAGTTCTACCCGCTCGAAGAGTTCAACGAGAAGTATCGCGGCGGCATGACCTACTGGAAGTTCGATCGCAAGGAAGGCCGCATCGACCCGAAGAAATCCTTCTCCGTCGAACTGCCGCCCTACTCGCAGGACTTGTCCGACGCTGGTAAAGGCCCGTCCGATGGTTGGTCCTTCACCAACTCCTTCTGCTCCGAGCGTTATGTGGGTGGTATCGAAAAGGGTCGCCCCCCGTATGAAGCCGGCTGCTCCGCCAAGGACACCGACTATCTGCACGTGATCAACTGGAAGAAAGCGGCCGAACTGGTCGCCGCCGGCAAGGCCAAGAAGATCAACGGCCATGACGTGCTGATGATGGAAACCTCCATCAAGGAAGGCATCCTCTTCCTGATTCCGGAACCCAAGTCGCCGCACGGCGTCGATGTCACCCCGGACGGCACCAAGCTGGTCGTCGCCGGCAAGCTCGACACACACGTTTCCGTCTATTCCTTTGAAAAGATCATGGCCCAGATCAAGGCCGGCAAGTTCGAATCCAAGGATCCGTATGGCATCCCCGTGCTCAGCATGAAGGACACGCTGCACACGCAAGTGTCGCTTGGCCTCGGCCCGCTGCACACCCAGTTCGACTCGAAGACTTGCGTCGCCTACACCTCGTTGTATGTGGATAGCCAGGTCGCCAAGTGGGACTACTGCGAAGGCAAGGTGCTTGACAAGATCTCCGTTCATTACAACATCGGTCACCTGATGACAATGGAAGGCGATACTGCCAAGCCGGCTGGCCGTTATCTCGTCGCGCTGAACAA
Source organism: Rhodocyclaceae bacterium (assembly GCA_011391215.1). Lineage (GTDB taxonomy): Bacteria > Pseudomonadota > Gammaproteobacteria > Burkholderiales > Rhodocyclaceae > Sulfuricystis. The sequence continues at coordinate 78,935 of JAABQX010000016.1, forward strand.
GTTGTCGATCGATCGTTTCAACCCGGTTGGTCCCCTGCACCCGCAGAACCACCAGTTGATCGACATCAGCAACGACAAGATGCAGTTGATCTACGACATGCCGCTGCCCCTGGGTGAGCCGCACTATGTCGTCGCCATCGATGCCAAGAAGCTGAAGCCGGCCGTCCGTTACAAGCTGGGTACCAACAGCCGTACCGACCAGCCGCACCCGGCCGCCGTCAGGGCAGGCGAAGAGCACACCGACAAGAAGGGCAACAAGGTCGAAGTGTTCGGTTCGCTGATCCGTTCGCACATCACGCCGGAAACCATCGAAGTCGATGTTGGCGACGAAGTGACGATCCACCTGACCAACCTCGAACGTGCGCAGGACGAAACCCACGGTTTCACCGTGTCGACCTACAACGTGCATGCGTCGGTTGAGCCGGGCAAGACCGTCACGGTCAAGTTCAAGGCCGACAAGGAAGGCGTCTATCCGTACTACTGTACGGAGTTCTGCTCGGCGCTGCACCTCGAGATGCAGGGTTACCTGCTGGTCAAACCGAAGGGCTGGAAGGCGAGCAAGACCACGCTGGCCGCCGGCACCTACACCGAAGCCGAGTACAAGGCTAACGTGAAGAAGGTGGCGGATACCCAGGTGATCATCGACTCCGTCGTGGCCTACATCACTTCAGTCAACTACAAGGACTTCCCGGATGTCGTGGCCATGGTTGATGACGCTTTCGACCAACTGGGCAAGACCAAGGGCCTGAAAGAGAAGCACGAAGCCTTTGCTGCCAAGAAGGATTGGGAAAACGCTACCCTGTGGGCAGAACAGATCTGGCAATACCAGGTCAAGACCGCCGACCTCGGTTTGCGCGCCAAGACCTATCTTGAGCAGAACGGCGCCAAGAAAGTGAAGTAATCCTCTCCGGCAGTTTTGGAGAAAAGGGGAGCGGGAAACCGCTCCCCTTTTTTATTGCTGTCAAAATACCCGTAACATTTTGAATCATTGAACTGTTGGATCAATAGGCCTGACTAACACCGATGCTCATGCACGTTAAACCCTCAGGAAAAGCCGATATCAACCGCGAGAGCCCACTCGCGCAGGTTGCCGGACCGGCGGTCATGCTTCTTCTGGCGGTGTTGTGGTCCATACTGGTGCTGTTCTCGCTCTGGACGCAGCGGGAGCAATTGAATCGCACAGCTCAGCAGCTGGCGCGTATCGACGCCATCGCTAACCTCAAGAAGGACATGGCGATTCGCAAATGGGCCTCGCAGGTCGGCGGTGTTTTTATCAACGAAGCCAAGGCGCCGAACGTCGACGCATTCAGCGAACAGGAGCGTCTGCTGGCCAACTCGACCACTGGCGATAACCTGAAACTGATCTCCCTGACCTCGATTCATATCCTGATGGGCATTCAGGAAGTCAGCAACAAGGAATACGGCAGCAAGGAACGGCTCACTTCGCTACAGCTGCATAATCGCGACAACGCCCCTGATGAATGGGAAACCAACGCGCTGAAAAGCCTCCAGGGCGGATCAGAGTTGGTCGCCGAAGCCATGCCGAAGAAAAATGGTCATGGCCTGATGCGTGTGATGATCCCGATGCGCATGGAAGAAGAATGCCTCGAGTGCCACCGCGAAACCCTCGTGCCCGTGGGGGGCCTGCGCGGTGCGGCATCAGTTTCCATCGATCTCAACACCTACTGGTCGGCTCAGGAGGCTACCTGGCGCACTATCCAGTATTGGCATCTCGGCATCTGGCTCGCCGGTCTCGTCACGCTCTCGACCTACTGGTCGTTCCTGCGCCGACGCGCCCGCGAACATGTACGACAAGATCAGCAACGCCGCGAAAACGAAGCAGCGCTGCAGCAGCAGCAACTACGCCTGGAAGAGTCCGAAGCCCGCCTCAGGGAACTGGCGGCCTTTTTGCAGACGGTGCGCGAAGAAGAGCGCGCCCACATCGCCCGCGAACTGCACGACGAACTGGGTCAGGCGCTGACTGCCTTGCGCATGGATCTCGGCTGGCTGCGCGGCAAGTGCGGCACCCACGACAAGCTGGGTACGCCGGAAGGAGCGCGCGTTGCCGCAGCGCTGGGCGTCGTCGAGCAGAGCATCGTCTCGTTACGCCGTATCTCCGAAGACCTGCGGCCGGCCATGCTCGACAGCCTCGGTCTGGCGGCCGCCATCGAGGATCACGCGGCACGCTTCTCCCAACGCACCGGCATCCCGTGTCAGTTGCAGATGAACCGTGAGGAATTCGAACTACCGGGTGATCTGGCCACGGCGATATTCCGTATCGTTCAGGAAGCCTTGACCAACATCTCCCGACACGCCAGCGCCAGCGAAATCTCCATTGAGGTCACCGAGCGGGATGACGGCATTCGGCTAGTTGTGACAGACGATGGCTGCGGTTTCGATGTCACCAGCCGCACCAAAAGATTCGGCCTGCTGGGCATGCGCGAACGCATCACCATGCTCGAAGGACATCTGGAAATCGAGAGCCGCCCGGGCCATGGCACCCGCATCGACGGCTGGCTGCCCCTGCACAAGAAGACCTCTACATGATCAAAATTCTCATCGCCGACGACCACGCCATTTTGCGTGCCGGCCTCAAGCATCTGCTCTCCGAACATGTGGATATCGTCGTCGCCGGCGAAGCGAGCAACGGCCATGAAGCGCTCGCCAAGGTTCAAGCGGAAGAATGGAACGCCCTGGTGCTCGACATGACGATGCCCGGCAAAAGCGGAATCGAACTCATCAAGCAGCTGAAACAAATTGCCCCGAAGCTGCCGATCCTGATCCTCAGCATGCATAAGGAAGATGTCTATGCCGTGCGGGCACTCAAGGCCGGTGCATCAGGTTACCTCTGCAAGGACAATGCCGAAGACCAGTTGGTGCCCGCCCTGCGCAAGGTGGCTGGTGGCGGCCTGTATATCACCGCCACCGTGGCGGAAAAGCTCGCGGTCGACATGCTGCAGGGTGCGACACAGGATGCCCTGCCGCATACCCGCCTGTCTGACCGTGAGTACCAGATCTTTCAATTGATCACCGGTGGCGCAGGCGTCACGGATATTGCCCAAAAACTCAACCTGAGCGTCAAGACTGTCAGCACACACAAAACCCATGTACTGGAAAAAATGGGTTGCGGCAACGTCGCCGAACTAATCCGCTATGCGATTCGCCATGAACTGGTACCGGGCATCGCCGAATAGGAATATTCCTACCCTAAAAATCAGCACAGGACCAATTGCATCACTTAACTGATGTCACTATGATCCGCGTACTGGCAAGATGGCATCAGGGAAATGAAAATATTGCCAAGTAATTTGATCTGATTCAAGGAAGTACTCGGGGAAGCCAACTACAATGGGCATTCCCGCCGACAAATTAAAGCTAAAGGAATTACCATGAAAAGAACCCTGTTGATCGCCGCCGCGCTGACGATTTCCGCCCCGGTGCTGGCCCTTGATGGCGCCAAGCTTTACCAGGAAAAAACCTGCTGGTCCTGCCATGGCAAGGACGCCAAGACACCCATGAAGGGTATGCCGTATCCCAAGCTCGCCGGCCAGAATCCATCCTATGCCGAGGCTCAGATGAAGGACATCAAGAGCGGCGCGCGCAACAACGGCCAGACCGCCGCGATGAAGGGCGTCATGGGCCTGGTGAATGATGAGGAAATCAAGGCGCTGGCAACCTACCTATCGACGCTGAAATAACTAACCCGCGAGTCAGTTGAGGTAGGTCAATGCTCGCTGACACGGTTGGATATAAAGTTTGGTCACTTAAAAATTCATGAGGATATTGAAATGAAAAAGATTCTGGTTTTGGCCATTGCGGCCGCCCTGATCCCTGCTACCGCTGCCCTGGCTGCCCCCCCCGCCGAAAAGAAGGCAGGTATCGAGTCCAAAGACTACAAATGGAACGCGCAGGAAGGCGAAAAGATCGAAGCACTGACGAAAAAGGGCGACAAGAAAGCCGGCGAAGAAGGCTACGAAATTTGCGGCGCCTGCCATTTGCCCTCCGGCGCTGGCCGTCCTGACGGAACTTTCCCGCAGCTCGCCGGCCAGCACACCACTGTACTGATCAAGCAGATGGCCGACATTCGCGCCGGCCTGCGTGACAACCCCACCATGTACCCGTTTGCCAAGGAACTGCACGATGCGCAGGAGCTTGCCAACGTTTCCGCCTATATCGAGAGTCTGTGCATCCCGATCGACCACGGTCACTATGAGGGCGCCGATGCTGCCAAGCAGATCGCTACCGGCAAGGATCTCTACGAAAAGCAGTGCAAGGAATGCCACGGCGCCAACGGCGAGGGCCAGAAAGACAAGTTCTACCCCGTCATCGCTGGCCAGCATTACAAGTATCTGCTGCGCCAAATGACCGAGATTCGTGACGGCCATCGCCGTAATGCTAACCCGGACATGGTGAAGGTTATCAAGCCCTATACCAACGACCAGTTGGTCGCGATTTCCGCCTACCAGTCAAGCCTGGTGATGCCGGGCAACATGTGCAAGCCCAAGGCTGGCGGCAAAAAGAAATAAAAATGTAGTCACGGACATCACCCTGGGGGGAGGGTGATGTTTTAATGTTATCCGGGCTACTGTCCGCATCATGCGGGCGGACCCCTCAAACCACAGAGAGTTGTCATGCAAACCAACAATAAACGCGTCAGCGGCCTGACACTGATCGCTCTCGTAGCGATTATTGCAGCCTACTTCTCCCCGATCTGGTGGGTTTCGCTGACAGCACCGAACTACCCGCCCGATGCCTTCCCAGATGGCATCCGCATCCATTTTCATTTTGACGGTGTCTATAACGGCTGCAATGTAGCCGGCAAGGGTACCCGCATGGCCGATGAGATCCTCCAGGGGGATATCGGTGGCAAGGAAGACCGCTTCAACCCCATCCTCGACAAGAAGGGGGACATGGACAAAGGCGCCCAGGGTCTCGACTGCGTGCATGAGATGAATACCATCAACCACTATGTCGGCATGTTCCCTATCGCCACTGGCGCACCGGTGGAAAAGCCGCTCGCCAAGTTCTTCTTTGGTTTCTTTGCCGTGATGTTGCTGGCATTTGCCGTCACCCAGCAAAAACTTCGCCTCATCATCCTGTCAGTCGGTTTCGCCGCTGTCGCGGCCTGGGCCATCGTCGACCAATATGTGCTCGGCCATCTGGCGAGCCATGTCGAAGAGTATGTCAAGGAAGCCGGCACCTTCTTCAAGGAGCCTGACAAGATCAAGGTCTGGGGCGACAACGTCACGCTGGTCAGCAACATCGTCATCGGTGGATTGATCGCCGCCATGGTGATCGTGGTGCTGGGTGTCTGGAAGATTCGCAGCTTCCAGTTGCTGCTGGCTTTGGTGCCCGGATTGTTGCCACTGTTCTTTGTTCTCGAATACGCCGGCTGGCTCTGGTTCTTCGGTCACAACATGCACCCCTGGGGCGCATTCACTGTCAAGCCCTTCATGCCCACCGTCTTCGGCGAGGGCAAGGTGGCGCAGTTTTCTACATTTTCCTACCCGTATTGGGGTTATGGGCTGCTGTTGATTGCCTTTGCCTGCCTGATGCTGGCACTCTTGATGCGGCGCAAACAGCTGCGCGAGCAGGCGGAGCAGTAAAAGATGGCGCGCTGGCGCTTGATTGCGCCGGGCTTGCTGCTCGGTGCGTTCTCGCTGCTTGTAACGGCACAGGGCGTCGGTGAGGTCGTCGGGATCGGCGAAACCTCCGGCAAGCTCGGGGCAACCGCCGATCTATCGACGGCGCCGCGTGTCACCATCGACCGACCCAAGCCCACCTTTCCGCTCTACGAGCGCAACAAGCGCATCCACGGTCTCAAGCCATTCCAGGAACTCGTCGATGCCGCACCGGCCGGCTCGGTACTGAAACCACCGCCCGGCGCCTACTCCGGCCCAGTGGTCTTGAAGAAATCATTGACCATCGAAGGCGATGGCAAGGTCACCATCGACGCGGGTGATCGCGGTACGGTGTTCTCGATGGAAGCCGACAACTCGGTACTGCGTGGCGTTCATCTGACCGGCTCGGGCGACAACCACGATACCGACGATTCCTGCATCGACGTGCGTGGCCATGGCAACGTGCTGGAAAATCTGGTGATCGACAACTGCCTGTTCGGCATCGACCTCAAGCAGTCGAGCAACAATATCCTGCGCGGTAACACGGTGAAATCCAAGCCCTTCGACCTGGGCGTGCGCGGCGACGGCATCCGCCTCTGGTACAGCAACAACAACCTGATCGAGAACAACCTCGTCACCGACTCACGCGACATGGTCGCCTGGTACTCCCACCGCAACATCTATCGCGGCAACGAGGGGCGACGCAGCCGTTATTCGATCCACTTCATGTTCGCCAACAATAATCTTGTCGAGAACAACCGCTTCATCGACAACGCGGTCGGCATCTACTTCATGTACATGGAAGGTGGCGGCGCGCGCAACAACGTCATCTCGCACGCCACCGGCGCCACCGGCATGTCGCTGGGCTTCAAGGAAGCCTCGGACATCTTCATCGAGAACAACGAAATCATTTACAGCGCGGTGGGCGTCGGCTCGGATCTCTCGCCTTTCCAGCCCGATACGACAATCCGCTTCAAAGGCAATCGCTTCGCCTACAACGGCATCGCCGTGCAACTCACCAGCGAACTGGGCGGCAATGAACTCGATGGCAACATTTTTGAAGGCAACCTGACCGACATCTTCCAGGCCGGCCGCGGATCGGGTGACAAGAACAAATGGACCGGTAATTACTTCGACACTTATCAGGGCTTCGACAAGGATGGTGACGGTATCGGCGATACCCCGCACGAGGATTACGCGTTCGCCGACCAGATCTGGATGGAGATTCCACCCGCCCGCTTCTTCAAGACCTCACCGGTGCTGGAACTGCTCGATTTCCTCGAGCGCCTGGCGCCGATCACGTCCCCGGAGTTGCAGGCACGCGATCCCAAACCACGCCACCACAAACCGCAAAGGAATGCAGGATGAGCGAAGACAATTCCGCACAAGAAGTCGGCCCTGGCAGCACGGCGCCTGAACCTGCAAAATCCGGTGGCAAGCCGCCGATGTCGAAAGAGCGCAAGCAGCAGGCGCGCCGCCGCGTGTTACGTACCATCCTACTCACCGGCGGCGTGCTCGGCGCGGCCATTTCCGGCTATCTGCCGCTAGCCTATGCCCAGAAGCAGCGGCTGCGCCCCCCAGGCGCGCTCGACGAAAAAGACTTCCTTTCCAGCTGCATCAAGTGCGGCCAGTGCGTGCAGGTTTGTCCCGTGCAGGCCATCAAGCTCGCCGACCTGGTCGATGGTTTCGGCGTCGGTGTGCCCTACATCGACGCCCGTGCGCAGGCCTGCGACTTCTCGTGCGATGCCGTGCAGTGCATCCTCGCCTGTCCGACGGGTTCATTGACTTATCACAAGCCGGAATTCCTGCCGGTACGCCCAGGCGCAGCACTCGCCGCCAAGCCCATCCTGATCGCCAAGGAAAAGGATCCCGAACCGACGCTCAACATGCACGAACGCATCGGCGTGGCACGCCTGACGCGCCCGGAATCCTGCCTCGCCATTCAGGGCAAGGGCTTCAAGGGACAGGCGCGCGGCCCCAACTTCAAGGGCGAAATGCGTTACATGGATGTTGATCGCTGGAAGCCGATCAAAATCGCCGACCATCCCTACGACGTCCCAGAATGCGATCTCTGCGTCCGCGAATGTCCAATCAAGGGAGCCATCTCCATCGAAACCGTGTTCGCCCCGAATGGTACCCAACGCAAATCGCCGGTCGTCCATGAGCCCTGCGTCGGCTGTGGCGTCTGCGAAATGATCTGCCCGGTCGAGCCGGCCGCCATCGAAATCGTCTCGCGTGAGGTATGGAGATCATGAGCGCAGGACTGAAACGCCGCTTCTGGGATCAGATCAAGGTCATGCTGGGCCGCGACCCGTCCCGCCCCATCGTGGCAGAAATCGCGCCGCAAGCGCAGGTGATGCACCATTACAAGCGCGGCAACCGTGACCTGATCGCAGAAAAACTGCATGCACGCGCCCACGCCGAACACAAGAACACCTGGCGCAACCGCCGCTGGATCACGCTGATCCTCGCCAACCTGCTGTTCGTCATCTCCTTCCAGTTCGACATCCAGATTCTCGAAGGCGCGCTAACCGCCTCACGCCTGATCGGCTTCCATGCGGTCGACCTGAATTCGGGATTGCAGGTGATCCTGGCGCACAAGCACATCATCGTCAATCTGGTGATCGGCATGACAACCATGCTCGTCTTCTGGATGCTGTTCGGCGGGCGCGCCTTTTGTTCCTGGCTGTGTCCCTATCATCTGTTGGCCGAATGGGCGGAAAAAATCCACCTCTACCTGGTCAAAAAGAAACTCGTCACCGACCAACCGATGGATCGCCGCCTGCGCTCGGTGTTCTGGCTCATCTTTGCCCTGCTGGCGTTGCTGACCGGCTACACGGTGTATGAGTCCATCTCGCCCACCGGCATTTTGTCGCGAGCCTTGATCTATGGCCCCGGCCTGGCGCTGTTGTGGGTGGCCGCGCTATTGGTCTTCGAGGTGTTCTTCTCGCGCCGGGCCTGGTGCCGCTATGCCTGTCCGATCGGCCTGACCTATGGCGTGGTCGGCATCCTCTCGCCGCTGCGGATCTTGTATCGGCTCGAAGGCTGCTTTCATGAAGGCGACTGCCGCAAAGTCTGCCTCGTACCGCATGTACTCGACACGGTGATCAAGGGGCGCGCAGTGGGCGCCGAGGTGCCGATCGGCCCCGACTGCACGCGTTGCGGCCTGTGCGTCGACACCTGCCCGACCGGCTCGCTCAAGTTCGACGTCAAGGGTTTGTCCAAGTTGATGTAACACTGAACTACTACCGGTAACCCCGCTGACAGGAGGGCCGATCCAGGTGATCGGCCCTTCTCACTGTAAAATTCTTGACTATGATCCGCTGCGAAAATCTCTCCAAAACCTTTCGTCGCGCCCGCGTTCTCGATGGCATCAACCTCGATATCGCGCTCGGCGAACGCATTGCCCTGATCGGCTCCAACGGTGCCGGCAAGACCACGCTGATCCGCTGCCTGCTGGGCGAGTACATCCATGACGGCACGGTGACCATCGATGGACGCTCGCCGCGTACCGAGCGCACGGCGGTGCTCGGCAATATCGGCTTCGTACCACAGCTGCCGCCACCGCTGAAAATGCCGGTGGGGCAACTCATCGAATTCTCTGCGGCGCTCTCCGGTGCCGACCCCAGCCACATCGACGCCATTGCCGGTCGCTTGGGGCTGGATGTAAGCGACATTCGCGCCCGCCCCTTCATCAAGCTTTCCGGCGGCATGAAGCAGAAACTGCTGATCGCCATCGCACTCGGCCGCGATGCGAAGCTGCTGATCATGGACGAACCGGCCGCCAACCTCGACCCCGCCGCGCGCAAGATCTTCTTCGACCTGCTCGCCGAACGCCAGCAAAGCGCGACGATGCTGATTTCCAGCCACCGCATCGACGAAGTGGCTTCGCTGGTCAATCGCGTCATCGAGATGGACATGGGCAAGGTGGTGCTGGACGACAAGGTGGCCGACGATGTCTCGCTCTCCGGCCGCTTCACCTGCCGTCTCGTCTCACGACGCATTGACCCGGCGCTGGCCAAAACACTTGGCACCTGGAAGTTCGTTGCCGATGCATCCGGATTGGTCTGGAGCGGCGATGTCGCCGGTCCGGATCGGCTGCGCTTCATCGGCATGCTCTCGCGCTATGTCGCGCTGATCGGCGACCTGTCGCTGCATGAGGTAGTCGAGTAAATGGATCGCCGCCGTTTTATCGCTGCCGGCTTTCTGCTGACGCCGCTCGCCGCCGCCCTTTCCGCCTGCGGCAAAGATGAAGGCTGGCCGGAAGGCATGCAAGCCATCAAGTGGGATCGCGATACCTGCGTGATCTGCAACATGGTGATCTCCGATCGCCGCTTCGCCGGCGAAATGCGCGGCGGGCCGAAGAACACCGTCTTCAAGTTCGATGACCCGGGCTGCATCGCCCTGTGCATCAACGACAAGGCCGACAAGTTTCCCTGGGTGCGTGACCCGGCTACCACCATCTGGGTAGCCGACTCCAATGTGCGGGGCAATGAAATGCGCTGGATGGATGCCCGCAAGGCGCACTACGCTGCCAAGTTTTCGCCGATGGGTTACAACTTCGGCGCCGTCGCCTACCCGCAAGCCGGCTCGGTCGACTTCCCCACCATGAGCGAGCACGTGATCGCTCTCGTCAGAAAAGCAAAACCATGAAACAACTCTGGCTCACCGCCCGACTCGATATTGTCGAAAGCCTGCGCGCACGCTGGTTCCTCATCTATACGGCAGTATTCGGCGGCATCGTCGCCCTGCTCTTTCTCTTCGGCCTCACCGAATCACGCGTGCTCGGCTTCATCGGGCTGTCGCGCCTGCTTGTCACCTACATCCAGCTGACCATGGCAATCCTGCCGATCTTCGTGCTCATCACCACCGTTCGCTCCGTCGCGGGCGACCGCGAGGCCGGCGTGTTCGAATACCTGCTCTCGCTGCCGGTCTCTCTGGGTGCGTGGTTCTGGGGCAAGATTCTCGGCCGCTACATCGTCGTCTTCGCCCCGGTGTTCCTTGCCATGTTGGCCGCCGTGTTCATCGCGCTGATCAAGGAAATCGAGGTGCCGTGGGGCATGTTCGGCTACTACACCGCGTTGCTGGCCACCATGGCGTTGTGTTTTCTCGGCCTCGGCATGCTGATCTCGTCGATTGCACGCAGTACCGACATGGCCCAAGGGGCGGCCTTCATGACCTGGCTGGTGCTGCTGCTGTTCCTCGACCTGATTCTGCTCGGCGTGATGATCCAGGGCCGCATCGCCCCCGAGATCGCCGTGGGCATCGCGCTCGCCAATCCCTTGCAGGTGTTCCGCACCGCCGCGCTCGCTCTCTTCGATCCGCAGCTCATCGTGCTGGGGCCCGCTGCCTATGTGATTCTCGACACCTTCGGCGTGCTCGGTTACAAGATTTTCGCACTGGCCTACCCGAGCGCGCTGGGCCTGCTGGCCGCAGGACTCGGCTACTTCATCTTCCGCCGGGGCGACCTGCCGTGAAGCCCACGCAGCACGGGTTGCTGGCGCTCGTCGCGAGTCTCTGGTCCTGCCTGGCGCTGGCACAGTCAACATCCGATGCGCTGTTCGCCGCGACATTGAACAACCTCCAGGACAAGCCGCAGGCGCTGGCCAAGTGGCAGGGCAAGCCGCTCATCGTCAATTTTTGGGCGCGCTGGTGTCCGCCCTGCCGTGCCGAAATCCCCGAGTTCGTCAAGCTGCACCATGACTACAAGTCCAAAGGACTGGAAGTCATCGGTATCGGCATCGAGGATAAGGCCGAACCGGTGCGCGACTTCGCCAAGGCCTACGACATGGACTATCCGCTGCTGCTCGGCAAGGACAAAGGCATGGAACTGATGCGTACCCTCGGCAATGTCAGGCTGGGACTGCCCTTCACCGTGGCCATTGACCGCACGGGGAAAATCGTCGCCACCAAGACGGGTGGCATCAAAGGTGACGAACTCGTCGCCGCCGCCGAAGCTGCACTCAAGTAAGCGCATGTCGGCCAATCTGCCCATGCTCGAAGCGCCGTCCACTGATCGGAGTCCATCATGACGCAACCGCTCGAACCGACCCTCGACACCCTGCCGCATCCCTTGATGCGCTACTTCGTGGCGACGCGTCCGGCCTTCCTTTCCGTCACCTTCGTCGGTTGCCTGCTCGGCCTGGCGACCGCCGCCGCCAGCGGTATCGCGCTCGACCCGCTCAAGGCCACCGTGACACTGCTGTTCGCGCTACTGGCCCATGGTGGCGCCAACGCGGTGAACGACTACTACGACGCCAGGAGCGGCTGCGATGCCGCCAACGACGACCGCGTGTTCCCCTTCACCGGCGGCAGCCGCGTGATCCAGAATGGCGTGCTGTCGCTGCACGAGGCCGGCGTGTTCGGCTATACGCTCCTGGCGCTGGTCATTCCCGCCGGTCTGTGGCTGACTGCCGTAAGCGCACCGGGGCTGATCGGCATCGGACTCGCCGGCCTGCTTACCGGCTGGGCCTATTCCGCGCCGCCGTTGAAACTGCAAAGCCGTGGCATTGGCGAATTCGGCATCACGGCGGCCTGGCTGCTCATCGTCCTCGGCAGCGATTTCGTGCAGCGCCACGACTTTTCCTTCACTCCGGTCGCGGCAGGATTGGGCTTCGCGTTACTGGTCGCCAACGTGCTCTACATCAACCAGTTCCCCGATGTAAAGGCCGATGCGCACGCCGGCAAGCACACGGTAGTCGTGCGTCTCGGCGTGCAGCGCGCCCGCTGGGGCTATGCGCTCATCGCACTGTTTTGCTACGGCTGGGTGCTGACCATGACCCTGCTCGGGCATCTGCCCGGCATTGCCCTGATCTCGTTGCTGCCAGCCATCGCCAGTTTCAAGGCAGCGCAAAACCTCGCCCATCACGCAGCGCAGCCGACTCAACTCGTACCCGGCATCAAGCTGACGATCCTCGCCGCCTCGCTGCACGGTTTGCTGCTGGCCGCAGCGTTGGCTTTCCTCGCCTGAGCCGCCCATCTACGCCTGTCTTCATTACCTGTCTGTAAAACGTCCCGCCGTAAACTTCTTGCGGCTGAATCCCTGATTGCGATGCCCTGGCGCCTCTGGATTGCATTGATTCTGGTGTCTGCCGTACACGCCGACGTCGCACACCCTCCCCGTCAGGCAACGCAGTCACTGCAAGCCCTCATCGATGCAGCGTCCCCCGGCAGCACGCTACGGCTCGCGCCAGGCACGTATGCCGGGCCGGTGAGCATCGCCAAGCCGCTCACGCTGGAGGGAGGGGGAAAGGCGGAAATTCGCGGCACCGGCCATGGCACAGTTGTCAGCATCAGCGGGAACGGCGTTACGCTGCGCGGCCTGCGCATTGTCGGCAGCGGCGAACTTCACGATAGCGTCGATGCCGGCGTACTGCTCGAAGGACGCGACCATGTGGTTGAGGAAAACCGCCTCGAGGACGTCCTGTTCGGCGTCCATTTGCGCCAGGCCAACAGTTCGACAGTGCGCAACAACGAGATCACCGGCAAGGCGCTTGAGCAGGCTCTGCGCGGCGATGCCATCCGGGTCTGGAACGGTCGCGCGAACCACATCGAAGACAACCGGATGCGACGCGCGCGCGACATCCTCTTCACCAATGCACCCGACAACCACGTGACGGGCAACCGCTTCAGCGACGGCCGCTATGGCATGCAGGTGGTTTTCTCACCACGCCTGCACATCGAGCGCAACCATTTCTCGGACATGGGGACCGGCATCGTCATTCTTTATTCACGCGATGTGGTGCTCAGCGGCAATCACATCGAACACGCGCTGACCGGCGGCGGGGCGGGCATCGTTTTCAAGGAAAGCGATACCGGCGTGGTCGAGGGTAATACCGTGCTGCATTGTGCGGTGGGGCTGAAGGTCGATGCACCGCCGGAACCGGTGGGGGTGCTGATGGTGCGCAACAACCGCTACGCGCATAACATCATCGGCATGTTTTTTTACGGTGAAGCCGGGGGCCACCGTTTCGAGAGCAACCGCTTCGAGAACAACTTGACCACGGTAGCTATCAGTGGAACCGGCGCCGGGGCGGCCAATGTCTGGGTAGACAATTACTGGGATGAATACGCGGGATTCGACCGCAACCATGACGAAGTTGGCGACACACCGCACGAACTATGGATCTATGCCGACCGCATCTGGATGGAAACGCCGATGGCGGCATTTTTTCGCAACTCGCCCGGCTTCGAGTTGCTGGATTTCCTCGAGCAGCTGGCGCCGTTTTCGACCCCCTACCGCGTGCTGCGCGACACTACGCCGCGCATGCATTGATTTACTGGCGAATCAAGCCTGATCTCTGACCGGGTTACCCGGTTGACTGCCAACCCGCACGCGCCGCACATACCGCGCCGGCTCATCAAGAATCCCCAGCAGCTTGAGGAAGAAATAAACAGCAATCGCGGAGATCATCATCAGCGATAAAGCCATCGGCATGGGCATGGACAAAAGTGTTTCCATTGAAATTTCCTCCTGACAAACAAATGAAGCAATAAAGCAAGCTAATAGTTGAGTAAATGAGTCAACTTTACACGGGCTTTCTGCCTTAGTCAAGTAAATTGACTTAAATCAAGTGGCCTGCTTGTTGCTATGAGATGGCATGGCACGCATCCTCGTCATCGACGAATCACAGCACCGCGCGGTAGAAATCTGTACCGGCCTGATCCAGGCCGGGCATCAGGTCGCGGCCGTGTTGCCATCGGCCTTCGAACTCATTGAACGCATCGAGGAGATCAAGCCGGACATCATCCTCATCGAGACCGAATCGCCCTCACGCGATACGCTGGAACATCTGGCTGTGATGAGCCGAGAGATGCCGCGGCCGGTCGTGATGTTCTCGCAGGATGGCGACAGCAACACGATCCGCTCCGCGATTAAGGCCGGCGTGGCAGCCTATGTGGTTGATGGCTTTGAGATTGACCGGCTCAAGCCGGTGGTTGATGTGGCGATCGCCCGCTTCGAGGAATATCAATCCCTGAAACAGGAACTGGCGGTCGCCAGCCGCAAGCTTTCAGAACGCAAGGTGATCGACAAGGCCAAGGGCATCCTGATGAAGACCCGCAGCATGGACGAGGATGCTGCCTATGCGACGCTGCGCAAACTGGCGATGGAACGCTCGCAGCCACTCGGCAAAGTCGCCGCCAATCTGGTCGATATGGCGCAGTTGCTGCTCTGAACAGCGCACCAGTCATGTGCATTCATAAGTATTTCTGCACTTATGCAGTGCAGCATGCACAAGGCAATCCGCCGTCCCGCCAGCGCCGACTTTTCGGCATAAATCACGGCAATTCATTCAGTTAGGACAATCCACGCAGCGCTGGCACGGCCATTGCTGAATAGAGGACAAGTGTCGAACCAACGGCGGTTCGGCCACCAGACAACGGCGTCTGATTGCAAACCACAAGTTTGCGGTCGACGCTGTTTTTTTATTCCCCACACGGAGATCGAGATGAAAAATGAAGCCACCTGCCCTGCACCTGTTGTCGAATCCTCCCGCCGCGACTTCCTGCGTCTGGCCACCGGAGCTGCGCTCATGAGCGCTTTCCCCATGAGTACCGGGGCCTGGGCCGCCGGCTCCGACAAGCCGGAAAAGGAAGAAGTGCGTATCGGCTTCATCCCCCTCACCGATTGCGCCTCGGTGGTCATGGCCTCGGTGATGGGCTTCGACAAGAAACACGGCGTCAAGATCGTCCCGACCAAGGAGGCGAGCTGGGCCGGCGTGCGCGACAAGCTGGTAAATGGCGAGCTCGACGCCGCCCACGTCCTCTACGGCCTGATCTACGGCGTGCAACTCGGCATCGGCGGGCCGAAGAAGGACATGAACGTCCTCATGACGCTCAACAACAACGGCCAGGCCATCACACTTTCCAACCAGCTCAAGGACAAGGGCGTGACCGATGGCGCCTCGCTGGCCAAGTTGGTGGCCAAGAAGGAGCGCGAATACACCTTCGCCCAGACCTTCCCCACCGGCACCCACGCGATGTGGCTCTACTACTGGCTGGCGGCGCAGGGCATCAACCCTTTCAAAGACGTCAAGACCATCGTCGTGCCACCCCCGCAGATGGTTGCCAACATGCGCGTCGGCAACATGGACGGCTTCTGCGTCGGCGAGCCGTGGAACAACCGCGCGATCGTCGACAACATCGGCTTCACCGCGACCACCACGCAGGACATCTGGGTCGATCACCCAGAGAAAGTGCTCGGCACCACGACCGACTGGGTCGCCAAGTATCCGAACACGGCACGCGCCGTGACGGCCGCGATCATCGAGGCCGGCCAGTGGATCGACGCCTCGCTGGCCAACAAGCAGAAGACCGCCGACACCATCGCCGCCAAGGCCTACGTGAATACCGATAGCGACGTCATCGTCGCGCGCATGCTCGGCCGCTACGCCAATGGTCTGGGTAAAACCTGGGACGACAAGAACGCGATGAAGTTCTACAACGACGGCGCGGTGTCCTTTCCCTACCTGTCCGACGGCATGTGGTTCATGACCCAGCACAAGCGCTGGGGCCTGCTCAAGGATCACCCGGACTACCTCGCTGTAGCGAAGAAGGTGAACCGTATCGACATCTACAAGGAAGCCGCCACCGCCGCCAAGGCCGCCGTACCGAAGAGCGAGATGCGCGAATCTAAGCTGGTCGACGGCGTGGTCTGGAACGGCAAAGATCCCGCCAAGTACGCTGACGGCTTCAAGATCAAAATTTGATTCATCACTTACTCAGGAGATTGCCATGACCCCCGAAAAAATTACCCTCGTGCGTACCAGTTGGGAAAAGGTGCTGCCCATTCGCGATACCGCTGCCGAGTTGTTTTATGGCCGGCTGTTCGAACTCGATCCCGCCTTGCGCGTCATGTTCAAAGGCGACATGCAGGAACAAGGCCGCAAGTTGATGACCATGATCAACATGGTGGTGATGAGCCTCGACAATCTCGGTCCGATGATGGATCGGATCGAAGATCTTGGCCGTCGTCATGTCGACTACGGCGTGACCGAAGCGCACTACGACACCGTTGGTAGTGCGCTGCTCTGGACGCTGGCCAAAGGGCTGAGCGAGCAATTCACACCTGCCGTCAAGGAGGCCTGGACCACCGCCTACGGTACGTTGGCCGGCGCGATGAAACAGGCCGCCATGGCCCCTGCCTGAATTACCCCTGATATTCCTCTATGTCTAAGGAGAATTCCGTGACCGCAACCGCCATGCGTGACATGCTCGGCGCCATTCTGCCGCCCATCATGGGCATGGTGCTGCTGATCGGCATCTGGCACCTGGCAACGATGAATGGCGGCAGCATCCCCACCCCGGGCAAGACCTGGGATGCCGCCGCCATTCTCTTCGCCGACCCGTTCTACAGCAACGGGCCAAACGACCAGGGCATCGGCTGGAACATTCTCTCCTCGCTGCAACGCGTCGCCATCGGCTTCGGCTTCGCGGCGCTGGTCGGCATTCCGGCCGGCTTCATCCTCGGCCGTTTCGCGACGATGGCCAGCATGATCAACCCGATCATCAGCCTGTTGCGTCCGGTAAGCCCCCTGGCTTGGCTGCCGATCGGGCTGCTGGTCTTCAAGAAAGCCGACCCGGCCGCCACCTGGACGATCTTCATCTGTTCCATCTGGCCGATGATCATGAACACCGCCCAGGGCGTGATGCGCGTGCCGCAGGACTACCTCAACGTGGCGCGCGTGCTCAACCTCTCCGAGTGGAAGATCGTCACCAAGATCCTCTTCCCGAGCGTGCTGCCCTACATGCT